>NZ_JBGCAQ010000032.1:0-99187 GCF_041261405.1 Streptacidiphilus sp. EB103A | reverse complement strand
CCGCTCGGCCGTCGCATAGTCCCCCCGTTCCTGCGCGATCATCCCCAGCTGGTGGTAGGCACTGGCGAGACCGGCGCGGTCACCCAGCTCCTCCTTGATGGCCAGCGAGTCCCGGTAGTACCGCTCGGCCGTCGCATAGTCCCCCCGTTCCTGCGCGATCATCCCCAGCTGGTGGTAGGCACTGGCGAGACCGGCGCGGTCACCCAGCTCCTCCTCGATGGCCAGCGCGTCCCGGTAGTACCGCTCGGCCGTCGCATAGTCCCCCCGTTCCTGCGCGATCATCCCCAGCTGGTGGTAGCTGCCCGCGAGACCGGCGCGGTTACCCACCTCCTCCTCGATGGCCAGCGAGTCCCGGTAGTACCGCTCGGCCGTCGTATAGTCCCCCCGTTCCTGCGCAATGATCCCCAGCTGGTGAAGCCAAGCAGAGCGAGGGTGGGAGTGGTCAGGATGCCAGGCGAGGGTCTCTTCAACCAAGCGCTGCTCCCAGTCCCAGGCACCCCAGGTATGCAGTTGCGAGCAGACCGTTTGGCTGCAAGCGTCAGCCTGATCGATGTCACCCGCCTCGAAGTAGTGGCTGCGGGCTTCCAGGAGTTGGGTGATGTCCGCAGCGCGGTCCTGCGGCCACACGCCGACGCGCCACATCCAGTAGGCGGCGGCCCGGCGGTGGGCGGCGATCAGCGCCTCGGAATCGGTGCGACGGGTCAGCGCGTCGGCGGTCCAGCGGTGCACCACCAGCCCGGTCGGCGCTGAGCCGGCCTCGTCCTGCGGCGCGGGCGCCGGGGTGACCAGGCCGAAAGTCAGCAATAACGCCAGGCCGTCCTCTGCCTGTTCATCCAGAGCAACCGGCGGCCGAGCCCTGTCCGCTTGGTCGCGCCGGTATCGGGCGAGGGTTTGGGGCGACAAGCCGAAGCCGTCCTCAGGTCCGGCTCCGGCAGCGCGGGCCTGGTTAACCTGCTGGTGCACGTCATTGATGCGCCGGACTAGTTCGGGGTCGGGGTCAGGTGGTCGGGTGAGGGCGGACAGCTGCCAGGCCGCGCCAGTGCAGTCGACCGGGGCGCGATACACCGCCAGGCCATCCAGCAGCAGCCGGGCCTGGGAAACTTGGTTCACACGGTCCAGCAGGCCGTCGAGGAGGACATCATCGACCGCCAAGGTGACGGTCTCGGCCAGGGCCCGGTCCAGGTCCCCCTCCACTCCGGCCAGCCACCGCTGGGGGCGGTGGATGCCGCGCCGCTCCAGCGCCGCCTCCATGCGGTCCGCGACCTGCGGGAACCGGGCCTGGCCACCGCGTAGCAGCGCGTCCAGGTATTCCAGGGCGCGGGGGTGGCCGCCGACGTCGGTGTAGGCGCGGCTCTGCTCGGCCGGGGTGAGGGCGTCCAGGCCCGGCAGGCGCCAGATGAGTTTGCGGATCTCCGCCTGCGAGAGCGGACCCAGGTGGTGGACGGCCAGCCTCCGATGAGCCCTGCCTGGGAGGATGAAGGGCTGGCGGCTGGTGACCAGAAGCCGGGCTTGCGGTCCGGCTGCCACCCAGGCACTCAGGAAGTCCGCGAGCTCACCGTCGGCCACTGCGAACCCGTCTCCGGCGGCGGCGAGCAGGTCCTCGGCGTTGTCCACGAACAGCAGTACCGGCGCCCGTCCCAGCAGCAATTGGCGGACCAGCTCCCACCGCTCCCGCCACGGCGGACGCGCATCGCTCAAGGCGATCGCCAGCCGGTGCAACGGGTCGTCCTGGGGCAGAGCGGTCCTCAGGCAGTGGGCTGTCAGCCGGCGGCGTAGTTCCTCAAGAATCTGGTCCACTGACAATGTCGTGGCGGCGGAGACGGGCACGACCACCCCGGCGTCGGCGCCCAGCTGGTGGAGGAGTTCCGCGGCCAGTGTGGACTTGCCCACCCCGCCGATGCCGTGGATGACCACTCCGGCCAGCAACGGGGCGCGCAGCGCGCCGAGCAGGTGGCGCAGTTCGGTTCGGCGCCCGACGAAGTCCCCCACCTGGCGGACAATCATCGAGGGGTCGAGGACCGGTTCCGGGGGGGCCTGGACCTGGGCGGTGCCGTGGCTGCGGTCGAACAGCGGCAGCGGCGGGCCGGCCAGGAACAGAGCCGGGGTTGCCCACTCCGCCAGCATCGCGTGCCGATCGCTGGAGGGAAGCCGGCGGCGCGCGCGCTCCAGCAGGTGGCGGGCTCTGGACAGGGCGGCCAGCGGCTCGGGGTGCTCGGCGCGGGCCAACTCCGCATACAGGTGGGCGGTCAACTCCGTGGCATAGGGATCGGTGACCGCGTCTGTCATCGCCAATACCGCCGGCACTCCGCCGGCCAGCAAGTCCCGGGCCAATCCGGCCCGCGCCCGGCCCGCCGCCGCCAGGGCGGTGTCCTCCCCGTCCTCCTCGCCAGGGCCCGCAGGAGTCTGGGCGGTCGAGCAGCCGGCCAGGACCACCAGCGGAACCCCCCGGCCCGGCGGCAATGCCTCGGTCAAGAGCCGCTGCGCCTCCACGAGGTCGCGTTGGCCGCGTTCGTCCTCCAGCACCAGGAAGCCCGGGGCGGCGTGGCAGGACAGGTGCAGCACATGGAAGCGCTCCTGCTCCAACGCCGCCCGGATCTCCGCCAGGCTGCCCCAGTTCAACACCCGCACATAGGCCCCTTGGTCGGCACGGGCCGGGTCGACCGTGTCCAGGATCCGCGCCAACTCCCGCTCGTAGTCCAACAACTCGCCCCCACCACGCTCCGGACTGGCCACCACCGCCAGGATCCGCAGCGGGCCGGGCACCTGAATGGCCACCGGAGCGATCTGGCGGGCGACGGTGCGATACAGCTGCACCTGATCGGACAGCACAAGCGGCTCCGTCAGGCCAGGGACGGTCAGAGTCTCCCAGGGCAAATCCACCCATCGCGGCTCGTCCACTCGCAGCCCCAGTCGCAGCTCGACATTGCGGGCCCGCACCGCCTCCACCTCTTGCCTCAGCGCAGCGCCCGCCGCCCCGTCCAGGAAGCCCTCGCCCAACGCCTTGCCCACCGCGAGCAAAGCCGCATGCATCGCGCTACCAGCAACCGGCGCTCCGTCGCGCGTACCCGTGCGAGTCACGATGCCGCGCGCAGCCTGCACCCGAGCCCGGTGCAACTCCCAGACCAGCCGCTCCAAGCCATGATCCACACCTTGAGGCGGATGCGTGGCCTCGGACCCTGCCGTGGAGAACACCACCGTCTGCGCGTCCAACCGCAAACCCGCTTGCACCGGACCGTCCGGACTGTAGAGCACGCCATCGGGCGCAACCACCGGGCCGCCACGCGCTGGACGCCGCCCGGTCGGAAGCCCCCGTACCGCCCGTTCCAGTTGCTCCACCAGGTTCTCGTACTGCCCGGGGGATGCGACGGTCCGAAAGTCGACGTACAGCCGGGACGCAATGAACGCGGGCAGATTAACTTCGCCTAGCAGCACGGGAATCACCCGCTGCTGAGCTGCCACGCTCGCAGCGAGCGCCGCCGCGAACTCCTCGTTGCACCAGCCCGAATCCACCCAAGACTGGCTCACCACAGCGACCAGAACGTCGGCCTTGGCTAGGCCCTCCTGCAGCCGAGCGGCCAAGAGCTCCCCGGCCACCAACTCCCACCGGTCCAAGAACACCTCAAGGCCCAGCCGGTGCAAATTCTCGGCCAGGGTCGTCGCCCACGGCCCATCCTCATGCGCATAGGAGACGAACACATCGAAACGCACGGTACCTGCCACGACGTACCCCCGTACCGCTCAAGCCCCGGAAGCGCCGTCCCGATCGCCGCTCGTAGGGTCTGAAACGTTAGAGCACACGCCACGCCCATGCCGCCAAAACGGTAGAAGACCACCCACACAGCCCACGCCGCCAACCAACTGACGGATGCGAATCATCACATGGCAACCCATCTTCAGATGGGGGCAGCCCTTGGTCACTGTCGACCCGTTGTCTCGCCACTGGCCCACGTGGGAGCGGATTTACAGACCGCGCTGCGAACCTGCTCCGACCAGCCGGGAAGCGCTTATCGCGGGCCTCCATCCCACATATCCCCTGCGGCGCGGTGGTGATGGTGTGTCAAGTGACGGCGGTGGGGCGTGTCACAGGTCTAGTGTCGTAGGCCAGTCCGGGTTGCGGCGTGGGGGTGCGGGCGGGATGAGTGGCGAGGATGTTGAGCGGCGGGTCTTCATCAGCCACGCAGGACCGGACCGGGCCTGGGCCGAGTGGGTGGCCTGGCAACTGGAGGACGCCGGCTACACCACCGAACTCGACTACTGGGACTGGGCGGCCGGCGAGAACTTCATCCTCAAGATGAACGACGCCCTGAAGAGCGGCCGGATGGTGGCCCTTTTCTCCGCCGCCTACTTCGAGCCCGGCCGCTTCACCACCGACGAGTGGACCGCTGTCCTGGCCGCCAAGGACAAGGGCAAACTGGTGCCGGTCCGGATCGATGCCACCGAGCCTCCGCCGATCCTCGCCCCGATCCTCGCCGCCAGCATCCACGGCCTGGAGGAGGCGCAGGCCCGCGCCGCCCTCCTGGGTGCCGTCGCCGGGCCCCGCCGCCCAGACCACGAACCCGCCTTCCCCGGCCCCGGCGGCGGCCGGCTGCGACGACTGGGGGCGACCAGCCCCCGCCTGCCCGGCACCCTGCCCCGCGTGTGGAACCTACCCGCCCGCAACGCCGGGTTCACCGGCCGCGACGACGTGCTCCTGCGCCTGCGCCAGGCCCTCACCAGCCACACCACCGTCGCGCTCCAGGCGGGGGACGGACGCGGGGGTATCGGCAAGACGCAGCTCGCACTCGAATACGCCTACCGCTTCGCGGGCGACTACGAACTCACCTGGTGGATCCGCGCCGAAGAACCCGGCCTGATCCCCGACCAGCTCACCGCCCTCGCGGTGCGGACCGGCGCCGCCCCCGCCGACACCACACCGGCCGACGCCTGGGACGCCCTCGCCGCCGACCTGCGCAGCCGCGGCCGCTGGCTCCTGGTCTTCGACAACGCCGAAGACCCCGCCGCCCTGCGCCCCTACTTGCCCGGCGGCACCGGCCATGTCCTGATCACCTCACGCAACCGCCAATGGCACACCATCGCCCACGCCATGGATGTCTACGCCTTCACCCGCCCCGAATCCGTACACCTGCTCCGCACCCGCGTCCCCACCCTCACCGAACAGGACGCCGACCGCCTCGCCCAAGCCCTGGACGACCTCCCCCTCGCCCTGGTCCAGGCCGCCGCCAGCCTCGACAACGGCCTCACACTCACGCAGTACCACCAGCTCTTGAACGCACAGGCCAGCGCCCTGCTCGACCAGGACCCCCCAGACGACTACCCGGTCTCCCTCGCCGCCCAGACCCGCCTCAGTCACCAGCGCCTCACCCACGACAACCCCGACGCCGCTCTCCTGCTCAACGCCTGCGCGCTCCTGGCCCCCGAACCCTTCCCCCTGCACAACTGCACAGCCCACAACGACGCCCCCGCCACCCTGAACACCCTGCTCGGCAAACCCCTGAGTATGAAGAACGCCCTGACCGCCGTCACCCGCCACGCCCTGGGCCGCGTCCAGGACGGCACGCTCCAGCTCCACCGTCTCACCCAAGCCATCCTCCGCGACCAACTCGACGACCAGCAGCGCACCCAAGCCGCACACAGCGCCGAAGCCCTCCTCGTCGCGGCACGACCAGGCGACGTCGAGGAACCAGCGAACTGGCCGGCGTGGAGCGACCTTGGCCCCCACCTGCTCACCGTCGATCCCCACGACATCACCACCGAAGCCGGCCGCGACGTGGTCCGCGATGGCTGCGCGCGACTCATCGATCGCGGCGACGCCATGACCGCTATCCACCGCCTAGAAGAACTCCACCAAGTCTGGGGCGAGCAACTCGGCCCGGACCACGAAGGCACACTGTGGACCGCCAACTACCTCGCCAACGCCTACAGCGCGGCCAGCCAGCACGAGCGCGCCCGCGAACTGGACCAGGACACCTACCAGCGCCGACGCCGCATCCTGGGCGACGACCACCCCGACACCCTCGCTAGCGCCGGCAACCTCGCCATCCGGCTCGCCGCCCTGGGCGACACCCAGGCCGCCGCCGACCTCGCCCGCGACACCTACCACCGCCGCAAAGGCACCCTGGGCGACGACCACCCCCACACCCTCACTAGCGCCCACAGCCTCGCCATCCGGCTCGCCGCCCTCGGCGACACCCAGGCCGCCGCCGACCTCGGCCGAGACACCTACCACCGCCGCAAGCACACCCTGGGCGAAGACCACCCCCACACCCTCGCCGGCGCCCACAACCTCGCCATCGACCTCGCCGCCCTGGGCGACACCCAGGCCGCCGCCGACCTCGGCCGAGACACCTACGACCGCCGCAAAGGCACCCTGGGCGAAGACCACCCCGACACCCTCACTAGCGCCCACAGCCTCGCCATCTGGCTCGCCGACCTCGGCGACACCCAGGCCGCCGCCGACCTCGGCCGAGACACCTACCACCGCCGCAAGCACACCCTGGGCGACGACCACCCCGACACCCTCAGCACCGCCCACAGCCTCGCCAACCGGCTCGCCAAGCTGGGCGACACCCAGGCCGCCGCCGACCTCGCCCGCGACACCTACCACCGCTGCAAGCGCACCCTGGGCGACGACCACCCCGACACCCTCAGCGCCGCCCACAACCTCGCCATCGACCTCGCCGCCCTCGGCGACACCCAGGCCGCCGCCGACCTCGGCCAAGACACCTACCACCGCCGCAAAGGCACCCTGGGCGAAGACCACCCCGACACCCTCAGCACCGCCCACAACCTCGCCATCGACCTCGCCGCCCTCGGCGACACCCAGGCCGCCGCCGACCTCGGCCAAGACACCTACCACCGCCGCAAGCACACCCTGGGCGAAGACCACCACAACACCCTGGCAAGCCAAGGCTTGCTCGCGCGACTCGAAGAAGGACAGACCGGCGGGAAGGACGACTGAACGGGTTCAGTGACTGCCGGGCACAGCTGCGAACAGGTTCGGCACCCCACATGCGCTGGCGAGAAGGTCCGCGTAGGCCGCCAGCACCCGACGTGTATCCGTGAGCGCGTCGCGAACCTCAGGCCCATGCCGGCGCAGCACCTCCCGAGTGGTGCCGAACAACGAGTACAGACTGCTAAGCGCCTCCCGAAGCAACCCCTCATCCGTGCCCAGCGGCACCACCGAGACCCGGGTCACCAACTCCACATACAACTCCCACGCAGCACGCCGCTCCGCATCGTTCGGCTCCCACGTCCCAGCAATCTCCAGGACATGCAGATTCAGCTTCACGTCCACACTCTTCGGAGCCCGAACCATCCCCACACCTCCACTCACCAACCCGACGCAGCCACGCTACCCGCGCAGCCGCACGACAGCGCCGGAATCTGCCACCACAGCCAGTGAAGGATCCGGCGCGAGGCCCACTCAATCGAGCACGTACACACGAGAGCGAAAGGGCCACTCCAGTTGACCCGCAGCTTTACAGACCGCTTGCCGAACCCTTGCTGACCAGCTGGGGAGCCCCACATATCCCCCACAGCGCTGCTCACCCTGTTCACTCCTGCAAGGCGCGCAGGCACAGCTCGCGCTGTTCGTAGCCACCGGCGACACCGGCCCCGACCGCCGCCCAGAACGGGCGTGCGTCACGCGCGTGTCCCCCGAGCGTGTGCCACGACACCCCCCTGTGGTCAGCACGCAGCGAGGCGAGTCCAGCCGAAGCCAGGCCGCACCGCTCGTACCGCGGTTCCGTGTAGGGCCAGTCCAGCCAGCCCAGGCGGCAGCGTCTGCACACCTGGTAGTTGACCTGGAATGCGAAGTCATCACCAATGACCGGCGCCCGCATCCGCCAGTTGGGCCGGTCCCCGGAACCTGTGTCCTGCCAGGGCGTACCGAGAATCGGGACCTCTTGATAGCCCATCAATCGTCCGTACCGCCCGCGACTCAGCCGCAGGAGCACTACGCGCCACAAGCTACGGCCGGGCGCCCTCCCGACCTGGTCAGCCTGCCCGGCGATCCAGCGGGCCAGTTCTCGCTCGTCACCGATAGCCACCCGCCCATGGTGCCCAAGCAAGCCACCAGCGGGAACCCGTGCGGCAGGATAGGAGGTGACCGCCACGGTCCAGAGCCGACGAAGGGACGCGCACGTGCCGCAGGCCAATCCGAGAGGTACGTATCTACAGATCTCCGAGTCACTGCGTCAGGACATCCAGGCGGGGAAGATCACCGATCGGCTTCCGTCCAAGGCAGAGCTAATGCGCCTGCACGGCGTCGGTGCCAGCACAGTGGAGCGCGCGCTGGCCGTCCTGACGGCGGAGGGGTTGCTGGAGTGTCGGTCCAAGGGAGCGGCGTGTTCGTCGCCGGCACCGGCGACCGCCGTCCACACACACCTGATGCCGAGTAGCGACGACCGAGCCCGTAAGGCGATGGACCGCGTGTTCCGTGCCCCCGATCTTGGGCTTGACGGCCCACAGACGGCCCCGGAGCCGTAAAACGACCGGAGGCCGACGGTTCGTGCCGGCCTCCGGCCTTCCGTACTGCTTTACCCCTGTGCTGAGCTGCGGTTACAGCACCGGGAGGTTCTTGCGGAGCTCGAAGGCGGTGACCTCGGAGCGGTACTCCTCCCACTCCTGGCGCTTGTTGCGCAGGAAGAAGTCGAAGACGTGTTCGCCGAGGGTCTCGCGGACGAGTTCGCTGCGTTGCATGAGGTCGATGGCCTCGCCGAGGTTCTGCGGGAGGGGTTCGATGCCCATGGCGCGGCGCTCCATGCTGCTGAGCGCCCAGACGTCGTCGTCGGCGCCGGGGGGGAGCTCGTAGCCCTCCTGGATGCCCTTGAGGCCGGCCGCGAGGATCACCGAGTAGGCCAGGTAGGGGTTGCAGCCGGTGTCCAGCGAACGGACCTCGACCCGGGTCGAGCCCTGCTTGCTGGGCTTGTACATCGGCACCCGGACCAGGGCGGAGCGGTTGTTGTGGCCCCAGCAGATGTAGGACGGGGCCTCGCCGCCGGCGCCCGCGGAGCGCTGGGAGCCGCCCCAGATCCGCTTGTAGGAGTTGACCCACTGGTTGGTGATCGCGGCGGACTCGGCGGCGTGCTTCAGCAGCCCGGCGATGAAGGAGCGGCCCACCTTGGAGAGCTGGTACTCGGCCCCGGCCTCGTGGAAGGCGTTGCGGTCGCCCTCGAAGAGGGAGAGGTGGGTGTGCATGCCCGATCCCGGGTACTGCGAGAACGGCTTGGGCATGAAGCTGGCGTTCACGCCCTGCTCCAGCGCGACCTCCTTCATGACCGAGCGGAAGGTCATGATGTTGTCGGCGGTGGACAGCGCGTCGGCGTAGCGCAGGTCGATCTCCTGCTGGCCCGGGGCGCCCTCGTGGTGGCTGAACTCCACCGAGATGCCCATCGACTCCAGCATGGTGATGGCCTGGCGGCGGAAGTCGTGGCCGACACCGCGCGGGGTGTGGTCGAAGTAGCCGGAGTGGTCCGCCGGGGTGGGCACCGAACCGTCGCCGGGGAGGTCCTTCAGCAGGAAGAACTCGATCTCCGGGTGGGTGTAGAAGGTGAAGCCCTGGGCCGCGGCCTTCTCCAGCGTGCGCTTGAGCACGTAGCGCGGGTCGGCGTAGGACGGGGAGCCGTCGGGCATCAGGATGTCGCAGAACATCCTGGCCGTGCCGGGCGCCTCGGAGCGCCACGGCAGTATCTGGAACGTCCCCGGGTCCGGCTTGGCCAGCATGTCGGACTCGTAGACCCGGGCGAAGCCCTCGATCGCGGAGCCGTCGAACCCGATGCCCTCCTCGAAGGCCTGGTCCAGCTCGGCGGGGGCGACGGCCACGGACTTCAGAAAGCCCAGGACGTCGGTGAACCACAGCCGGACGAACCGGATGTCGCGCTCTTCGAGTGTGCGGAGAACAAACTCCTGCTGCTTGCCCATGGCGACAGTCTCACCTCTGCTCTTTACGTTTACGTTACGTGGGGGCGGCCACCAGGGGGCAGCGCTCCGCGCGCTGACTCGTCCGCTTGTCGCATCATTGCAGATTCAGCGCCGGGAACAACTCCGTGCACGCAGCGCCGCGCGTCCCCGGGCGGGCGTCAGCGGTCGGGTCTCAGCGGTGGACACGACCGAAGAAGGTGGGGTAGTAGCCGGTGGACAGGACCGAGATCCGGACGTCCTTGCCCGGACGCGGGGCCTCGATGTAGCGACCGCCACCCAGGTAGAGGGCGACATGGTGGATGCCGGTCACCCGGCCGCTGTACGACCAGAACAGCAGGTCACCGCGGCGGAGGTCGGCTGCGGCGATCGGGCGGGCGGCCCGGAACTGGTCCGCGGACACCCGGGGCAGATGGAGGCCGGCCCGCAGGAAGGCCTGCTGGACCAGGCCGGAGCAGTCGTAGCCGTCGGGGCCGTTGCCGCCCCAGACGTACGGCTTGCCGAGCTGTGCCTCGGCGAAGGCGATGGCGGCGTCGAGGGAGGCCGTGCTGCCGACCGGGGGCGGTGGGGACTGGGGCGGCGGGGATGTCGGTGGGGTCGGGCTGCTGCTGCCGGAGGTGTAGCGGAGGTAGATGTCGTAGTGCGTCGTCCAGCGCCATTCACCGTGGTGCCGGAACCAGTAGCGGTGGCCGTCCCAGCCGGCGTGGGAGGGGGCGGGCTCGGCGCCGGCCGGCGCGGCGGTGGTCAGGGTGAGGGCGGTGCCGCCGACCGCGCCGCCGACGGCGACCAGGGCGCCGGTCGCGGCGAGGCGCAGCCTCGGACGGTGCCGCGCCGGGTGCGCCGCCAAGGGGGCGGGCGGAGCGGCGGGGGCGGTGCAGCGGGAGCAGCGGCAGACGCCGGGGTCGAGGGTGGCTGCGTCGAGGTCTATGAATCCGGGGGTCATGCGGCGGTGGCTCCGTTCGCGGAGGTGGCGGTACGGGGGGTGACGACGGTCGATGACGGGGCGTCGGGGGCCGGCGCAGGAAGGGCTGGGGCCGGTGCCTGTGCCGTCAGGAATGCCGTGACCAGGTCGCGGAGGAGGGCGGTGCGGGACTCCGGCGGCAGGGTCAGACCCTGGCTGTGCTCCAGCTGGGACACCGTCAGGGCGGCGGTCTCCAGGGCGTCGCCGACGATGACCTCGCGGGTGCCGGCGTCCAGCTCGGCGAGTCGGCGGCGGCGCATCGCCGCGGCGAAGTCCGCCGCGTAGTCGAGGGTGAGGGCCTGGGCCGAGAAGACGGTGATGCCCACCGGCGCGGTCTCGGCGGCCAGCAGCCGGGTGAGCTCGCCGCCCAGCCACTGCCCGTCGCGCAGGCTGGGGCCCGGACTGGCGAAGCTGTCGCACGGGAGCGTCGCCGCGACCCGGCACAGCGCGGCCTCGGCGACGGCGGACAGATAGGCCTGGTGGTCCGGGACCGCGAGGCGGGCCCGCGCGGTGTCCCGTACCGTCCAGACCAGCAGCAGTTCGGCCCGCAGCGGGGAGCCCTCGCGGTCGGTGGCGGCGATCGGCTCGCTGCGCCAGTGCCGCACCCTGACGTCCACCGAGCGCCGCTTGAGCAGCGGGTTCACCCAGACCAGGCCGGTGCGGCGGACGGTGCCGCGGTAGCGGCCCCAGCGGGTGAGCACCCGGGCGCTGCCGACCGGATTGGCCATCAGCCCGAACACGGCGACGGCTGCGACCAGGGCGCAGCCGACGAGCAGGCCGCCGGCCCCGGCGCTGCTCAGCGGAGCACCGGTCAGTGCCTCGCTGAGCCGGGCCGCGCCGGGGAGGCCGCCCGGCAGCGCCTGCTGCCGGGCCTGCACCAGGACGGCGGCGACCGTTACGCCGAGCAGGGCCACCAGGGCGACCCAGCCGGGGAGCACTCCCCTGGCCGGACGCTCCCTCAGCTCGCTGTCCACGCGCGGCGGTCGCCGTACGGCCGAACTGCCGAGGGCTGCGGCAGTGGAGGGGGTAACGGTTGCGGAGGGGCCTTCGACAGGGCTGGTGTGCTGATCCACGTGGACGGTCTCCCTCTTCGGGCCGTGGGCCCGGGTCAGATGCGGCAACGCTGGAGTCGGCTCTGCCGAGGATGGGCTGACGGTATCTTTATTTCGGACAAATCGTCAATACAGCTATATCTCATCCCAGATAGGGTGTCCCCGCTCGGAATGGTGGCGGAAACCACCCCCTGACGACCCGTCCGGCCGCATCCGAAGGGACATAGCGTCGATTAGACGATTAGAGTGAACGAGTGCCTTCTCTTCGCCTTGCGCTGAATCAGATCGACACGACCGTCGGTGACATCGCCGGGAACAGCGAGCTGGTCGTCCGGTGGACCCGACACGCGGCCGGCCAGGGCGCCCAGCTGGTGGCGTTCCCGGAGATGGCGCTCACCGGCTACCCGGTGGAGGACCTGGCGCTGCGCCCCTCCTTCGTGGACGCCTCCCGCGCCGCGCTGGTGGCCCTCGCCGAGCGGCTGGAGGCCGAGGGCCTCGGCGGTACCGCCGTCGTCGTCGGCTACCTCGGCAAGTCGACCACCGCTTCGCAGCGGCTCGGCCTGCCCGTCGGCTCGCCGCAGAACTGCGCGGCGCTGCTGCACGGCGGCCGGGTCGTCACCCGGCTGGCCAAGCACCATCTGCCCAACTACGGCGTGTTCGACGAGTTCCGCTACTTCGTGCCGGGCGACACCCTGCCGGTGTTCCGGCTGCACGGCGTAGACGTCGCCCTCGCCGTCTGCGAGGACATCTGGCAGGACGGCGGCCGGGTGCAGGCCGCACGGCAGGCGGAGGCCGGGCTGCTGCTGGTGGTCAACGCTTCGCCGTACGAGGCCGACAAGGACGACGTCCGGCTGGAGCTGGTGCGGCGGCGGGCCGCCGAGGCGGGCTGCACCCTGGCCTACGTCAACCAGGTGGGCGGTCAGGACGAGCTGGTGTTCGACGGCGACTCGGTCGTGGTCGACGCCTCCGGCGAGGTGCTGGCCCGGGCCCCGCAGTTCGAGGAGGGCTGCCTGCTGCTCGACCTGGACCTGCCGGAGGCGACCGCCGCAACGGACTCCCGGGAGCACAGCAGCCGCTTCGTCGCCGACGGCCTGGAGGTCGTCCGCACGGTGCTCTCCCAGGACGTCCTGCCTGCCCCCGCCGAACCGGTGACCGCAGGTCAGGGCCCTCGCCTCGGCCAGTTGGAGGAGATCTACGGCGCGCTGGTCGTCGGGCTGCGCGCCTACGTCCAGAAGAACGGCTTCAAGTCGGTGCTCATCGGCCTGTCCGGCGGCATCGACTCGGCGCTGGTCGCCGCGCTCGCCGTGGACGCCGTCGGCGCCGAGAACGTCCACTGCGTGTCCATGCCCAGCGCCTACTCCTCGCAGCACTCCCGCGACGATGCCGCCGAGCTGGCCCGCCGCACCGGGCTGCACTTCCGCACGGTCTCCATCGAGCCGATGTTCAACGCCTACATGGACGCGCTGGGGCTGACCGGCCTGGCCGAGGAGAACCTGCAGTCCCGGCTGCGCGGCACGCTGCTGATGGCGATCTCCAACCAGGAGAACCACCTGGTGCTGGCCCCGGGCAACAAGAGCGAGCTGGCGGTCGGCTACTCCACCCTCTACGGCGACTCGGTCGGCGGCTACGGCCCGATCAAGGACGTCTACAAGTCACTGATCTTCCGGCTGGCCCGGTGGCGCAACGAGGCCGCCGCCGAGCGCGGCGAGACCCCGCCGATCCCCGAGCACACCATCAGCAAGCCGCCCAGCGCCGAGCTGCGCCCGGGCCAGGTGGACACCGACTCGCTGCCCGACTACGACCTGCTGGACGCCGTGCTCACCGCCTACATCGAGCAGGACAAGGGCCGCGCCGAGATCCTCGCCGAGGGCTTCGACGCCGCGGTGGTGGACCGGGTGATGCGGCTGGTCGACACCGCCGAGTACAAGCGGCGGCAGTACCCGCCGGGCACCAAGATCTCGTCCAAGAACTTCGGCCGGGACCGCCGCCAGCCGATCACCAACCGCTGGCGCGAAGGGTCCTGAGCAGAAGTCAACGGGTGCGGGTCAGAGCTCGATGCGGGCGGCGATGGGGAGGTGGTCGCTGCCCGTCTGCGGGAGGGTCCAGGCGTCGGTCGGCGTGACTCCCTTGGTCATGATCTGGTCGATCCGGGCCATCGGGAACGCGGCCGGCCAGCTGAAGCCGAAGCCCGCCCCGGCCGAGCCCTGGGCCGAGCGCATCTGCGAGGTGATGGGGGCCAGGCTGCGGTCGTTCATGGTCCCGTTGAGGTCGCCGAGCAGCACCACCTTGGAGAGCTTCTCGGCGGCCATCGCCTCCCCCAGCGCCTCGGCGCTGCTGTCCCGCTGGTTCGCGGTGAACCCGCCGTCGAACTTCACCCGGACGGAGGGCATGTGGGCGACATAGACGGCGACGTCGCCGTGCGGTGAGGCGACGGTGGTGCGCAGCGCCCGGACCCAGCCGATCTTGATGTCCACCGGCCTGCTGTCGGAGAGCGGGTACTTGGACCACAGCCCGACCGTGCCCTCGATCACGTGGTACGGGTACGCCGCCGCCAGGTCCTGCCGGAAGGTGCCGACCTGGTTGGTGGACAGCTCCTCCAGCGCGATGACGTCCGGCTTCGCCGCCTCCAGAGTGGCCACTGTGCCGGGGATGTCGGAGTTGGTGGCGTTGACGTTGTGCTGGACCACGGTGAAGTCGTAGGAACCACCGCCCTTGTTTGTGAGCAGTGCTCCGAACAGGTTGACCCAGACCAGCACCGGCACCAGCAGCACGACCAGCGCCGTCGCCGAGCGCCGCAGCAGCCCGAGCACCAGCAGCACCGGCACGGCCAGGCCGGCCCAGGGCAGGAAGGTCTCCACCAGGCTGCCGAGGTTGCCGACGCTGTTGGGGAGGCCGGAGTGGAACAGCAGCAGCAGCGCCAGGGCCAGCGCGAGGGCGGCGAGGACCCGGCCCCGCCGCCAGGTGCTGCGGCCCCTGCCGTCCTGCCCCCAGCCACCGACGCCCGGGATCCGCGACCCCTTCGCAGCGGTGCGCGGCTGTGCTGTCTCTGTCTGTGCCATGGATGAACCCCAACGCCGTTCGCGTACCCACCGGCAACCCTAGGGGGTACGGGTGGGCCGGACTCCTCTGCGCTTCAGGACGCGCTGGGGCACGGCAAAGGTTCCTTTCTGCGGCAATTGCGGCTATCGGGCCAGGTCGCCGGGGGGTGCGATGCCCTGGAGCACGGTGTCCACGATGGTCGCGCTGAGCATCGGGTCGTCCAGCTCCGCGTCCGGCCGCAGCAGCGTCCTGGACAGCATCGGGCCGATGACCAGCTCGCCGAGCAGGTCCAGCTCGACGTCGCCGCGGATCTCGCCGTTCTCGACGCCACGGGCCAGCAGCTCCCGCATCCGGGCCCGGCGCGGTTCGATCACCTGCTGGTGGTAGCGGCGGTAGAGCTCGGGCATGGAGCGCAGCTCGGTCGACAGCATCGCCAGCGAGCTGTGCGCGCGCCGGGCCAGCGCCGCCTGGCGCAGGTACTCCAGGGCCGCGACCAGCGCGTCCCGCACGCTGCCCTCGTGCCGCGGCGGCTCCGGCTCGTCGACCCGCTGCAGCACGTCCAGCAGCAGTTCCTCCTTGTTGGGCCAGCGGCGGTAGATGGTGGCCTTGCCGACCCCCGCCTCGGCGGCGATCCCCTCGACGGAGAGCAGCGCGAGCGGGTAGCCCTGCTCGATCAGCCGCAGCACCGCCGCCACGATCGCCTGCTCGGCCGCCTCACTGCGCGGGCGCCCGCGGCGCGGCGCGGGGGCGGCCGCCGTCTCTTCGCCGGTGGGGGTCACGGGCCTATCCTTCCGGGTTCTCGGGGACGGCCGGCGGCCTGCCGGGCAGGAAGGAGAACGCCACCACGGCGCCGATCGCCGCCACCCCGCCTGCGGTCAGCGCGGTCACATGCATGGCGTGGATGAAGGCGTCCTTGGCCGGGTCGACCAGGGCGGCGGCACGCGGGCCGATCTTCTCCACCACGCCCAGGGTGCCCTCGATGGACTCCCCCGCCGGGGTGCGGTACTGCACGGGCAGCGCCGCCAGCTTGTCCTGGATGCCGCTGCGGTAGGTGGTGGACAGCATCGCCCCCAGCACCGCGACCCCGAGCGACCCGCCGACCTGGCGGAAGGTGTTGTTGACGGCGGATCCGGAACCGGCCTTCTCCCTGGGCAGGGTTCCCATGATGGTGACCGTGGCGGGCGGCATCACCAGTGCCATCCCGGTTCCCTGGAAGAAGGAGAGCACCTCCAGCACCCAGATCCCGGTGTCCCGTCCGAGCAGCAGGAAGCCGGCGAAGGTGGCGGCGATGAGCAGCATCCCGGTCGCGCAGGTCGCCCGTACCCCGAAGCGGTCGACCACGAGGCGGGCCCGGGGCGACACCAGCAGCTGGGCGGCGGCGAGCGGGAGCAGCAGCAGGCCGGCCTGCAGCGGCGAGTAGCCGCGCACGCTCTGCAGGTAGAAGACGCCGAAGAAGGTGACGCCCATCAGTGCGAAGAAGGTCAGCCCGACCGAGACCACGGCGGCGGAGAAGTGCCGGTTGCGGAACCAGCCCATGTCCAGCATGGGGGTGCGGCTGCGCAGTTGGTGCAGCACGAAGCCGGCCAGCACCAGCACGCCGACCACGATCGGCAGCCAGGACTGGGTGACGGTGAAGTCGGCGACCTGGCCGCCCTTGATGATCCCGTAGACGAGTGCGACCAGGCCGACCACGGACAGCAGCACGCCCAGCGGGTCGGGCCGGCCGGGGTTGGGATCACGGGAGTCCGGGACCAGCCAGACCATCCCGACCAGTGCCACCACCACGATGGGGACGTTGACCAGGAAGACCGAGCCCCACCAGAAGTGCGCCAGCAGCAGCCCGCCGGCGATCGGCCCGATCGCGATGGCCAGGCCGACCGCGCCGGACCAGATGCCGATGGCCCTGGGCTGCTCCTCGCGCTCGAAGACGTTCATGATGATGGCGAGGGTGGCCGGCAGCACGAAGGCCCCGCCGAAGCCCATCGCGGCGCGGTAGCCGATCAGTTCGGCGGGCGAGGTCGCCATGGAGCAGAGCAGCGACCCGGCGCCGAACACCACCATGCCGAACAGCAGGGTCCTCTTCCGCCCGAGCCGGTCCCCGAGCATGCCCGCGGTGAACAGCAGGCCCGCGAAGACCAGGGTGTAGGAGTTGACGGCCCATTCCAGCTGGCTCTGGGTCGCGCCGATGCCGGTGGGGGCGGGGCTGGCGATGGTCTTCATCGCCACGTTGAGGATGGAGTTGTCGAGCACGACGACGAGCAGGCTGAAGATCAGTACGGTCAGGATCCCCCAGCGGCGGCGGTGCACCGCCTCGGGGATCCGGCGTCCGGTGCTCGCGGACGTCCGGGATGTGGTGGCCATGGGCACCACGCTACCCCTATTTACGATACGACCCCGTCTCGTATCGTAAAGATTGGGCAATGCCCCGCTCTTTGCGGGCAGACGGCGACGTGTCAGCATGGAGGGGAATCCGGGGACGCCCTCCGCGGCGCCACGAGACGACCAACAGGAGATCAGCCATGCAGCACGGTTCGCTCCCGCCTGCCCAGAAGTCCGCCCAGACCGGTGTCGACAAGCCCGCGTCCGACAAGGCGCCGCAGTCCCTCTACGGCGGTGTCACCTCCCGCCGCGTGACCGTCCGCGACCTCGCCGCCGCCAAGCAGCGCGGCGAGCGCTGGCCGATGCTCACCGCCTACGACGCTCCCACCGCCGCCGTCTTCGACGACGCGGGCATCCCGGTGCTGCTGATCGGGGACTCGGCGGGCAACTGTCACCTCGGCTACGAGAACACCGTGCCGGTCACCATGGACGAAATGGTGATGATGTCCGCCGCCGTGGTGCGCGGCACCAAGCGCGCCCTGATCGTCGCCGACCTGCCGTTCGGCTCCTACCAGGAGTCCCCCGCCCAGGCCCTGCGCAGCGCGGTCCGGCTGATGAAGGAGGCCGGAGTAGGCGCGGTCAAGCTGGAAGGCGGCGAGCGCTCCGCCGCCGCGACCGAACTGCTGGTGCAGGCCGGCGTCCCGGTGATGGCGCACATCGGCCTCACCCCGCAGTCGGTGCACGCCTTCGGCGGCTACCCGGTCCAGGGCCGCGGCGACGAGGCGGCCCACCAGCTGCTCCGCGACGCCAAGGCCGTCCAGGCCGCCGGCGCCTTCGCCGTCGTACTGGAGGCTGTCCCGGCCGAGCTCGCCGCCGAGGTCACCGCCTCGGTCCACATCCCCACCGTCGGCATCGGCGCCGGCCTCGGCTGCGACGCCCAGGTCCTGGTCTGGACCGACATGGCCGGGATGACCGGCGGCCGGGTGCCCAGGTTCGTCAAGCAGTACGCCGACCTCCGCGCCACCCTCGGCGACGCCGCCCGCGCCTTCTCGGCCGACGTCATCGGCGGCACCTTCCCGGCGGAGGAGCACACCTTCCACTGACGGACCGTCTGTTCCCAGGCGTCGTCCGGGTCCCCGCCGGGACCCGGACGAATCCCGGGCGACGGGCGGGGCGCAGGGATGAGAGGGTACGCGACATGGAACGACAGAGGATTTCTGCCATCGCGCACCGCGACCACCCGATAGCCGCCCCGCTGGACCCCGACTCGGCCGACCGGCTGGTCCGCTGGGGCCTGCCGGTCGGGGACGAGCGGGTGCTCGACCTCGGCTGCGGGCGCGGGGCCTGGCTGGAGTTGGCGGTCAACGGACGCCCCGACATACAGGCGGTCGGGGTGGACCTGGACGCCGAGGTGATCGAGGAGGCCCGCAAGGCACTCGCCGGGGAGAACGTCGAGCTGGAGGTCGGGGACGCCGCGGCGTTCACGTCGGAGGAACCGTTCGAACTGGTGCTGTGCATGGGCGCCACCCACGCCTTCGGCGGACTGCTGCCGACCCTGGAGGCCGCGCGCCGGCACCTGGCCCCCGGCGGGGCCGTGCTCGTCGGCGACGGCTACTGGGAGCGCGAACCCGGTCCGGCCGCCCTGGAGATCTTCGGCGACGGCAGCGGCACCGACCCCTACACCGACCTGGCGACCACCGTCGACCGCGTGGTGCAGGCTGGCTGGACCCCGGTCTTCGGCTACACCAGCACCGCCGCGGAGCTGGACGAGTACGAGTGGTGCTGGACCGGGACGCTGTCCGAGTGGGCCCTGGACAATCCCGAGGACCCCGACAGCCCGACGGCCCTGAAGGCGGCCCGGGTGCACCGCGAGGAGTGGCTGCACGGCTACCGGGGCACGTTCGGCTTCGTCTCCCTCCTGCTGCGCAGGACGGACGGCGGGGCCTGACGAACAGTTGATGGACGCCCTCAGCTGGAACGCACTGCCGAACACGGTCGTTCCAGTGGTTGACACCTGGGTGTCGCTTGTCGCGGGGGAGGCGAGGCGGCATGATCGGCACTCCCCCGCCCTTCGGAGCCACGCACTGATGACCTACACCGACGCCCGTCCCACACCCTCGACCGACCGGAAGATCAGCGTGATCTTCTGGGTGCTGGTCGCCGTTCTGGCCGCCTCCGGGTGGGCCCTCTGGAGCGGATGGGGCAACGCCAGGGTCGGCGTCTTCCTCTTCGTGGTGGCCGGCTGGCTGATCTCGCTCTGCCTCCATGAGTACGCACATGCGCGCATGGCACTGCACGGCGGCGACATCTCGGTGGGCACCAAGGGCTATCTCACCCTGAACCCACTGAAGTACACCCACCCGATCTACAGCTTCGTGATGCCGCTGATCTTCATCATCCTGGGCGGCATCGCACTGCCCGGCGGTGCGGTCTTCATCGAGCGCGGCCGGATCCAGGGGAAGTGGAAGCACAGCCTGATCTCGGCGGCCGGCCCCGCCGTCAACCTGGTCCTCGCCCTGGTGCTGCTGCTCCCGCTGAGCCAGGTCGGCGTCGACACCGCCCACCCGGCGTTCTTCTCGGCCCTCGGGTACCTGGCGATGCTGCAGCTGATGGCAGGCATCCTCAACCTGGTCCCGATGCCCGGGCTGGACGGCTACGGAATAATCGAGCCCTGGCTCTCCTACGAGAACCGGCGCGCGTTCGGCAACCTGGCCCCGTACGGGATGATGATCGTCTTCCTGCTGCTGTGGAACCCGACGGTCAACAACTGGTTCTTCAACGACGTGATCTTCCGGGTACTGGGCTGGTTCGGCGACAGCGCACTGTTCGCCTCGGTCGGCTCCGGGCTGTTCCACTTCTTCAACATCCACCTGGGCAGCCTCTTCGGGAGCTGACCACCGGTCGGCCCCGCCGGGCTCACATCCGGGCGCGCCGCAGCTGCACCCAGCCGACGTTGCTGGCGATCCCCGCCAGCAGCACCCAGACCAGCCCGATCCAGAAACCCGCGAGCACCGAGACCACGGCGGCGACCAGGGCCAGGGCGGCCAGGACGAAGGCAAGCAGGGCGAAGCGGGGCATCGGGGACTCCGGGGAGCGGGACAACGGAAAGGGCCGGACGAGGACCATTGTGTCCGACGCCCGGCCCGACCCCTCCCAAGGGGTCTCAAATATCGGTGACCCGCAGACCCGCGTGGGCCTTGTAGCGACGGTTCACCGAGATCAGGTTGGCGACCAGCGACTCCACCTGGTGCGCGTTGCGCAGCCGTCCCGCGAACACCCCGCGCATCCCCGGAACCCGGTTGGCCAGCGCCTGGACGGCGTCGGTCGCGGCCCGTTCCTCGCCCAGCACCAGCACGTCGATGTCGACCTCCTCCACCGCCTGGTCCAGCAGCAGCACCGCCGAGAGGTGGTGGAAGGCGGCCGTCACCCGCGAGTCCGGGAGCAGCGCGGCGGCCTGCTGGGCGGCGCTGCCCTCCTCGGGCTTGAGCGCGTAGGCGCCCTGCTTGTCGAAGCCCAGCGGGTTGACGCAGTCGACGACGATCTTCCCGGCCAGCTCAGCGCGCAGCGAGGCCAGCAGCTCCGCGTGGCCCTCCCAGGGCACGGCGACGATCACGATGTCGCTGGTCGCCGCCGTGGTCGCATTGTCCGCGCCCCGCACGCCATGGCCCAGCTCGTCGGCCTTCTCCTGGGCGCGCTCGGTGCTGCGGGAGCCGATCACCACCTGCTGGCCGGCCTTGGCGAGCCGGTAGGCCAGGCCACGGCCCTGCGGCCCGGTGCCGCCGAGTACGCCGACGACGAGGCCGGAGACGTCCGGCAGGTCGTAGGGGCTGCGGGCGGGGGCCGGAGCAGCGCCGGCTGTGGTCTCTTGAGGTGCAGTCATTCCCGAATACTCCCATCAGCGGCGCCGACTACGGCAGCATGAGGGGCATGGATGCGGCCAGGGTCACAGTGCTGCGGGAACTGCTCGCCGGATCGGGCTGGCTGGAGCGGACCCAGGGCTTCGCGGGCGCGCTGCGCGGCGCGGTCACCCGCCCCTCCGCCGCGCCCGGCGGGCTGCTGCTGGTCGGCGCCGACGCGGAGGAGCCCTGGCACCTCGCCGCGCACCTGGACGACGAGGCCGCCTGGAGCGGGCTCCCGGCACTCTCCCCCACCCTGCTGCGCCGGACCGTACCCCCCGGCGCACCCCCGCATCTCTCCGTCCCGCTGCGACGGCTGGAACAGGCCGGACGCGGCGAGACCGTCCTGGTCGTCGCACCCGGCGGGTCCGACGGCGGCCTGCTGGAACGGGTGCACGACGCACGACGCGGCGGCGCCACGATCCTGGCCCTGGAGGCCGACCTGGGCACGGCCCACGGCGAGCTGCGCGGGCTCGCCCATGAGGCGCTGACCGTCCCCGACGGCGCCGGGTCGCCGAACTTCGACATCGTCCAGCACCTCGTCAGCGCGGCCGCCGGCGAGCCGTCAGCCCCCGCACGGCGCGGCCGCCTGCTGCGCGGCGCCCTGGCTCGCGCGATGGACCGGCTGACAGCCACGCCGCCACCGATGCGCTGGTGAGGGCAGTAGCCACGACCGCACCTACCCCCTCCGCCCCCGCACCCCCGACGCGACCGCCACCGCACCTCCCGCCGCGGCGAGGGCGAGGGCGGCGAACAGGCGGGCGGAGGGGCCCAGCGGGGTGGTGGGGAGAAGGGCTGCGGCCAGGACCGCGGCGGTGCCGCCGTAGGCGGCGAGGAGGGTGACCGGGCGGCGGAGCAGGCGGAGGCCGGGCGGGCCGGCGGCCACGGCGTCGACCGCGAGGAGGTAGGTGAGCAGCAGGACCGCGTCCACTGCGGCGAGCCAGGCCGGGGGTGGGTCGGTCGCGGCGAGGACGATGCACAGCACCGCGAAGGCGGTGTTGCGGTGCCGGGCCAGCCGCGCGAACCAGCGATAGCCGGTGGCGACCGGACGTGCCGCCAGCGGGGCCGCCGCGTAGCAGGCCGCAGCCAGGGCGAAGAGCGGCACGACCAGGTCGGGCAGGGGCCGGCCGGCCCAGGCGGTGGGGTCGGTGACCAGCAACGCCAGTGCGCAGCCGAGGAGTTGTACCGGACGGTCCAGCGTGGGGGTGGTCAAGTAGCCCTCCCGGAGAGGCGGCTGCGCAGCAGCGGGGCGAGGGACAGGTCGAGGGTGTCGCCCAGCCAGGGGACGACCGGGATGCCCTTCTCGACCAGGCTGAAGCGGACCGCCTCGCGGTCCAGCCGCCACAGCCGCAGGGCGAGCTGCTCGACGGGGTCGTCTGCCGCGATCCTGGGGTCGCCGATCGGGATCTCCACCACCGCTATCGGGTTGCCGCGCTCGGCGAGGCCGCCCAGCACGTCCATGATCCGGTTGTCGGCCAGCGGTGTCACCGCGTACACCAGTGCGCCGTGCGGGAGCGCGGGCGGGGGGAGCCGGTTGAGGTCGGGCGTGTGGAACGAGAGATCCCGGCGGACGTCCAGGACGGTCTGCACGATGCGGTAGAAGTAGGCGTCGCCGGTGCCGGGTTGGAGCCAGTGGAGCTTGCCGCCGACCGAGACGATGCCGACCCGGTCGTGGCTGCGCAGATAGGTGCGGACCAGGCCGGCGGCGACCCGTAGCGACTCGTCCAGGCTGGAGGCTCCGGTGACCGGATCCGCGACGTCGCTGAAGGCGTCGAGCAGGATCACCGCGTCGGCGGTGCGCTCGGCCGCGAACTGGTTGATCTGGATGCTGCCGCGCCGGGTCGTGGACGGCCAGTGGATGCGGCGCTGGCGCTCGCCCCACACATGCGGCCGCACCCCGATGACCTCGATGCCCTCGCCGGACTGGCGGGCGGTGTGCTCGCCGAGCCGGTCCGGCAGCCGGACCGGGATGGGGGTGAGGCTGCCGTCCGCCGGCACCGGGAAGACCTCGATCTCGCCGAGGTCGACCCGGACGGTGGAGCGGGCCAGCCCGCCCGCGTCGTAGAGGTCGAGGTCGACCACGCCGAGCGACCAGCGACCCCAACGGGCCGCGGTGAAGCCCAGGGTGACGACGGGTCCGGTCACGTCCACGGAGAGCAGCTCGGAGCCCGGGCCCGGGGCGACGCCGGGATCGATCCACCCGGCGGTGCCGTCGAAGCCGACGGTGATCTTCGCGGTGACCGTCTCGCCCTCGAAGTAGCGGCGCGAGGCGACCTCCGCGCTGGCCCTGGCCCGGTCGGGACGGCCGCCGGCGCCGGCCAGGACCAGCAGGCAGGCGGGGCCGACGGCCAGCGCGAGCAGCCAGGGCTGCCCGCTGAGCACGGCGGCGGCCGCCGCCGCGGCGGCCACGGTGGCCAGCCGCAGAGCCCGCTCTGACGGGCGGGCGCCCTCCGGGCCGGGGGCGGGCGGCTCCGAGTCCGGGCGGTGGGTACCGTCGCCGCCGAGGGCGCGGCGCACCTCCGGCGGGAGCAGGGGCGGCGGCGCGGCCGGGTCGGCTGCGGCGCCGACGCCGGGGCCCGCCGCACGCCCCGCTCCGGCCCGGGCCGACCTGCGCCGGTCGCGCTCCCTGCGGTCCGTACGGTCCGGCTGCTGCCGCGGCATCCGACCCACCGTCATGCCTGGCGCGGGACGGACCGCGAGGCGGTCTGTGGAGCGGTCTGCGGTGCGGTTCCCGGGACGGTCCGCGGCGTGGTCCGCGGGGTGGGCACGGTCTCCGCCACCGCCGCGATGACGTCGTCCGCGCTGATCCGGCGCACCCACAGCTCGGGCTTGAGGCTGATCCGGTGCGCCAGCGCGGGCACCGCCACCGACTTGACGTCCTCCGGGGTGACGAAGTCCCGTCCGGACATCACGGCCCGGGCCCGGGCCAGCTGCACCAGCGCGAGGCCGCCCCGGGGCGAGGCGCCGACCTGGATCTGGGCGTGCTTACGGGTCGCGTCGATCAGCGCCACGATGTAGTCGACCAGGTCGTCGTCGATCTCGACCCGCTCCAGGCTGTCCCGCATCGCCAGCACCTCGGCCGGGTCGGTCAGCGGCTTGAGGACGGCCTCCGGGGCGGACCGGTCCAGCCGCGCCCGCAGCATCGCGGCCTCGTCGGCGACCGGCAGGTAGCCCATCCTGACCCGGAGCAGGAACCGGTCGAGCTGGGCCTCGGGAAGGGTGTAGGTGCCCTCGTACTCGATCGGGTTGTCGGTGGCGATCACGACGAAGGGCGACGGCAGCCGGCGGGTGGTGCCGTCCACCGAGACCTGCGCCTCGGCCATCGCCTCCAGCAGCGCCGCCTGGGTCTTCGGCGGGGTGCGGTTGATCTCGTCCGCGAGCAGCAGGTTGGTGAAGACCGGGCCGGGACGGAACACCATCTCGCCGGTGCGCTGGTCGTAGAACGGGGCACCGGAGACATCGGAGGGCAGCAGGTCGGGGGTGAACTGGATCCGGCTGAAGTCCAGGCCGAGCACGGTCGCGAAGGAGCGCGCCAGCAGGGTCTTGCCGAGACCGGGCAGATCCTCGATCAGCACGTGCCCGCCGGCCAGGACACCGAGCATGACCAGTTCCAGCGCCTGCCGCTTGCCGACGACGGCGCGTTCGATCTCGGTCAGCACCTCGTGCGCGCGGCTGCCCGCCTGCTGGGGCGTCAGGACCGGGGCGTCCTGCTGGCTCACGGTTGTCACGGCGCTCCTCATGTCCGGGACGGACGGTTCCGGGATGGACGGTTCTGGCAGGGGCGGTATCGACGAGGCTGACGGATCGGGCGTCACGTCACATCTTTTCCAGGCGTTCGACGAGGGCGGTCAGGACGGGTCCGCTGATGGGGTCGGGTGCGAGCCGGGGGTCGACCCGGCGGGGCGCGTTCCGGCGCTGCCGGCCCGACGGGTCGATCCAGGGCCAGAGCTCGGGGCCGACGATCGCGGCGGCCTGCCGGGGCTGGGTCTCCAGGGAGACCCCGTGCCGTTCGGCCAGGCGTACCGCGTAGAGCCGCTGCAGCAGCGGCCGCAGGTGCAGCTCGTATCCGCTCATGGAGTCGAGGGCGTCCTCGATCGCGGCGTCCCAGTAGCGCAGGGTCGGCTCGCGACTGCCGACCAGGTGGACCTTGCGGCGGTAGTCGCTGTCCATGGCCTGGGCGCCGTGGACGTAACGCACCGCCACCAGCCCGGCGACGACGAACACGGCGGCTCCGGTGGCGGCCCCCGGCAGGCCGCCGACCAGGGCCAGCGCCACCTCGGAGCAGAGCGCGGCGGCACCGAGCCAGAGGAGGGCCTCGGGGAGCACGCCGAGGCGCGGGACGGCTCGCGGGCTCATCGGGCCTCGGCCCCCTTCGACATCGGCACCGCCGCTGCCGCCGCTGCGGCCTCGGCCGCCTGGCGCGCAGCCCGCTCCGCGAGCAGAGCACTGATCTCGTCGAGCGCGGCCCGCGCCTTGCGCAGGTCGGACTCGGCCATCGGATGGGTGGAGTAGCGCGCCTCGCGGAACAGCCCGGCCAGCTGATGCGGCGCCAGTCCGGCCAGCAGACCCGCCTCGGAGGCCCGGCGCAGCAGGTCGGCCGGGCTGTCGGCGGCCTGGCGGCGCACCCCGCCGGCGATCAGGGACTCCTCCATCGCCGCATAGCAGGCGATCACCGCGGCCCGGACGTCCTCGCCCTGGAGCGCCGTCCGCCCAGCCCTGACGGCGTCGCCGAGCGCGGCACTGTCGTCGTCCTCCGGTTCGAGGGTCGACCGCAGCGGCGGCGGGAGCGTTCTGCGGGCCTGGAGCCAGCGGGAGACGAAGAGGGTCAGAACCACCCCGGCCGCGACGGCCAGCAGGCCGATCAGGACGATCAGCACCACACCCGCCGGAAAGGGATGAGAGGTGCTGTTCTTCACCGGCGGCAGGCTGATCTGCGGCCCCGGGCTGGCCGGCGGGCCCGAAGCCGGCGTGACCGGCGTCAGATCGGTCGGCGGCAGATCCGGCGGGCCGGTGTGGGTCAGCCCGAGCACGGCCACCCCGGCGGTGGTCGCCACCCCTATGATGCCGAGGGCGGCCACGGTCAGGCTCTGCAGCCGCTCCTCGCGCGGCGTCCCCAGCGGCCGTTCGCCCTGCCGGGCCTGGTACTGCGCGACGGCGTACCAGCCGGCGGCGAAGACCACCAGGGCGACCAGCAGCCACAGACCGTGCAGTACGCCGACGCCGCCCAGCGGGGCCGAGCCGCCGGCCCGCAGGCAGACTGCGGCCACAGCGGTGCCGACGACGACGCCGAGCAGCAGGAGCGGTCCGCGGGCACTGCGGCGGGAGTCGGCAGGGCCTGACCCGGAATCACCGTTCTGCCGCTCTCCCGCCTCTGACCTGTCCGCCACCCGTGTGCGCCCCCGCCGTGCCCGTACCGTCACCGGTACGGGAGGTGCGTACCCGTTCCGGTCTCGACGGCCACCCTGGCACGATCAGCGCCTCCGCGCCAAGAAGCTGTCCGGAATATCCGGAATGCCAGCCCTTTGCGGCTCTTGACCGCGCGATCACTGCCAGCGGGGGTCGTTGTCCCACTCCTCGTTGCGTTCCTTGGTCTTCTCCAGTGCCCGTGCGGCCTCCGCCTCGGTCGCATACGGCCCGAGCCGGGTGCGCGCGGGACAGACCATGCCCTGCTCAACGGTCTTGTGCTTGAGGCAGTAATACCAGCCCTCGGCCTTGTCGACAGCGTCAGCCATCACTCATCTCCCTGCGTTCGCGTCCGCCATCAGCATCCTGCCCACGTCTTCGCGCCGCACTCCGGGGGCTGCCGGGCACCCCATAGAATCGCCCGCATGTCTCCACTCGTTCCCGGCACCCTGTCGCCCACCCGAAGCGTCCCGGCGCACATCCCGCGTCCCGAGTACGTCGGCCGCAAGGGTCCCGCCCCGTACACCGGCCCGGAGGTGCAGTCCGCGGAGACGATCGAGAAGATGCGGATCGCGAGCCGGATCGCGGCCAGGGCCATGGACGCGGCGGCCGCCGCCATCGTGCCCGGGGTGACCACGGACGAGCTGGACCGGATCGCGCACGAGTACATGTGCGACCACGACGCCTACCCCTCGGACCTGGGCTACCGGGGCTTCCCCAAGTCCATCTGCACCTCGGTCAACGAGGTGATCTGCCACGGCATCCCGGACTCGACCGTGCTCCAGGACGGCGACATCGTCAATCTGGACGTCACCGCGTTCATTCACGGCGTGCACGGCGACCTCAACGCCACCTACCTGGTCGGCAATGTCGACGAGGAGTCAAAGCTCCTTGTCGAGCGCACCAGGGAGGCCACCCGGCGCGGCATCGCCGCGGTCAAGCCCGGCCGGCAGATCAATGTCATCGGACGGGTCATCGAGTCCTACGCCAAACGCTTCAACTACGGCGTGGTGCGGGACTTCACCGGCCACGGCATCAACACCTCGTTCCACTCCGGGCTGATCGTGCCGCACTACGACAGCCCGTACGCGACGACGGTGATCCAGGCGGGGATGACCTTCACCATCGAGCCGATGCTGACCCTGGGCACCTATCAGCACGACATCTGGCCGGACGGGTGGACGGTGGTCACCAAGGACCGCAGGCGCACTGCGCAGTTCGAGCACACGCTCGTAGTGACCGAGACCGGCAGTGAGGTTCTGACTCTGCCGTGACCCCGGGTTCTGTCGGTGTTTGACCGCGGACCGTAGCCAGCTTGTCGCGCAGTTCCCCGCGCCCCTGGGTAGTGCAACTTACCCTCAGCGGGTCAGTTGCAGCACCTAGGGGCGCGGGGCTGTGTTTTTTAACTGCGTGCGCGACCAACCAGGCAGACGCCGCAGCTAACCGATCAGCCAGTGCTCGCCCACCGCGACGGCGCCGACGGCCGTGCACGCGTCCGTGAGGACGTCCAGCACGCGCAGCGGGTCCGGGAGGGTCCGGTCCGGGTCGCGTACCCAGCTGACCGTCGAGCCGTCGGCGAGGCGGGACGGCGGGAGCAGGACGTAGCTGCCACGCGTGTGCCACCGCAGACCCGGATGCTCGGAGACGTCCTCGGGGCTGGTGTCCAGTTCGGAGGTCCACCATTCGTCCTCGTCCAGCGCGGAGCGGCTGGTGGTGAAGAAGAGGTAGCGGTCCTCGCCGATCGCGGCGACCGGCCCCACCGCCACGCCCAGGCTGTCCATCCGCTCCAGCGCCAGCCGCCCGGCCTCCGCCGGTACGTCCAGCACGTCGTGGGTGCGGCCGGTCGCGGTGACCGCGTTGGCGTCGGGGTCCCGGGTCAGCCAGCGGGTGACCTGCTCGGTGTCGGCGGACGCCTGCGACTGCCAGGCGAAGGAGAGCGGATGCTGCGCGGGGGCCGGACAGCCGACCCGGCCGCAGGAACATCGGTAGTCGACGGCGTGCGCGGCCGGGGCGACCGGGAAGCCCGCGCGGACGGCGCGCAGCAGTTGTTCCAGTCGGGACTCCAGGCGGGCGGCAGCCTCCGCGGCGCCGAGTGGACCGGTTTCGCGCGCGCCCAGGCCCGAGCGCCTGCGCCACCAGTTGGATCGCCTGCCCGCGGATTGCATCGAGCCCCTCTCGCCACCGTACGCACCCCAGGGTTACCGGAATGTGTACAGATGAGGATACGGGTGCGACAGGGGTGGTGTGTGCCAGGGGCCGGAAGTGAGAGGGTGTGGTCCATGCGCCGAGCCCGGGTCCAGTTCGTGGGAGGGCCGCTGGACGGAAGGGTCGCGGCGGTCCCGGTCAATCTGGCCGAAAGAGTACCCCCGGAGCACCGGACGACCCTGCCCGCCCGCGCGGGCGCACCCGTCCAGACCCTGGTCTACGTCCGGGAGCAGTTCCACGGGGCGGACGGCCGTCGGCAGTGGCGCTACACCTATGTCCGGGCCGAGGCCGGTGCGGCCGGCGCCGAGGGCGTCAGCTCGTCACCATCTGGGTGAGCTGGCTCGCCGAGGGCACCTGGTCGGTGACGCTGAGGCCGTTCTGCGAGGCGGTCTTCTTCACACCGTCGACGACGCTCTGGACCTGGTTGAAGTCCGCGTCGGTGGCGCTGCCGCCCTTGATCTTGCTCGGCAGGTTCTTGATGCTCTCGATGCTGGACGACAGCGCGTCGGTGGCCTTGGAGAGGGTGGGGTCGCCCTTGGCGTCGTTGAGCGCGGCCTTCAGCCGGTTGTAGGTGAAGGCGCCGGCCAGCCCGCCCTTGACCAGGGCCACCGTCCTGCCCTTGGCGCCGCTCTTGAAGGTGCCCGCCTTGAACGGCTTGTAGAGCCACTGGTACGCGGCCCCCGCGGCCAGGCTCGCGTTGGCCACGAACTTGGTCTTGGCGAACTTGACCCGGTCCGCGCTGCTGGTCGGCGTCGCATTGACCGCCGCGCCGACCGCGTTGACGGAGTTCTTGGTGCTGCCGCTGCTGGAGCAGGCGGGCAGCACCAGCAGGGACGCGGCCAGCGTCCCCGCCGCGAGCATGGTGCGAAAGCGGGCGTTCGTCGGCACGACGGGTCCTCCGGAAAGTGCGGCTGTCTCGGAACCCTCACGCTCACACGCGCCCCACCGCTCAGCGACCCGCTGCGGACCGAACGGGTGAGCGTCCCTGCTGCGGCTCCGACTCCGGCCACGACTGGGGGCGCTTCTGACTACGCCTCACGCTCAGGACCCGGGCGGCGCCGACGGGAGGTCGAGTACGACGGTCAGCCCGCCCCCGGGGGTGTCCTCCAGCCGGGCCGTCCCGCCGTTGGCGGTGACCAGTCGGTGCACGATGGCCAGGCCGAGACCGGAGCCCCTGGCTTCGGGGTTGCCGAAGCGCCGGAACGCCGCCGCCTGGGCGGCCTTGCTCATGCCCGGGCCGTCGTCGACCACCGACAGGCGCACGGCGTCACCGGCACGGCCGCCGTCCAGCCGTACCCGGCCGCCCTCGCGCGCGGCGTCCAGGGCGTTGGCGATCAGGTTGTCGAGCACCTGCTCCAGATCGTCCGGTCCCAGGAACGCCTCGACCCCGGGCTCGCAGCGGCAGCCCAGCGAGACCTGCCGTTCGGCGGCGACCGGCTCCCAGGCCGTCACCCGCTCGGCGACCACCGCGTCCACCGCCACCCGCACCGGGGCCGGCACGGCGCTCTCGGCCCTGGCCACCGCGAGCAGCCCGCCGACCAGCCTGGACAGGCGTGCGATCTCCTCCTGCGCGCCGGCCAGTTCCAGTGCCGCGTCCTGGTCGACGTCGCCGGCCAGCAGGTCGAGCCGCAGCCGCAGCGCGGTCAGGGGTGTCCGCAGCTGGTGCGAGACGTCCGCGATCACCGTGCGGTGACCGTGGACCAGGGTCTCGTTGCGTGCCGCCATGGTGTTGAACGTCGCCGCCAGCCGCCGCACCTCCGGGGGGCCGTCCCCCACCGGCGCACGCACCTGCAAGGTCCCCTCGCCCAGCTGTCGCGCCGCCCGGTCGACGGCGTGCAGCGGGCGGCTCACCCAGCGGGCCAGGGCCACCGAGACCGCGGCGCCGGCCAGCAGGGTGACGAGCCCGATCAACGCCAGCCAGCCCCAGACGGCCGCGATCCGGTTGTGCAGCGGGGCCGCGGAACGGGTCAGCACAGCCACCCCGACCGAGTCCTCGGTCTCCCCGATCGGGGTGGCCACGGTCAGCACCCCGCCGCTCTCCCGGAGGTGCGTCCGCGCGTCGCGCAGTGCCGCGACCGCCAGGGACCGGACGCCGCTCTCGGTCGCCGTGCCGCAGGAGGTACGGGCGATCACGGCGGCGGTGCTGTCGTAGACCGCGGCGCAGTCGCCCTCGGCCTGGGTGCGGTCCAGCAACGCCAGCATCGGGGCGTCGGACTTGTGGTCGTTCAGATGCTCCTCGGCGACCGAGGCGACAGTGCGCCCGGAGGCTTCGGCGTCGGCTCGGAACGAGGTCTGCTCGCGCGCGCCGAGCAGCCAGGCCAGCGGCACCACTGCCAGCGCCAGCATTACGGTGACCAGGGCGAGCACGCTCAGCGCGATGCGGCGGTCCATGGTGTCTCGGCCTCCAGCCCTCAGCCCGGTTCGCCGAGCCGGAAGCCCCGCCCGTAGACGGTCTCCACCAGCCCCGGCGCGCCGAGTTTGCGGCGCAGCGCCGCCATGTGGACGTCCAGGACCTTGCTGGGGCCGTACCAGTGGGCGTCCCAGGCCCGTTCCAGGATCTCCTGACGGGTCACCACCCGCCCGGGGTCCACCGCCAGGCACTCCAGGATGTCGAACTCCTTGGGCGTCAGCGCGATCTCGGCCCCGCCGACGGTGACCTTGCGGGTGCGCGGGTCCACCGCCAGCGGGCCGTGCCGCAACAGCTCCGGTACGGGCGGGCGGGTGCGGCGCAGCACGGCGCGGATCCGGGCCAGCAGCTCGGCCAGCCCGAACGGTTTGACCAGGTAGTCGTCCGCGCCCTGGTCCAGGGCCGAGACCCGGTCGCCCTCCTCTCCGCGGGCGGTGACCACGATGACGGCGACGTCGGAGCGCCCGCGCAGGGTCCGGCAGACCTCGACCCCGTCCAGGTCGGGCAGTCCCAGGTCCAGCAGCACGACATCGGGCGGAGGGTCGACCGCCAGGGCGGCCCTGCCGGTCCCGACGCAGCGAGCCGCGTACCCGGCCCGTTCCAGTCCCCGTACCAGCGAACGCGCGATCCCCTGGTCGTCCTCGACGACCAGGACCTGGATCGCGCCGATCGCCCCGACCGCCCCGTTTTCCCCGCCTGCCCCCTGCATGCCGTCAGCGTAGGTCACGGGCGCAAGGTCTGGTCCGGAGCCCGTCTGCCTGGTACGACTGCCGGATGAACCATTCCCCTGCCGCAGTACCCACCCAGCGCCGCTACGACGTGGTGGTGGTCGGGGGCGGCCACAACGGGCTGGTCGCCGCCGCCTATCTGGCCCGGGCCGGGCGCAGCGTGCTGTTGCTGGAGCGGCTGGGGCACACCGGCGGCGCGGCGGTGTCGGAGCGCGCCTTCACCGGGGTGGACGCCCGACTCTCGCGCTACTCCTACCTGGTGAGTCTGTTGCCCGAGCGGATCAGGACGGATCTGGGGCTGGGGGTGGAGCTGCGGCGGCGCAGGGTGTCCTCGTACACGCCGGTGCAGCGGGCCGGGCAGGCGACAGGTCTGCTGGTCGACAACGGGGATCAGGCCGCGACGGCGGAGGGGTTCCGGCGGCTCACCGGTTCGGAGCGGGAGTTCCAGGCCTGGCAGGAGTTCTACGGGCGGACCGGGGAGGTCGCGAAGGCGGTGTTCCCGACGCTGACCGGGCCGCTGCCGACCCGCGCGGAGCTCCGGAAGCGCATCGGCGACGACGCGGCCTGGGAGGCCCTGTTCGAGCGGCCGCTCGGGGAAACGGTGGAGACGTCCTTCGCCGACGACCTGGTCCGCGGGGTGGTGCTCACCGACGCCCTGATCGGGACCTTCACCCATGCCCACGACCCCTCGCTGCGGCAGAACCGCTGCTTCCTCTACCACGTGATCGGCAACGGCACGGGCGACTGGGACGTCCCGGTCGGCGGGATGGGTGCGGTCACCGACGCCCTGGCGTCCGCCGCCCGGCGGGCCGGGGCCGAGCTGCTGACGGACTGTGAGGTGACGGCTATTCGGACCGACGGCAACGAGGCCGAGGTGGTGTTCCGCCACGGCGGGGAGGAGCAGCGGGTCGACGCGTCACAGGTGCTGTGTAACGCCGCGCCGCGCGAGCTGGAACGGCTGCTGGGCGAACCGCCGTCGGGCCCCGACCCGGAGGGCTCGCAGCTGAAGGTCAACATGCTGCTGCGGCGCCTGCCCCGGCTGCGCGACCGGGACGTGGATCCGCGTGCCGCCTTCGCCGGGACCTTCCATGTGGCGGAGTCCTACCGGCAGTTGGCGGACGCCTACCGGGACGCCGAGGCGGGCTCGGTGCCGTCCGTGGCGCCGTCCGAGCTCTACTGCCACTCGCTGACCGACCCGTCCATCCTCGGCCCCGAGCTGCGCGAGCAGGGCTATCAGACGCTGACGCTGTTCGGACTGCACCTGCCGGCCCGGCTGTTCGCCGGCGCCGACCACGACACCGTCCGCGAGGCGGCGCTCACGGCGGTGCTGGCCCAGCTGGACGCGGTGCTGGACGAGCCGCTGGCCGACTGCCTGGCCGTGGACGCCGACGGCAGGCCCTGCCTGGAGGCACGCAGCCCGCTGGACCTGGAGCACGACCTCGGCCTGCCCGGCGGCAACATCTTCCACCGCGACCTGGCCTTCCCCTTCGCCGAGGACGAAGCCGGGGAGGGCACGTCCCCCGGCCGCTGGGGCGTCGCCACCGCGCACCCCAACATCCTGCTCTGCGGGGCGGGCGCGGTGCGCGGCGGCGGCGTCAGCGGCATCCCCGGGCACAACGCCGCGATGGCGGCGCTGGGTTGGTGAGCGCGGCGAAACCCACGCCGCCGAACTCACGCCGCCTGCGTTGAACCGGAACGGCCCGGAATTCGTTACCGGGACTTTCTTCAGCAGCGGTTGAACCGGCGCTGAACCACCTCCGTGTTGAGGGTGCGAGCGTCACGAAGACGCACAGATCAACCCAAACCACCTTCTCTCAGGGGGAATTCGCCATGTCCAGGATCACCATGTCCAGGCTCGCCGCCCGCCGTCTGCTCGTCGCCTCCGCACTCGCCGCCGTCGCCCTGGGCGCCAGCGCCTGCGACCCGGTCGGCACCCACAGCTCCGCCGCCGGCGCGGCCGCCACCTCGGCCGCCGCGACCCCTGCCGCCCCGGCCGCCCCGGCCGCTCCGGTCGGCCCGGTCAAGCTGGTCGCCGTCGACTCGGCGAACCTGGGGCCGATCGTCACCGACGCCGCCGGGCGCACGCTGTACCGCTTCGACAAGGACACCAACAACCCCTCCGCCACCAACTGCACCGGCGCCTGCGCGGTGAAGTGGCCGCCGGCGACGGTCCAGGACACGGTCCAGCTCAACGGCGTGGACCAGAGTCTGGTCGGCACGGTGACCCGCCCCGACGGGACCAGGCAGCTGACGCTGAACGGCTGGCCGCTGTACCGCTTCTCCGGGGACAGCGCGGCCGGCCAGACCAACGGCCAGGGCGTCGGCGGCACCTGGTTCGCCAGCACCCCGGTGGGCCACAAGGCGGGCGGCGGCGCGGCGGCGGCAGCGCCGAGCCAGTCGGCGAGCGGCGACTCCAACGGCTACTCCAGCGGCTACTGACGGCTGGTCAGCCCCCGTACCTGCCACCGCGTACCTGCCACCGCACCGGAACCGTGGCCCGGAACCGCCTTGCCCCGCCGGGAACCCCCGGCGAGACTGACGCGGTGACCCCGGGCCGCGATCACCGGACGTTCGGCGGCGCTGCGCTGCCGGTCGGCATCCTGCTGTGCCTGACCCTGGGAGCCGGCCTGCTCGCGCTGCGGCTCTGGCCGACCGGCACCGGCCCCTCGCAGTACGTCCGGATCGGCGCCGTCCCGGCCGGCTCCACGTCCGGCCGGACCGGACCGGACGCCTCCACCGGCTTCTGGACCGAGGACTGCGGACGCGATCTGGAAGGGCACCGCAACGCCGACAATGTGGTGATCTCGCCGGGCATCACCGGCGGCGCCCACCACGTCCACGACTACGTCGGCAATCTCTCCACCGACGCGCTGTCGACCGACACCAGTCTGGCCGCCGCCGGGACCACCTGCGCCGGCGGCGACCGCTCCACGTACTACTGGCCGGTGCTGCGCCGTACCGACCGGATCGTCAGCACCGACGCCGAGCACGGCAACCTCGGTGAGATCCTCACCCCGGACTCCGTGTCGATCGAGTTCCTCGGCAACGCCTGGAGCAAGGTCGTGCCGATGCCGCGGTTCCTGCGGCTGCTGGAGGGCGATCCCACGGCGGCCACCGACGGCGGCGCCGACGGCCATGCGCAGTGGGGCTGCAGCGACTCACCGGGCCGCGCCACCGTTCTCTACCCGCTCTGCCCGGCCGGGCAGTTGCTCACCCGCACGCTGTCCTTCCCCAGTTGCTGGGACGGCCGCAGCACCGACACCCCGGACCACCGGGGCCAGGCGGTGTTCCCCGGCTCCTCCGGCGCCTGCCCCCGGGACACCTTCCCGGTGCCGCGACTGCGGGTGACCGTCAGCTACCGTCCGCCGCCGGGAAGGGCGTTCGCCCTGGACGCCTTCCCCGAACAGAAGCACAGCCCGGTCACCGACCACGGTGTGTTCATCGACGTCATGACCGACCGTCAGATGGCGGCACTGACAGCCTGTCTGAACGAGGGCCAGAACTGCCGGGCCGGCGCTTGAACCGATCGGCCGCACCGTACGTGCCTGCTGTGACAGATCCCGGTGGAGGAGTGAGCGGATGGCGGGGACACGATTCGGCACCCGGCAGCGACAACAGGGCGCGGCCGACGAGGCGCTGATCCGGACGCTCTACGAGGAACACGGCGGAGCGCTGCTGGCCTATGCGATCCGGCTGACCGGGGACCGGGCGGCCGCGGAGGACGTAGTGCAGGAGACCCTGATCCGCGCCTGGCGGCATCCGGAGGTGCTGACCAACGCCCGTGGTTCGGTGCGGGGTTGGCTGCTGACGGTGGAGCGCAATCTGATCACCGACCGGTTCCGGGCCAGGGCCGCGCGTCCCGCCGAGGTCGCGGAGGTGTCCGAGGCGACGGCGACCGTACCGGTGCAGCGGGACCACGCGGACACGGTGGTGGAGTCGTTGGTGATGATGGAGGCGCTGGAGCAGCTCTCACCCGACCACCGGGCGGTGCTGCACTCGCTCTACTTCCAGGGGCAGTCGGTGGCCGAGGCCGCCGAGCTGCTGGGAGTTCCGGCCGGGACGGTCAAGTCCCGCGCACACTATGCGTTACGCGCGCTGAAACAGTCCTACACAGGCGGTCCGGCAACGGCGAAGGAGGTGGCGGCATGAACACGGAGCAGCACGACGACAGGCACGAGCGGTACGCGGGGCTCCTCGGCGCCCACGTCCTCGGCGTGCTGGGGCCGGAGGAGGCCGGGGCGGTGGAGCAGCACCTGCTGGACTGCGCGTCCTGCCGCCAGGAGGTCGGCGAACTGCGGGAGATGGAGCAGGCCTTGGGCGAGGTGCCGCCTGAACTCTTCATGGACGGACCGCCCCAGGGCGGCGACCTGCTGCTTCAGCGGACGCTGCGGCAGGCCCGCGGTGAACGCGGAGCGGAGCAGCGCAGGCGCTGGGCGACCGTGGGGGTCGCGGCGGCGGTGGCCGCTGCGGTGGTGCTGGGCGGCGGCGTCCTGGTCGGGCGCAGCACCGTGGCCCAGCAGTCCGTCGCGGTCGGCCCGGCCCCGTCCGTCTCGGTCTCCCCGCCCCCGGCCGGCACCAGGACCGGCTCGGTGACGGACCCGGCGACGGGTGCCCGGATGACGCTGACGCTGACCCCGGCCGCCGGCTGGGTCCGGCTGAGCGCCGCGGTCACCGGCATCCCCGCAGGCCAGCGCTGCCACCTGGTGGTGCACGGCAGGAGCGGGGCCAAGGTCGACGGCGGCAGCTGGCTGGTCTCCCCCATCGGCGCCAGGAACGGCACCACCCTCGAAGGCTCCGCCCTGGTCACCCCCTCCGACGTCACCTCGGTGTCGGTGGTGAACGAGTCCGGCCGGACCTTCGTGACCGTGCCGGTGTGATCGCCGCCCAGCCGCCTGAATCAGCCCGGCAGACACGGAACCAGGTCGGCCCGCGAGCCGGCCTGGTTCGGCGGTCAGTCCGTCGGTTTGCGGTAGCGGGCGCCGTGCAGGCGGGGTTCCAGGCCGATCCAGATCACCGACATCAGCCGGGCGGCGGTCTCCTCCGGCGGCTCGGGGCCGGTGTCGAGGACCCAGCCGGCCAGCGCGTCGGCGGCGCCGACGATCGCCTGGGCGACCGCGGCGGCCTCGCCGCGGTCGGGGCGCTCGTCGGGGCGCTGCGGCGGTACCGAGTCCAGCGCCGCCCTGCGGACCAGCGCGGTGACCGCGGCGGTGACCTGGCGGCGGGCCGCGGCGACCTCCTCGACCACCGGCTCGCCCTGGGCGCGGGCCTGCTGGTAGAGCACGATCCAGCTCTCGCGGTGCTCGGCGACGAAGCCGAAGAACGCGGTGAGCCCGCGCCGCAGCTGCTCCCCCGCCTCGAGTCCCGGCTCCGCCGCCTGGCCCACGGCCACGATCAGCCGGTCCGCCTCGCGCCGGATGCAGGCGGCGAAGAGCTCCTCCTTGGACCCGAGGTAGAGGTAGAGCATCGGCTTGGAGACCGCGCACTCCTCGGCGATCTCGTCCATCGAGGCGGCGTGGTAGCCGGAGCGTGAGAAGACGCGCACGGCGGCGTCCAGCATCTGCTGCTCGCGCTGGGCCCGCGGCACCCGCTTCGCCCTGGGCGCGGGCGCGGCTGCGGGCGCGCCGGTGGCACTCTTGGCAGCGGGGTGTGCATCCGATCGCATTGGCTGAGTCTATGGGTTCGCGGGGGAGCGGAATCGCTCACCGCAGGCATCGGATTTCGCCAAGCTGCTGACCCGATCCACCGGTCCGCCCTAGATTTGGGGCATCCGCGGCATTCGAAGCCGCCGGCAGGAGGAGGCCTCATGGCCACCGTCCAGCAGCCCGTGCCCGTCGGCGCCGTGCGACCCAATGACCACCTCTGTTTCGTCTTCGGCGACGAACGCGAACGCGCCGCGGTGACCACGGCCTTCGTCCGGGACGGCGTCCAGTGCCACGACAAGGTCATCTACATCGCCGAGGACGACGGCCCCGCCCCGGTCAGGGTGCGGGGGACGCTGACCGGCGCCGGCATCGACGTGGACGGCCTGGTGGCCAGCGGTCAGCTGCTGATCCTCCCGGCCGACCTGGTGTACATGATCGACGGCTACTTCGACATCGACCGCACCGTCGCCATGATGGACGGGCTGATCGAGCAGACCGCCGCCGAGGGCTACCGGCTGCTGCGGGTCACCGGCGAGACCGGCTGGGTGCCCAGGCACGGCATCGCCATGCAGCAGATCGTCGCCTACGAGCAGGCGGTCTCCCCGCTGGCGGTCGGCGGCAAGGTGCTGGCGCTGTGCCAGTACGACCACCGTGCCTTCGCAGCAGCGGACATGGCGGTCGTGGACGCGGCCCACAACGGCAGGGCCGCCGAGAACGCGCAGTTCGAGGACGGCGAGCTGGTCATCCGCCGCCGCGGCGGGGCGACGCCGGGGCTGGGGCTGAGCGGCGCGGTCGGCGACGGCGGTCACAGCCCGCTGGCCCAGGCGCTGAAGGCGGCCCTGGCCGACGGAGCCGACTTGGAGGAAGACCTCCATGTCGACATGTCGGGTCTGGACTTCATCGACCTGGAGGGCCTGCGGCTGCTGATGGCCACCCGGCAGGACCTCAGCGACGGCCGCTCGCTGCACCTGGAACGTCCGGCCGCCCATGTCCGACGGGTCATCAGGATGGCCGGCTGGGACACCGCCGACAGCTTCCGCTCCACCGCCCCGGACTTCCGGCACCAGGTCTGCGTCTACGGCTCCGACCAGGAGTTCCTGGCCATGGCGCTGCCCTTCGTCGAGGAGGGCTTCCGCAGGGGTGAGCCGGTGCTGGCCGCCACCACCTCCGCCAATCTGGAGCTGCTCAGCGAGGCCCTGGGCGACCGGGCCGACCGGCTGGACTTCGCCGAGACGGCATACTTCGGCCGCCGCCCGCCGCAGCGCGTGGCCGCGTTCGAGCGCTACTGGCGGCACACCGCCGCCCACGCGGGCGGCGCCGCGAACGGGACCGGCCCCCGCCATGTCCGGATCATCGCCGAACCGGTGTGGGCGGGCCGCTCCCGGGCCGAGGCCGCCGCCTGGAAGCAGATGGAGTCGCAGCTCAACGCACTGCTCACGGACACCAATATCTGGATGATCTGTCCCTACGACGCCCGGGTCGCCGGCCCCGACGTGCTGGCCGACGCGCTGCGCACCCATCCGCAGCGGATCGACGGCACCCGGATCACCGCCTCCGACGACTACTTGGAGCCGGTCCACTTCCGCGCGCAGAGCCCGGCCGCCGCACCGCTGGAGCCGCCACCGGCCCGCGCCGCCCGGCTGAGCTGGAGTTCGCCCGCCCCCAGCAGCGCCGAACTGCGCGGCTTCGTCGCCGACCACGCGACGAGCCTGGGCCTGGAGCGGGAGCGCGCCGAACTGCTGGTGCTGGCCGTCGCCGAGGTCGCCCGGCTGCTGGCCCACGCCGCGGCGGAGGCGGAGGGCTTCCCCTTCTCCAACGGATCGGTCGCGATCTGGTCCCAGGCGAGGACCGTCTCGGTGGAGCTGACCCAGCCGGGCCCCCGCCCCGCCGACACCGCCTTGGACGACCCCACTCTCGGCTACCGCCTCCCCCGCCCGGACGGCCCGCAGCCCGGCGAAGGGCTCTGGCTGGCCCGCCAGATCTGCGAGAGCGTCGAGGTCAGGACCTCGGACACCGGCTGCACCGTGCGCATGGAGCTGGCCGGGGCGCGGGCCGAGGAACTGCGCCAGCGTGAGGTGCCGTTCCCGTCCTGACCGCAGTGCACCGTGCTGCACCGTGATGTGCAGCACCCGGTACGACACTTGCGTCGTAGCTGTCGGCAGCGATTAATGAGCATTGCTAGTTTATGTCGGCAGTGCAGCCGTGCGACGGAAGGACCACCTGGTGCAGCAGCATGGAGATCAGTACATCGGCGGCGAGTGGGTCGTGTCCCTCGGGACGGACACCATCCCCGTACTGAACCCGGCGACCGAGGAGGTCATCGCTTCCGTCCCGGCCGGCACCGCCGAGGACGTGGACGCCGCCGTGAACGCCGCCCGGGCGGCGGCCCGCGCCTGGGGCGCGACCACTCCGGCCGAGCGGCTGGAGCCGCTGACCCGGCTGCGGGACGGCCTCGCGGCCCGCCAGCAGGAGATCGCCGCCACCGTGGTCGCCGAACTCGGCTGCCCCATCGGCTTCGCCACCACCGTCCAGGCCGCGCTCCCGCTCGGCGTCGCCAGCTCCTACCTGTCCATCCTCGCGGGGTACGAGTTCACCGAGCAGGTCGGCAACTCGACCGTCTACGCCGAGCCGGCCGGGGTCGTCGCCGCGATCACCCCGTGGAACTACCCGCTGCACCAGGTCGTCGCCAAGGTCGTCCCGGCCCTCGCCGCGGGCTGCACCGTCGTGCTGAAGCCGGCCGAGGACACCCCGCTGGTCGCCCGGCTGTTCGCCCGGATCGTGCACGAGGCCGGCTTCCCGGCCGGGGTGTTCAACCTGGTCACCGGCGTCGGCACGGTCGCCGGCGCGGCCCTGGCCGCACACCCGGAGATCGACCTGGTCTCCTTCACCGGCTCCACCGCCGTCGGCGCGAGGATCGCCGGGATCGCGGGCGGCGGCATCAAGCGGGTCGCCCTGGAGCTCGGCGGCAAGTCCGCCAACGTCGTCCTCCCCGGCGCCGACCTGGCCCGCGCCGTCAATGTCAACGTCGGCAACGTCTTCGCCAACTCCGGCCAGACCTGCACCGCCTGGACCCGGCTGCTGGTCCACCAGGACCAGTACGAGGAGGCCGTCGCGATCGCCGCCAAGGCCGCCGCCAAGTACGTCCCCGGCGACCCGACCTCCCCCGAGACCCGTCTCGGCCCGCTCGTCAACGCCAAGCAGCGGGACCGGGTCCGCGGCTACATCGAGACCGCGGTCGCCGAGGGCGCCCGGGTCGTCGCGGGCGGCCCCGAGGCCCCCGAGGGCCTGGCGACCGGCTTCTACGTCCGCCCGACCGTCCTCGCCGACGTCACCCCGGACGCCACCGTCGCCCAGGAGGAGATCTTCGGCCCGGTGCTGTCGATCCTGTCCTACCGCGACGAGGCCCACGCGTTGGAGATCGCCAACGGCACCGCCTACGGCCTCGCGGGCGGCGTCTGGGCCGCCGACAACGAGACCGCCGTCGCCTTCGCACGCGGGATGGACACCGGCCAGATCGACATCAACGGCGGCCGCTTCAACCCGCTCGCCCCGTTCGGCGGCTACAAGCAGTCCGGGGTGGGCCGCGAACTGGGCCGCCACGGCCTGGAGGAGTTCCTCCAGCCGAAGTCGCTGCAGTTCTGACCCGTACCCGTTTCACCCAGCTCCCCCGTCTCACCGAGAAAGGCCCGAGTCATGGTCCGCGCCGCCCTGCTCTCCTCCGTGGGAGCCCCGCTCGAACTCACCGAGATCGAGCTCCCCGAGCCCGGCCCCGGCAAGGTGCGGGTGAAGCTGGCCGCCGCCGGCGTCTGCCACTCCGACCTCTCGCTCAGCAACGGTGTGCTCAGGACCAAGACCCCGGTGGTCCTCGGCCACGAGGGTGCGGGCACGGTCGTCTCCGTCGGTGAGGGCGTGGACTCCGTCCGCCCCGGCGACCCGGTCGTCCTCAACTGGGCTCCCGCCTGCGGCACGTGCCACCTCTGCGCGATCGGCGAGCCCTGGCTCTGCGAGAACCAGTACGCCGCCTCGGTCGAGACCTACGCCGCCCTCACCGACGGCACCGGCCTCTACCCCGGCCTGGGCGTCGCCGCCTTCGCCGAGGAGACGATCGTCAACGAGAACGCGATCATCCCGCTGCCCGAAGGCGTCCCGCTGACCTCCGCGGCGCTGCTCGGCTGCGCCGTGCTCACCGGCTACGGTGCGGTCCACAACGCGGCGCGAGTACGCGTCGGCGAGTCCGTGGTCGTCTTCGGCCTCGGCGGCGTCGGTCTCGCCGTCCTCCAGGCGGCCCGGATCGCGGGCGCGTCCCCGATCATCGCGGTGGACGTCACCCCCGAGAAGGAGGAGCTGGCCCGGCTCCACGGCGCCACCGACTTCCTGCTCGCCGACGAACAGACCCCCAAGGCCGTGCGCGGGCTCACCGGCGGCAACGGCGCGGACCACGCCTTCGAGTGCGTGGGCCGCAGCACGACCATCCGCGCGGCCTGGTCCGCAACCCGCAAGGGCGGAAGGGTGACGGTCATCGGCATCGGCGGCAAGGACGATCTGGTCTCCTTCTCGGCCCTGGAGATCTTCCACTTCGCCCGCACCCTCACCTCCTGCGTCTACGGCAACAGCGACCCGGTCAAGGACATCCCCGTCCTCGCCGAACACGTCCGAGCCGGACGCCTCGACCTGGACGCCCTGATCACCGACCGCATCACTCTCGAAGAGATCCCGGCCGCCTTCGACCGCATGGCCGCGGGGCGCGGCGGCCGCTCCCTGGTCGTCTTTTAGGTTTTTAGGGGCGCGGGGAACTGCGCGAGCGACCCTCTACGGCGGTGCATGGTTGGCGGCGCAGTTCCCCGCGCCCCTGTTGTGGTTCGACTCTGCGGCACGTTCCTCGTTAAGGTGGTTTGTTCGCCCGTACTGCAAGTACCGCCCGCATGCCCGAGGACCGAGGAATTCACGTGAGCTCCGACCAGCCCGTCAGCGCGACCCAGGTCCTCCAGGAAGCCTCGCGGCGGCGAACCTTCGCCGTGATCAGTCACCCCGACGCCGGAAAGTCCACCCTCACCGAGGCCCTCGCCCTGCACGCGCAGGCGATCACCTCCGCCGGAGCCGTCCACGGCAAGGGCGGACGCAAGGGCGTCACCTCCGACTGGATGGAGCTGGAGAAGGAGCGCGGCATCTCGGTCACCTCCGCCGCGCTCCAGTTCGGGCACCGCGACCATGTGATGAACCTGGTCGACACCCCCGGCCACGCCGACTTCTCCGAGGACACCTACCGCGTCCTCTCCGCCGTCGACTGCGCGATCATGCTGGTGGACGCGGCCAAGGGCCTGGAGGAGCAGACCCGCAAGCTGTTCTCGGTCTGCCGCCACCGCGGCGTCCCGGTGATCACGTTCATCAACAAGTGGGACCGCCGCGGCCGCGAGGCCCTGGAGCTGCTGGACGACATCCAGAACATCCTGGACATCACCCCGGTGCCGGTGGTCTGGCCGGTCGGCGACGCCGGCAACCTGCGCGGGCTGGTCGAGGCGAGCAACCCGGAGCAGATGCGCCGCTTCACCCGCGTCCCCGGCGGCACCCACAAGGCCGAGGAGGAGAAGCTGACAGCTGATCAGGCCGTCGAGCAGGAGGGCGAGGTCTGGCAGACCGCCCTGGAGGAGATGGAACTCGTCCTCTCCTCGGGTCCCGGCTGGGACGAGGAGGCGTTCCGCGCCGGAAAGATCACCCCGGTGTTCTTCGGCGCGGCCCTCACCAACATCGGCGTCGGACTGCTCCTCGACGCCGTGGTCGACCTGGCCCCCGCCCCGGGCCCGCGCCCGCTGGCGACCACCGGCACGCGCCCGGTGGAGTCCGACTTCTCCGGCCTGGTCTTCAAGATCCAGGCGAACATGGACCCGGCCCACCGCGACCGCATCGCCTTCGTCCGGGTCTGCTCCGGGGTGTTCGAGCGTGGCATGTCCGTCACCCGGGCCGCCAGCGGCCGCTCCTTCGCCACCAAGTACGCCCACACCGTCTTCGGCGCGGAGCGCACCGTCGTCGACACGTCCTACCCCGGCGACGTGGTCGGCCTGATCAACGCGACGGCGCTGCGCGTCGGCGACACCCTCTACACGGGCAAGAAGGCCGAGTTCCCGCCGCTCCCCGCATTCGCCCCCGAGCACTTCGCCGTGGCGCGGCCCAAGGACATCAGCCGCTCCAAGCAGTTCCGCAAGGGCATCTCGCAGCTGGACGAGGAAGGCGTGGTGCAGGTCCTGGTCTCCGACCGCCGGGGCGACCAGGCCCCGGTCCTCGCCGCCGTCGGCCCGATGCAGTTCGACGTCGTGCTGCACCGGATGGAGCACGAGTTCTCGTCCCCCATCGCCCTGGACTACCTGCCCTACAACATCGCCCGGGTCACCGACGCCGAGGGCGCCGCCGTCCTCGGCCGCAGCCGCCTGGTCACCGGCGAGGCCCTGACCCGCCGCTCGGACGACGTACTACTGGCGCTCTTCGGCGACAAGTGGCAGATGAACAGCTTCGTCCGCAGCAACCCGGACGTAAAACTGGAAACCCTCATCGCCACCGCCGACTAGCCCCCCGGCACCGACCCTCACCTGCGCCAACGGCTCCCGCCACCCCGCTCCTCCCTCGCGACCAGGTCCACCGCGTCCTTGGCCTCCCGCAGGCCCGCGTGGGTGACCTCCCGGTACGCCTTGATGGCCTGGATCAGCTTGTCCTGCCGGATCCAGGCCATCACCTCGGGCATCCCCCGCGGATCGTCAGCGTCATACACCACCGGCACGGCGTCCACCGGCGCTGCCGCTACCGTCGAGGTTCCGCTGACACCGATCCCCAAGTGCGCGATGATCACGTCGAGCTTGGTCTCGATATCGGCGAGCCGCTTGTCCGTGGTCCGAATGTCGATCTTGTCGAACATATCCATGGCCAGAACCTAGAGCATCGACCAACGCTTGCGGGACCGATAGGCAGGGGTGGCGCTCCACGCTTGCAACGGCAGCGTGCGGTGGCGCGAGTTGGCCACCGTCTCCCGGGCTCCGCCCGGAAAGAAGCGGCTCCGCCGCGCGACAACGGCCGGGGGCGGCCCAGGTCCGGCGCGGAGCGCTCGCCGGGGGCGCGGGGCGGGGCGAGGGCGTCCCCCAATCGGGTTACCTGGGGGGAGGTACAACCACACTGGGGGGCGTAGCACCCATATATGGGTGTAATTCACCCCAGCGTGGTTGTAACTCCCCCCAGCACGGGTAATCCGGCCCGAAGAAACGTTTCTGCAGGCCCGCCACCGGCGCGCCGCCCGGCAACGCACGCCCCGCCGACCGCCCCCGCTCCTCGTGGTTGCCGCGAGGCGGAGCCGAGCCACCCCAGCCAGGGACCGACCGACGTGCCCCACGGAGGCGACGGAGGATCAGCGGGAGCGAACGCGCACGTCACAGACGGCATCGGGACGGGGGCTCGGCCGCGCGACGAACCCCGCCCCGCCACCGACGACGCCCCGCCTCCCCAAAAACCAACCTACGCCGACCCCCGCACCACCAGCGTCGGGTGGAACACCACCGACTGCAGCGACACCTCCGGCTCCGCGATCTGCTGGAGCAGCAGCGTCGCCATCCGGGCCGCCATCTCCTCCAGCGGCTGCCGGACCGTTGTCAGTTGGGGGTCGCAGGCGAGGGCCGCGCTGCTGTCGTCGAAGCCCACCAGGGCGACGTCCTCGGGGATGCGGCGGCCGGCCCGGTTCAGGACGGGGACGGCGCCCAGGGCCATCAGGTCGGAGGCGATGAAGACCGCGTCCAGGTCGGGCGACTGCTCCAGCAGCAGCCGCATCGCGGCCGCGCCGCCCGCCTGGGTGAAGTCGCCCTCGACCATGCCGGCCTCCTCCAGGCCGTGGGCGGCCATGGCCTGCCGGAAGCCGGCCAGCCGCTCCTGCGCGGACGGCATGTCCAGCGGTCCGGTGAGCGTCGCGATCCGGCGGCGTCCCGTCGTGACCAGGTGGTCGACCGCGAGCACCGTGCCGGCGCGCTGGTCGGCCTCGACGAAGCTGATCGGGGTGGTCTGTCCCGGCCGCCCGGACAGCACCGCGGGGACGGCCGCCTCGGCGAGCAGCCCCGGCAGCGGGTCCGCGGCGTGGCCGGAGATCAGCACCACCCCGTCCACATGCCCCTGGCGCAGATAGCTGACCAGGTGGGTGCGGGAGTCTGCGTCGTCCACCAGCATCAGCACCAGCTGGACGCCGCGCGGGCGGATGACCTCCATGACGCCGGTGACCATCCGGCCGAAGAACGGGTCGGTGAACATCCGGCCGAGGAAGGGGTCGGCGACGGTGCGCTGCTCGGCCTCGGAGACCACCAGGGCGATGGAGTCGGTGCGCCGGGTGACGAGGGAGCGGGCGGCCCGGTTGGGAACGTAGTCGGTGGCGGCCACAGCGTCCTCGACCAGGCGCCGCATGGCCGGGTCGACCGTGGTGCTGCCGTTGATGACACGCGAGACCGTGGCCCGGGACACCCCTGCGACCCGGGCCACGTCCTCGAGCGTGACCGAACCACTGGACGGCGGCTTCCTGTTCATGACGTAGTTATACCTGGTGTCACGAGGCAGGGAGCCGCCGCCCGCCTGGTCAGTCGATCACGGGTGGCTGATCACGGGTAGCTGGGGAGGTAGACGTTGTTGGTGGTGGAGTTCGCCGCCGCTCCGGTGTTGTTGATGACATGGCTGATCGTGCCCACGCCGCCGAGCGACACCGTCAGCAGGTCGTGGAACTTCACGCCCGCCGTGTCCGGCACCTCGAACGCGCGGTCGGAGACCACGGCCGGGTTGACGTTGAAGTAGCAGTAGCTGCCCACGCCCCAGGCTTCATGACTGGTCACCGAGTCCGCGACCTTGTAGGCGGCGTAGCCGTTGGTGCTGCCGTTCATCCAGGCCGCCTGGTTCGGCGGGTCGTAGGGCATCTCGTTCTGGAAGAAGTAGGTCCGGCCGCCGTTGGCGTTCCAGAGCACCTCGTACTTCTGGTAGTGCTCCACGGCCAGCCCGTACATGGTCATGTTGTCGCCGTTGACGACCATGCCGTAGTCGGCGGTGTTGACGGTCCAGCCGGTGTTGCTCCCGTGGTCGGCGCGCCACAGCCAGAAGTTGTCACCGATGGTGTTGCGGCTGTTGATCACCAGGCTGGTGGTCGCCTTGCCGACCGCTCCGGTGCCGCCGATGCGGACGAAGAAGTCCTGGATCACGGCCGGGTCGGCGCTGTGGTCGGCGCTGGCGCCGGCCGGACCGATCTGGACCAGGGTGGTGGAGTTGGTGGTGCCGGCGTCGATCAGGAAGCCCGCGATACGGGTGCCGTTGACGTCCGCCGTCTGGATCGCGGTGACGCCGTTGTCCGGGACCAGGGTGGCCATGCCCATACCGAGCATCACCGTGTCCGGCCTGGTGATCTGCAGGGTCTGGTCGAGGTGGTAGACCCCAGGGGTGACCAGCAGGTTGTCACCGGCCGCCAGGGCGGAGTTCATGGTCTCGGCAGTGTCGCCGGGCTTGGTGACGTAGAAGGTGTGCATCGCCAGCGACGTTCCGGCCGGGGTGCCGTTGATCCAGCTGGCGCCCGCCGAGTTGGTCTGCAGTCCGGGGACGAAGACCTTGTAGGTGCTGCTGGTGGTGTCCCAGTAGAGGAACGGAGCCTCGGCCGAGACCGGGGTCTGGTTGACCACGGTGTGCGAGGGGTTGGGGAAGTTCTGGGCCGGAGCACCGGTGTCGCCGACGAAGACCATGTTCCAGACCGAGCCGTTCCAGCTGCCCATGGTGGTGTTGCGGGTCAGCCACTGCTGCTGCGAGCCGGAGTTGACCGCACCGCTGACCCGGGAGTCGGCGAGGAAGCCGCCGCTGGCCCAGTAGTCGCCGGTCGGGTCCAGCTTGAGGTTGCCGTGGACGTCGACCCGGCGCAGCGAGGTGCCCTGGGCGGTGGCCCAGGTGTCGGTGCCGCTGGGCGGGGTGATGGAGAGGTTGCTGGCCTCACGCCAGAAGTTCTGGGTGGCGTTGCCGTTGAACCAGCCCGCGTCGACGGTCACATAGCCGTTGATGTTGACGTCGTCGGGCGACAGGCCGAGGCCGGAGACCTGGGTGTTGAAGCCGACGTTGGCGCTGACGCTGTAGTTGCCCGGCTTGAACAGCAACGCGTTGCGCTGGGCGCCGAACTGGTTGGTCTGCTGCTGGTTGAAGACGGTGTCGAGGGTGCTCTGGATGCTGCTGGTCGACATCGACGGGTCGAAGACGGTGACGTTCGGGCCGAGGTCGGGGGTGTCCGTGGTGGGCGGACCGGACGGTGGGGGCGTGGTGGTGCCGCCGCTGCCGGAGGTGTAGATGCCGAACTCCCAGAGGGAGTAGCCGTATCCGGTCGCGCGCACGGCGCCGTACATCCGGACGTAGCGTCCGGTGCCGGTCACGCTCAGGGTCTCGATGCCGCCCGCACCGGTGGTGGTGGAGTAGACCGAAGTCCAGTTCGTACCGTCGGCCGACGTCTGGATCTGGTACGCCTTGCCGTACGCCGTCTCCCAGTTGAGGACGACCTGGCAGATCGTCTGGGAGGAGCCGAGGTCGACCTGGAGCCACTGCGGGTCACTGGCCGCGCTGGACCACCGGGTGCCGGTGTTGCCGTCCACCGCGTTGGCGGCCGGGGTGCCGGCGTTCTCGGTGGAGGAGGCGGTGGCCGTCTTGCCCTGCGCCACATTGGTGGTGCCGCAGCCGGTGGGCGGGGCGGTGGCGCCGGTGGTGCCGTAGACCTGGAACTCCCAGAGGGAGTAGCCGTATCCGGTGGCCCGCGCGGTGCCGTACATCCGGACGTAGCGTCCGGTGCCGGTCACACTCAGGGTCTCGATGCCGCCCGCACCGGTGGTGGTGGAGTAGACCGAACTCCAGTTCGTACCGTCGGCCGAGGTCTGGATCTGGTACGCCTTGCCGTACGCCGTCTCCCAGTTGAGGACGACCTTGTCGATGGACGCGCTGGCGCCGAGGTCGACCTCCAGCCACTGCGGGTCGCTGAAGGCGCTGGACCAGCGGGTGCCGGTGTTGCCGTCGACCGCGTTGGCCGCCGGGGTGCCGGCGTTCTCGGTGGAGGACGTGGTGGCCGTCCTGCCCTGCGAGAGCAGGGTGTCGGCGGCATGGGCCTGGGTGGACGGCAGAGCGAGGAACGCGAGCATCGCGGCGAGCACCAGCAGCACGCTCGCCAGGGCGAACGGCCGACCGGCCAGGTACTGGCCCTGTCCCTGACGCTGGTGCTGATGCTGATACCGGTACTGCGCTCGGGTGCGAGCTGATCTCATGTGCATCTCCTGCGCGATGAGACGGAGGGTGGGGGAAGGCATGGCGGAGTCACGCCTGACCCTGGCTCGGGCCGGCGTCCGCATGACCGTTGAACCGCGAGGCGCTCCATGAGGGATGGGAGAGCGCTCTCTCGCGCTGCGAGTTTTGCGCCCGCCCACCTCCGCGTCAAGACCATGAGCATGCCGGAACCGCCAACCCCGTTCCGGAACCACCACGCCTCGCCCGGAGCCTCCCGCCGCACCCTCCGACCGTCGCGACGTTTCACAGGGTGACCAGGGGGAACCATGCGGGTGCCCAGCATATTAGTCAGTGCTACTATTTCTGATGTGGGCTAGCCCTATGAACTTCGGTTCTTCGAGGATGTGCTGGACTGGATCAAGACGCTCGCCAAGGAGGACCCGGAAAGTCATCTCCATGTGATTGCCGCGCTGGAACGCCTGCAAGAAGTCGGCCCCACGCTGCGAAGGCCGACGGTCGGCGCAATCGAGAAGAGCACCTATCGCAACATGCGGGAACTGCGCCCACCCAGTCTCATCGCCGGCAACAAGGCAACCAGGAAGCAGTGGACGGCGTGGTATTCCAAGGCGATCAAGGAGGCTGACGCGAAGTACGCGTCCTACCTCGAAGCGCTGGCAATCGAGAATAAGGAGCACAGGAAGCAATGAAGCTTGGCGACATGGCCGACCTCACGGCCGACCTCACTCCCGACAAGCGTGAGCGCATCGAAACCATCAAGTCGCAGATGGTCGATGCCGAGCGCGGATTCGAACTTGCCACGCTGCGCAAGGCTCAGGGCATGACCCAGGTCGAGGTTGCCGCAGCGATGGGCGTCACCCAGGGACGCGTCAGTCAGATAGAGCGCGGCACGCAACAACTCGATACCACCACCATGGCCGCCTACCTCAAGGCCATCGGCGGCGAGTTGACGATAACGGCCACGGTCGGCAACATCTCCGTCCGCCTCTGATCCGCCCAGGGGGATGGACTACCCGCGTCCGCAGCCCGTTCCAGTCCGCAACCGGTGGACCGAGAGCTGAGCTCGTCAGTGTTGGAACGGGTCCCGGCAAAAGACAAAGGCAAGGAGAGTTCTCTCTCCTTGCCACTCTCAACTTATAGCGCACAGGGGGGCTTGCGGCAAGGCCCGGGTAGTGCCGCAGAATCGTCGGCCGAGGCCACAACCTGCGGAAATGAGGGCACGACGTGCGGGTCGAGCGGTACGTGTTGGATCTTCAAGAGGTCGACGAGACTCAGGTCGCGGTCGTCGGCGGCAAGGGCGCGCAGCTGGGCGGGCTGTCGCGGATCGAGGGCATCCGTGTGCCGGCCGGCTTCTGCGTGACGACGGACGCCTTCCGGCGGATCGTGGCGGAGGCGCCGTCGATCGACGAGCGCATCGATCAGCTGTCGGGCCTGAACCCTGACGACCGTGAAGCGATCCGCACGCTCAGCGCGGAGATCCGCTCGACCATCGAAGGGATCGCCATCCCGGGCGATCTCGCCGCGGCGATCACCGGCGCGCTCGCCCGGTTCGGCGAGCAGGCCGCCTACGCCGTCCGGTCCAGCGCGACGGCGGAGGACCTGCCGACGGCCTCCTTCGCCGGCCAGCAGGACACGTACCTCAACATCGTAGGGCCGGCAGCGATCCTCCGGCACATCAGCCAGTGCTGGGCCTCGATGTTCACCGAGCGGGCTGTGACGTACCGTCAGCGGAACGGCATCGACCACCGTACGGTCCAGATGGCCGTGGTCGTGCAGCAGATGGTCCTCCCGGACGCGGCCGGGATCCTGTTCACCGCCGACCCGGTCACGGGCAACCGGAAGGTCGCCGCCGTGGACGCCGGCTTCGGCCTCGGCGAGGCCCTGGTCTCCGGCCTGGTGAACCCGGACGTCTTCAAGGTGCGCGACGGCGAAGTCGTCGCCAAAGCAATCGCCGCCAAACAGCGTGCCGTCCACGCCCTGCCGGCGGGCGGAACCCAGGAAGTGACGGTCGACCCGCAGCGCCAGGGGCAGCCGACGCTGACGGATGCTCAGGTCGTGCGGCTCGTGCAGCTCGGGCGACGGATCGAAGCGCACTTCGGCCGCCCGCAGGACATCGAATGGTGCCTGGTGGACGACGAGTTCCAGATCGTCCAGAGCCGGCCGATCACCACGCTGTTCCCCATCCCCAAAACCGGTGACTCGGAGAACCACGTCTACCTCTCCGTCGGCCATCAGCAGATGATGACCGACGCCATGAAGCCCCTGGGCGTCTCCGTGTGGCAACTGACGGCCATGGCGCCGATGCTGGAGGCCGGCGGGCGGCTGTTCGTCGACGCCACCCCGCGCCTGGCCTCGCCCGCAAGCCGCGCCGGCTTCCTGGAGCTGGTCGGCAGAGGCGATCCGCTGACCAGGGACGCGCTGGAGACCGTCCTCGCCCGCGGCGACTTCGTCCCGACGCTCCCGGACGCCCCGCCCAACCGGTCGCAGTTCATCAGGCTGCCGACCCCCGGCGCGTCCGCCCCGGCCGAGGCCGATCCGGCCATCGTCGCCGAACTGATCGAGCGCAGCCAGGCGTCCACCGCCGCCCTGCGGCGCGACATCCGGACGAAGACCGGACCGGCGCTGTTCGACTTCCTGCTGGAGGCATTCGCGGAGCAGAAACACGTCCTCGGTGATCCGCTGAACATGCAGGCGATCATGGCGGGGATGGAGGCCACCTGGTGGCTCAACGACCAACTGCAGGAGTGGCTGGGCGAGAAGAACGCGGCCGACACGCTCACGCTCTCCGCCCCCGACAACGTCACCTCGGAAATGGGACTGGCGCTGCTCGACGTCGCCGACGTGATCCGCCCGCACCCGGAGGTGGTGGCGTTCCTGCAGGGCGTCGAGAGCGAGAGCTTCCTGGACGAGGACGAGCTGCCGAAGCTCGCGGGCGGGACCGAAGCGCGCGACGCCATCGAGGCCTACCTCGACCGGTACGGCATGCGCTGCGTCGGCGAGATCGACATCACCAGGCCGCGGTGGCGAGAGCGCCCCACCACGCTCGTGCCGGTGATCCTCGACAACGTCCGGAACTTCGAGCCGGGCGCAGCCGCGCGGCGCTTCGAGCACGGGCGGCAGCAGGCCCAGCAGAAGGAACATGACGTGCTGTCACGCCTGCGGGCCCAGCCGGACGGGGAGCAGAAGGCCGACCGGGCCAAGCGGATGATCGACCAGGTCCGGAGCTTTGTCGGCTACCGGGAGTACCCGAAGTACAACATCATCAGCCGCTACTTCGTCTACAAGCAGGCCCTGCTGGAGGAGGCCGAGCGCCTGGTGCGGGCCGACGTGCTCGCTGAGCAGGAGGACATCTTCTACCTCACGTTCCAGGAGCTCCACGAGGTCGTGCGCACCAACCGGGTGGACGGCCGGCTCATCCAGCAGCGCAAGGACGCGTTCCGGTCGTACCAGGCGCTGACGCCGCCCCGGGTGCTCACCTCGGACGGCGAGGCCGTCGCCGGGTCGTACCGGCGCGACGACGTGCCGGCCGGCGCCCTGGTCGGCCTGCCGGTCTCCGCCGGGACCGTCGAGGGCCGGGCCCGCGTCATCCTCGACATGGCGCAGGCCGATCTCGATGCGGGCGACATCCTGGTCACGGTCTGCACGGACCCCAGCTGGTCACCCCTGTTCGTCGGAATCACCGGCCTGGTGACGGAGGTTGGCGGCCTGATGACCCACGGCGCGGTGATCGCCCGGGAGTACGGCCTGCCGGCCGTCGTGGGCGTGCAGCAGGCCACCCGGCTGATCCGGGACGGGCAGCGAATCCGTGTGCACGGAACCGACGGGTACGTCGAGATCCTGCCCTGACCGCGGCGGTCGCGTGTCGGCACGGCGGTCAGGCGTTGCTGCGGTACCGGGTGCGGGCGTGCTGGTTGAAGGGTGCGGGCCGGACGGTGGCGCGGATGCGCGGGCACCCGAGATCGGCCTCGGGGTCGGTACCCGCGCCGGGGTGCCGGCCCCAGACCACAGAGACACCTGTGTGCCGGGCCCGGCTGGCGCCAGCTAACCGGGCTGCGGTAGCCGGCGATGCGTTCCAGGCGGCGCCGGCGGGCCTGGGGGCGTTGGGCGCCGTGGGCGCCGTGGGCGAAGCGTGGCTGCGAGGCGTGCGAGGCGCCAATTCGGACACCAAGGCTCCCGAGGATGTCGACGTGCATCGGAGGGCCGGGACGAGCGGTCTTGCTCGACCACGCCGCTGCTGCCTGATCGGGCGTCAGGCGAGGGTGGCCAGGGCGGCGTCGAGGCGGGCGGCGGCTTCGTCGGCTACGGGCTTGAGGTCCTCGAGTCCGGTCAGGGCGACCATGGTCTGCGGGTCCAGGGCCTGGACCAGGGTGTGGTCACCGTCTTGGCGCACAACCACGTTGCAGGGCAGGAGCAGGCCGATGGTGCGGTCGGCGTCCAGGGCCCGGCGGGCCAGCGGCGGGTTGCAGGCGCCCAGGATGAGGTAGGGCTCCATGTCGTGGTCGAGCTTGGCCTTGAGGGTGGCGGTGACGTCGATCTCGGTGAGGATGCCGAAGCCCTGGGCGGACAGCGCCTCGCGCACGTCCGCCACTGCGGTGGCGAAGTCGCGGTCCAGTCGCACGGTGCGGTCGTAGTTCATGGTCTCTCCCTGAAGGGTTGCGGGCTGTGCAGTCCACCTCAGAATACCCCCAGGGGTAAAGTGGCCCCCTCTGGGATACGGGTAGGGGTATCGGTTACCCTCGATCCCACAGTTACCCCCAGGGGTATTTTCGAGGAGGCTGCATGACCACCGCCGACACGGCCACGCACCACACCGGCGCACCCCCGCCCGACGGTCCCACCGCTCCCCGCCTGGGGCGGCTGGGCCGCCTGGGGACGTGGGCGGCCAGGCATCTGCGCCTGGTCGCGGTGGTGTGGCTGGCCCTGGTCGCGGGGCTGGGGATGTTCGCGCCTCAGGTCACCTCGCAGCTGGCCGGGGCCGGATGGCAGGCCAACGGATCCCAGTCGGTCCAGGTGCGCGACCTGGCCCAGGCCCACTTCGGCGGCAACGCCTCCTCCGCCCTGCAGGTCGTCGTCACCGCCGACCAGCCCATCACGGACCCCGCCGTCCAGCAGGTCATCCACCGCGCCACCGGCCTCCTGCAGGCCGACCCGCGGATCGCCCAGGTCATCGCCCCGCAGCCGGGCGTCACCATCAGCACCGACGGGCGCACCGCGATCCTGCTCGCCGGAGCGGGCGCCGGCACCGACGACATGGTCCGCGCCGCCGACGCCCTCAAGGCGCCCCTGGCCGCCCTGTCCGGCCACGGCATCCAGGTCAGCGCGACCGGCGCCTCCATACTGTGGAGCGACTTCAACACCGCCAACCACAACGCCATGTTGACCTCCGAGATGCTGTCCTGGCCCGTCACCCTGGGCATCCTGGTCCTGGCCTTCGGCTCACTGGTGGCCGCCGGGCTCCCGCTGCTGCTGACCGTGGCCGGGCTCGGCGCCTCCGCCGGAGCCCTGGTCCTGCTCAACCACCTGACCCCCACCTCCATCTGGGCGATGAACTTCGCCATGATGTTCGCCCTGGCCCTGGGCATCGACTACGCCCTGTTCCTGGTGGTCCGCTACCGGGCCGCCCTGACCCGCAGCGGCGACGCGCGCCGCGCGGTCGGCGAAACCATGGACACCGCAGGCAAGGCGGTGGCACTGTCCGGCATCACCGTTCTGGTCAGCCTGTCCGCCGTCATGCTCGTCCCCTCGCCGGCGTTCCGCTCCATGGCGCTGGGCATCATGCTCGCCGTCGCCTTCGTCCTCGCCGCCACCCTGACGCTGCTGCCGGCGGTCCTCGGCAAGCTCGGCGCCAGGATCAACAGCGCCGCCCTGCCCTGGACCCGCAGGAACACCGCCGCCACCGCCGCCACCGACGGCACCGGCGACACCGGCGGCTCACCGCGCTTCACCGCCTGGGGACAGCGCCTGTGGGACCACCCGCTGCGCTACGGCCTCCCCGCCCTACTCGTCCTGCTCGCACTGGCCGCACCGATCATCGGGCTGCGCACCGCGATGCCCTCGATCACCGTGGTCCCCGCCGACTCCTCTGCCCGCGCCGGCTACGCCACCGTCCAGAAAGCCTTCGGCCCCGGCGCCCCAGGCACCCTGCAGATCATCACCCCCACCAGCCAGGCCACCGTTACCGAGACCGTGCTGAAGGCCGCCCCCGGCGTCTCCGCCGTCATGCCCGCGCAGCAGGCCGCCGACGGCTCCGGCTACACCCTCATCGAGGCCGTCCCCACCACCGACCCCTCCGACCCGGCGCTCAAGGCCACCGTCGCCGACCTGCGCCAACAGCTGCCCGTCCAGGCCCTGGTCGGCGGCGCGGCCGTGGAGAACCTCGACCTGCAGGCCGCCCTGGACGCCAAGACCCCGCTGGTCATCGGCACCATCCTGGCCCTCGGCTTCCTCCTCCTCGTCCTCGCCCTGCAGGCACCCCTGATCGCCCTGATCGGTACCGTCACCAATCTGCTGGCCACCGCCGCAGCCTTCGGCGCGGCCCGCCTGATCTTCCAGGACGGTCACGGAGCCGGGCTGCTGGGCTTCACCTCGCAGGGGTTCCTCGACGGCTGGGCACCGGTCTTCTTCTTCGCCATGATCTTCGCCATCGCCATGGACTACACCGTCTTCCTGCTCTCCTCCGCCAAGGAGCACTATGAACAGACCGGGAACCCCCGTCAGGCCATGGTCGGCGCCCTGGCCCACTCCGGACGTGTGATCTTCGCCGCCGCCGCGGTCATGGTCGCGGTCTTCTTCACTTTCGCCCTGTCCGGCCCACTGCCGCCCAAGGAGATGGGTATCGTCCTAGGACTCGCCGTCCTGCTGGATGCCGCCCTGGTACGCCTGGTGCTGCTGCCCGTGCTGCTGCGGCTGACCGGCTCCGCCGCCTGGTGGACGCCGTCCTGGTTGCGCAGGCTCCTGCCGAACATCCGCTTCTCCCACGATTGACCCCGTGTCGACACAGTCGCTCAAGGCCATGGAAGCCGCGGGAGTCCAAGGCTGCGGGATCGTCGGTGACCTCGGCCAGGCCGGTGGCGAGCACAGTGCCGAAACGGGCCATGTCCGGGAATTCGGGCGGACGTCGCATGGGCGCTCCCCTCCGACGAACCGACAGGGACCGGCCCGGCGCTGCGGCGTCGGGCCGGTGGCCGCGAGGGCAACAGGGTCAGGTGTTGCTGCGGTACGCGGTACGGGCGTGCTGGTTGTACGGTGCCGGCTGGACGATGGCGCGGATGCGCGGGAACCCGAGGTCGGCCTCGGGGTCGGTACCGGCGCCCGGGTGCTCGCCCCACACCACGGAGATCTCCGTGCCCGGTGCCGCGTGCTCGCCGTCGACCAGGGCCAGGGCCAGGATCGCCCCCGCCGGGTCGATGCTCGCGGTCTGCATGGTGACCCCGACCAGGCCCTTCGCGCTCTCGACCCGGTTGCGGGCGTAGCTCAGGACGAAGCCGGGGTCCTCACCCAGGACACGGCGCACGTCCTGGCCGTCGAAGACCAGGGTGACCTTGGTGCGCCGGGGGCTGTCCCTGAGGGCCAGCAGGGCGTCGCGGCCCAGGAAGTCGTGGCTGAAGGAGACCATCTTCCCGTAGCCCAGTTCGTACGGGGTGACGTAGTAGTCCTCGATGTCCGGCGAGTAGAGGCTGCCATTGAGCGGCCGCTTGCCCTCGATGCCGAACAGGGGCAGCTGCTTGCGGTACTCCAGCAGAGCTGGATCGGTGTAGATGCCGGGGACCGGGGAGGGGATCCAGCCGCTCTCGACGCTGGGCGTGGTGTAGGCCAGCGCGCCGACCCGGACGACACCCAGCGGCTCACCGGCCTTGAGCAGGGCTTCGTGGACCGCCTCCGCGTGCTCCCAGGGTCCGATGAACTCGTAGCCGGCCTGGCCGGCCATGCCGTGCCGCAGCGCGTGGAAGTCCCGGCCCTCCAGGGTGACGGGGGCGGAGTGGAAGAACTTGGTCTCCGGCAGCGGTCCGCCGAACGCGCGCGCTACCAGGTCCAGGGCCAGCGGGCCCTGGACCTGGTAGCGGAACAGGACGGGGTCCCCTCCGCCGTTGCGGAACGCGCTGGACGGGTCGGTGACGAAGGAGACGTCGTAGCCGCCCTTCTCGGCGTGGTACTGGACCCAGTGCTGGGCGGCGGGAATGCCGCTGAGGGTGTACCGGTCCACCGCTTCGCGGGCGAGGATGCCGTCGGTGACGATGTTGCCGTCCGCGGTCGCCGGGACGTACTGCTTGGCCTGGCCGATGGCGAAGTTCTCGAAGTTGTTGGCACCGTGGTCGGCGAGCAGCCGGGTCGCGTCGGGGCCCTCGATGAACAGGTCGAACATGTGGTGGGAGAGGTTGAGGATCGCCACTCCGTCGTGCCAGGCGGCCTGCTCCCGGCGCCAGCCGGAGTACTCGCGCCCCACGACCTCCGGGGTCCACGGGGCCGCGTTGGGCTTCCACAACAGGTCCACAGGCGACCCGGCCTGGTCGATTCCGTCCTGGAGGCTGGGCATGGACATTACGGCTCCTGTCAACGCTGACGTGGCGAGCGATACTTAATCGATCTAGCGGGACGTTAACAGCAGGCGTCGGCCGCTGGGGAGAGTCCTGCACGGACTTCTTTCAACCGTCCGGAACGCGGGCGTCCAACCCTCGCCTGTGCCGCTCGCCGTCTGCTACCGTCCCCGCTAGATCGATTTAGCTAAATCGATCTAGCGATGATTTGACCGAAGGAGCCCGATGGAATCGCCGCCCACAGTGGCCACGGCAGGGCCCGTCCCGCTGCTGGCGCACTTCTCCCTGGAGATGACCGGCAAGGACGTCGCGAACCTGGAGGAGGCGCGGCACGCCATCCCCGCGGGCACCCGGGTCAACGTCACCTTCCTCGGCAACGAGAACCTGGAGCTGCGGCTGGCCGCCGCGCGGGCGGTCAAGCGCCACGGCCTGGTTCCGGTGCCGCACATCTCGGCCCGCCGGCTCCCCTCCCGCGCGGCGTTCGCCGAGTTCCTGGCCCGGCTGCAGGAGGACGGCACCGGTGAGAGCGTCTTCGTCGTCGGCGGTGACCCGGACACCCCCGCGGGCCCCTACCGGGACTCCCTCGCCCTGATCGAGTCCGGCCTGCTCCAGGAACACGGCGTACGCCAGGTGGGCATCAGCGGCTACCCCGAGGGACACCCGGCCATCAGCGAACCGCAGTTGTGGGCGGCGCTGGAGGCCAAGCACGCGCTGCTGGCCGAACACGGCCTGAGCGGCGGAATCATCACCCAGTTCGGCTTCGACGCCCAGCCGGTCCTGGCCTGGATCGAGGCCGCCCGTGAGCGCGGCGTCGACCTGCCGGTGCGGGTGGGCGTACCGGGACCCGCCGGGGTACGGCGGCTGCTGTCCTACGCCGCCCGGTTCGGGGTCGGCACCAGCACCGGCATCGCCAGGAAGTACGGCCTCTCACTGACCAACCTGATGGGCACGGCCGGCCCCGACCGCTTCGTCCGCGCCCTCGCCGACGGTCTCGACCCGCGCCGTCACGGCCGGGTCGAGATGCACTTCTACCCCTTCGGCGGGCTCAGGGCCACCTCCGAATGGGTCGCCGCATTCACCGAAGCGCACAGAGATCACAAAGAGCACAAGGAGAACGCCATATGACTGTCATTCAGGCCGAGTCGCGCAGCACCGCCCGCTCCGCTCCGAGCAGTCATGCCTCGCTGATCGTCCAGGGCCGGGACGGCAACGGCATCGTCGCCGCGGTGGCGTCGGTGCTGGCCGCGCACGGCGCCAACATCGTCTCCCTGGACCAGTACTCCGACAATCCGCAAGGCGGCGCGTTCTTCCAGCGCACCGTCTTCAGCCGCGACGACCTCCAGGCCGTGCTGCCCGCCATCGATGCCGAACTCGCCACCCGGCTCGCGGAGTTCGACCTGGACTACACCCTGCGCGACATGTCCGTGCCCAAACGCGTGGCGATCCTCGCCTCCAAGTCCGACCACTGCCTGCTCGACCTGCTCTGGCGCCACCGCCGCGGCGAACTGCCGCTGACCATCAGCATGGTCATCTCCAACCACCCAGACACCGCCGAAGAGGTCCGCGGCTTCGGCATCCCCTTCTTCCACACCCCCTGCTCCGGTCCCGACAAATCCACCGCCGAAGCACAGAACCTGCGCCTGCTCAAGGGCAACGTCGACTTCGTCGTCCTGGCCCGCTACATGCAGATCCTCTCCGGCGACTTCATCCGCGACCTCGCCGTGCCCGTCATCAACATCCACCACTCCTTCCTGCCCGCCTTCATCGGCGCCGGCCCCTACGCCAAGGCCAAGGAACGCGGCGTCAAACTCGTCGGCGCCACCGCCCACTACGTCACCGAGGACCTGGACGAGGGCCCGATCATCGAGCAGGACGTCGTCCGCGTCACCCACGCCCACACCGCCTCCGACCTCACCCGACGCGGCGCCGACGTCGAACGCGCGGTCCTCAGCCGCGCCGTCCAGTGGCACAGCGAAGACCGCGTCATCCGCCGGGGCAACCACACCATCGTCTTCGCGTGACAGAGGGTCCGGGCGTAGCGGCGGCCGGGTCAGTCCTCGCCGTCGAGGTCGGCGCCGGAGATCAGCACCGGCCGTACCAACACACCGTCACGGACCAGCTGCGGCTCGAGTTTGAGGCGGATCAGCTGGGTGTCACTGCGGGTGTGCTTGGCGTCCGCGCCGACCTCCGCCACCCAGAAGCGCACCTTGCCGCCGGCGCCCGCCTCACGCTGCAGGGCGACGGAGACTTCGAGCTCGACCGGACCCAGGCTGAACTGCAGTGCCTCGCCGGCCCCGGCCGCCATGGCCGTGGTCAGTTCCGAGCGCAACTGACTGATCAGATCCGCGAGTTCGATCATTCCATGCCTCCAGGGGACGGACGGAGTGGGACGGGTCAGTGGTCGAGGCCGTCGGCTGCTGCGAGCAGCCAGGCGGCGGCGATGATCTCGGCGTTGCCGTCCAGCGCCGCAGCGGCACGGCGAAGCGCTGCTGCGACGTCCGCGGGCGAGTCGGTCAGCGCACGGGCCGCCGTCGCCAGTGCACCGGCTGCGGACGCCTCCGCCGCGCCGGCGCCGCCGAACGCGGCGACGGCCCGCTCCGCGCGGTCGGCGGACTGCTGCGGTCGGCCGTCGCACCAGTACGCCCAGGCCAGGTTCAGCAGACAGACGCCCTCCGTGCGCGGATTCTCCATCAGCGAGGCCTCCTGGCACGCCTCCTCCAACACCGGCACGGCGCGCTCCGGTGCGCCCAGCGCCAGCAGGGCGATGCCCTGGGCGTTCAGGGCGTAGGCGACGGCCTCCCTGCTGTCGGCCTGCCGGTAGTCGCGGACCGTCGCGATGGCCGAGTCCACGGTCTCGTCCCAACGCTGCAGGGTCAGCAGGGCGATGGTGCGCGCATTCCCGACCCGGGCGCGGGCGAGCGGACCACCGTCGCCATCCGCGGCACCGGAGGCCAGCAGGGCAAGTCGGTCGGCGACCGCCAATGCGGCGGCGCCGTCGCGCAGATAGCTGTGGGTCAGGCTGAGCGAGAGCAGCGCATGCATCTCGCGTGTGGCGTCTCCCGCCTCGTGGGCCAGTTCGGCGGCACGGGCGATCGGGCCGATCGCGGCAGCCGGACGTCCGGCCTGACGGTGGGCGTCGCCCAGGCCGAACAGCGCGTACTGCAGCACGGTACGTTCATCGAGGGCCTGGGCCAGCGTCACCGCCTGCTCGAACAGCTGGACTGCCTGCTCGATCGGCCCGGCGGAGAGGCGGGCGTGGGCGTAGCCGGTGAGGTGGGCCAGGCGCAGCCGCTCCTCGACGATCCGGCCGTCGACCTCAAGGTGCATGGCGACGGCGGTGAGCACCGAGCCGTGCCAGACCAGCCATTCGCTGATGCCGATCAGAACGCGTGCGGCGTCATCGTGGTCGCCGGCCCGGACCAGGTGCTCGAACTGCTTGCGATGCGGCGTCAGGTCGTCCGGGTGGCGCCAGTCCCCCGCCGTCCCGGTCTGCCCGGCGTACCAGTCGGCGATGCGCCGCTCCATGGCCTGCCTCCCCAGCGGCCCGCTTTCACTCATCCCACGGTAGGCGATCTCGGCGTCCAGGGGGTGGAGCGAGACAACTCCGTGCTCCCGGTCCACCGTCACCAGGTGCACCCGGGCCAGGGCACGGAGGACGGCGGCGACCGGCAGCTCCGGGGTCGGGCCGGCCAGGATCTCCTCAAGCGCGGTGTAGCGGGCGGCAGTTCGCAATGTCGCGAGGACTTGCAGCACCGTGCGGGCCGGCAGGTCCAGGCGCTTGTAGCGGTCCTCGGCGAGTTCCTCCACCACATCCGCGCGGAGGATGAAACTCTGCACCACCTCGCGCAGCGTGGGCAGAACCAGCGAGTCGTCGTCGGCCACCGCGCCGACCAGCAGCTCCAGCGCCCGCGGGATGCCGTGCACCCGGACCGCCGCGTTCAGCAGCTCGCTGTCGGAGAGTCCGGCGATGCCGAGGCGGCCGCCCTGGTCGAGTTCGCGCAGCAGCTCGACGGCTTCTTCGGGGCCCAGCCCCTCGGCGATCGACACGGTGGCGGTGTAGCGCTGCTGCTCCGGCCGCAGCCGCAGCGGAACCTGACTGGTGATCAGCAGCTTGGGGGTGGCCCGGTGAGCCCGGAGCAGCCAGTCGAGGATGGCAGCGAACTCCTGGTCCACCACGGTGCCGTCGTCGTCGAGCAGGTCCTCCAGGTTGTCCATCAGCAGGATGATCAGCCGATCGTCGATGGCACTGCTGAGAGCGGCCAGGTGCTCCTGTGCACTGCCTCCGGCCAGCCATCGCTCCGTCAGCCGTTCCTCCTCTGCCGGGCCGAGCAGTTCGGCGCAGTCGAAGTAGACGCGCTGAAGGGTAATGCCTGTCGTCCGGGTAGAGAGGTTGACCAGGCCGAACGGCACCGGGCCGGGTGTCGGCCCCAGCCACTCCCCCCGGTCCAGTTGGTCCATCATCTTCGCTGCCAGCGCGCTCTTGCCGACGCCGCGCCGTCCGGTGACCATGACCAGCCGCACCGCCGGATCGGCCAGCCGCGCGGCGATCTCGTTGCGTTCCTTCGCCCGGTTCTTGAACAGCTCGATGCCGTACGCCACCGGTATGCCCACCACCCGCACCCGCGGCTCCGGCTCGGCCGCCTGCTCCGGCCGGGTGGACGTGGCATCGGCGCCCACCAGCGGCAGCCTCGTCTCCTGCTCCTGCGGGAGGCAGAGCAGCGTCAGCAGCCGACTCCGCGTCCCGCCGTCCATCTTCGTCAGCGCCTCGTCCAGCCGAACCGCGCTGAGCCGGCCCAGCCCCTCATGGCGGTGGTGCTCCGCGACCACGCCCACGATGCGGTCACCCACCCACACGGCGGCGCCGGACATGCCTGCCCAGGGGGAGACCGTCGGATCCGGGTCCTCGCCGGACGGCGTCACCACCAGCTCCAGCATGCCCTCGCGAAGGTTGGACAGCACCGCTATCCGACCGTCCGCGACGACGAGCTCACGGAACCGCCGGCCGTCGCTCCTGGTGCGCTGCTTCCACAACGGGAAGCCTCCGGCGTGCGCCGCGACCACCTCGTGCTTCTCGTCCGACACCCTGCCGAACATGGCGGCGGGCGCTGTCGGCGCGGCCGGCGCTGTGGGCACACTCAGCACGGCAAGGTCGTTGTCCCGGTCGAGCCAGGCCACGGACGCCGGGGCGGACCATTCGCCGGGGCGGTCGGCCGCGCACCGCACCGTCACCTGCTGTGCCTCGGCCACCACATGCGCGGCGGTGAGCACCGTACCGGTGGCAACCAGATAGCCGGAGCCGCGCTGCCGCCCGGCGGCCGTCACCACGATGACCTCGGCGATGCGCACGGGGTCGACGCCCGCAGCTCCGACGGCGTCCAACCCTGCCCGGGCGGCCAGAGGCCTCGGCACCGCGCGTCGCCCCCGCCCCGCTCGGCCTGGCCCGGTTCTGGCCTGGACTCGGTCAACTCCGCACGATCATAGCGACTTGACCGTGAGAGCAGGACCGGAACAGCACCCCTATCCCACCGACGTCACAACGCGCGGCGATACCCCGCCCAGGCGATGTGCGACTCACGCAACTGAATCCGAAGGCCCGTCAGCCCGGCTGCCCCGTCCCCGAGTCTGCCCTCCTTGACGCGGTCCGCCAATCCGTCGGCGATCACCCGGGCCAGGTACTCCGTGGTGGTGTTGACACCCTCGAACTCGGGCCGCTCGTCGAGGTTCTGATAGGACAGCGCGCCGACCAGCTCGCTCAACTCGGCAGCTGCCAGCGCGATGTCGACGACGATGCCGTCACTGTCCAGCTCCGGACGTTCGAAGGTCGCATCGACGACGTAGGTCGCCCCGTGCAGGCGCTGCGCCGGGCCGAACACCTCGCCGCGGAGGCTGTGCGCGACCATCAGGTGGTCGCGCACGGTGACGGAGAACATGACCGGTTCCTTCCATGGGGGCGACGGGAATGTCGGACTTCGACTCCGCCTTCAGCGATAGCGGACGCGGTGACACAGGCCCGGCCGCCGCCCGTCGGCGATCTCGGCCATGACCTGCGGAAGTTCGTCGAACTCCGACTCACTGGTGATCAGCGCGTCGAAGCGGGGGTCCCGCAGCAGTTCGAGTGCCAGGGCGAGCCGGGCGGAGGTGCTGAAGCGGGCGCGCCGGTCCGGCGGAACGGCGCCCACCTGGCTGCTGCGCAGCGTCAGCCGTCCGGAGTGGAAGTGCTCCCCGAGCGGCAAGGTGACCGGCTGGTCCCCGTACCAGCTCAGGTCGACCACGGTGCCTTCGGGGGCCAGGAGTTCCAGCGAGCGGCGCAGCCCCTGCTCGGTCCCACTGGCATGGAAGACCAGGTCGCACCCGGTGTCTGCGTCGGCGGGCGGCGCGAACGGCACTCCCAGGACGGCGGCGGTCTCCGCGCGCCCCTCGTCGATGTCGACGAGTTGCGCACGCACCCCCGGGAAACGGGCCAGCAGCGCGGCGACGCTGCACCCCACCATGCCGCCGCCCACGACCGCGATCCGGTCGCCGATCCGCGGTGGCGCGTCCCACAGCGCGTTGAGCGCCGTCTCCACCGCGCCGGCCAGCACCGCACGGCCGGCCGGTACCCCGTCCGGGACGAGCGTCAAATCATGGGCCGGTATTCGGAACCTGGCCTGATGGGGAAACAGACTGAACACGGTCCGCCCGACCAGCTCCGCCGGCCCCTGCTCCACCTGACCGACGTTCAGGTAGCCGTACTTGACCGGCCCGGGGAAGTCCCCCTCCTGGAACGGGGCCCGCATGGCCTCATACTGACTGCTCGGCACCCGGCCGAGGAACACCAGCGACTCCGTGCCGCGGCTGACACCGGAGTACAACGTCCGGACGACAGCATCGCCCGCGGACAGGGCCGGCACCGGGCGGGCGGGCGGGCGGGCGGGCGGGGTTCAACGATCTCACCCTGCCCAGGGGTTACGACCCAGAAGGCGCGACTTTCACCCACCGTGTTGACCCTCCGCCCCCAGCACCCGATACTGCCCTCCCCGCCCACGCGAGCCCGAGTGATCCTAGACGACCCAACCACCCACCGCACCCCTTGGCCCCGCGCAAGCGCCCCGCATCGCCGCAGGCCTGGGCACGGGCTCCGTCAGCCTCACCCATCCGAAGGTCGAGCCCGGCCGCACCATCGGCACCCGCGCGCTACGGTGGACCAATGGCGTCGATCAAGAAGTTCCAAGTCACCTTCGACTGTGCAGACCCCGAGCGCGTCGCCCGTTTCTGGTGCGAGGTGTTGGGCTACGTCGTGCCGCCACCGCCCCCGGGGTTCGCCGACTGGGACGAATTCGACCGCTCCCTCCCGTCCGAACGCCAGGGCTCGGCGTTCGCCTGCGTCGATCCGTCCGGTGAGGGCCCGCGGCTGTTCTTCCAGCGTGTCCCCGAAGGCAAGGTCGTCAAGAACAGGGTGCACCTCGATGTGCGAGCCGGCACCGGCCTCGTGGGCGAGGAGCGCCTCGCCACCCTGGAGGCCGAGTGCGCCCGCCTCGTCGCCCTCGGCGCGACCTGCGTCCGGGTCCTGCGCGCCGACGGCTTCGACGAGTCCTGCATCGTGATGCAGGACGTCGAAGGCAACGAGTTCTGCCTCGACTGACGCGTACCCCCGCGCACGCGAACCGACTCCGCAGGAAGCGGCCGACCTCCCGGACCCCGACGGGCCGCTGCTCTACAGCCGTGACGTCGTCTTCAGCGGGACGGTCTGCACCGGCGGCCAGGCCGAGGCCGTGGTGACCGCCACCGGGATGAACACCGAGCTGGGAAGGGTCGCCGCGCTCAGCCAGGGCGACAAGCGCGACGAGAGCCCACTGGAGCACCAGGTGAAGCGAGTGGCCTGGCTGATCGCCGCAGTGGGCCTGGGCGTCGCGGCTGCGTTCGTGCCGCTGGGCCTGGTGGCCGGGCTGTCCATCGCGGCCGCGATCACGCCGAGCCCACCACCGACGCGCGGCGGCACGAAGGCCGGTGAGCCTGAGTCCTCTCCTGCCGTCACCCGCGAACGGGTAACCGGTCTCCCGATGGGTGGCTCAGGGCTGGTCGTCCATCAGGTCGAGGTCCCCCTGGCAACCGCCCCACGCCTGGAAGCCGGCCGGACCGCAGCCCGGACCCTGCAAGGAGCCAGACCCGAGTTCACCCTGCGCGCCCAGGTCCAGCCGGCCGCCGGCATCCTGCGAGCCGCGACCACCACGGCCGCCCGCCTGGTGCGCATGGAAGGCCAGATCGGCACCCTGGCCGTCGGAGCCCACGCCGACCTCCTCGTCCTCGACGGCAGTCCCCTCGACGACATCCGCGTCCTCACCTGACCGCCGCGGCGGGGTTCACTCGGTCTGCTCGCCGGCGGTGAAGCGGACTTCTTCGTTGTCCAGGGCTGCCTGGAGGCGTCGCAGCACAGTGTCGTCGATCTGTCGTTCGTCGCGCAGGCGGACGACGGTTGACCGTTTGTGGGCGATCAGGGCCAGGCGCAGGTCGGTGTAGTGGCGGTTGTGGAGCAGGACGGGGTCGTCGTCGGTCCCCGCGCCTCTGGCTCGCACCGTCGCCAGGTAGGCCTCGTACTCCTGGCGCAGCCATTCGGTGACCTTCGCGTCGGTGCCCAGATCGGCCGCCAGCTGCGGCAGGGCCTTGAGGGCCTCCTCGTTGGCCGTCATCTCGGCCAGGAGCTGCTCCTGTTCGACGGAGGTGTCGCGCGGCAGCCGAGCCCAGCGCACCACGGCAGGCAGGAGCAGTCCCTGGACGACGAGGGTCACCACGATCACGCCGGAGGTGACGAAGACGATGAGGTCGCGGTCGGGGAAGGGTTGGCCCGAGTTGAGGGTGTGGGGGACCGAGAGCGCCACGGCGAGCGAAACAGCGCCGCGGAAGCCAGCGAACGCGCTGACGACGCGGGCCCGGTGGCTGATGCGGAGCAGCCGCTGCCGGGGGCGGCGGTCTACCGCGCGGATCAGGTAGGCGGAGGCGAACAGGAACGCGAACCGGACCGCGATGAGCACCAGGGTGACCAGGGCGGTCGCGGCCAGGCCGCGGACCAGCACGGAGTGGCTCAGATGCCGTACGGAGTATTGAAGTTCCACACCGACCAGGACGAACAGCACACCGTTGATGACGAAGGTGGCCAACGGCCACAGGGCCAGTGCCTGGCGGCGGTGGTCGGCCCGGATCAGACGGGGAGCGACCTGGGCCATGATCAGGCCGCTGACGACGACCGCGACGACACCGGAGGCGTGGATCAGCTCGGCGAGCAGGTACGCGGTGAACGGGGCCAGGATCATGACGAGGTTGCCCAGCAGCGGGTTGTCCAGGCGGCGGCGCAAGTTCATGTTGATCCAGGCGACCAGCAAACCGACCGCGGCGCCGCCGCCGTAGGCGAGCAGGAACAGCGCTGCGACGTGCGGCAGGGTGAGGTGTTCCTCGCCGACGGTGAGTCCGACCGCCAGTCCGAAGATGACCAGGGCTGTGCCGTCGTTGACCAGGCTTTCCGCGCGCAGCACGGTGACCTGGCGGCGCGGCAGGGTGCCGGCCAGGGCGCCCACCGCTGTCGCGTCGGTGGGCGCGACCGCCGCCCCGAGCACCCATGCCGGGCCCCAGGGCAGCCCGAGCGCGTGCCCGACGGCGGCTACGGCGCACGCGGTGAGGATGACCAGCACGGTGCTGAGCAGGACGATGCCGCGCAGGTTCGTCCTGATGTCCCGGCTGGAAGTGGTCAGGCTCTCCCAGTACAGAAGGACCGGGAGGAACAGCAGCAGGACCACTTCCGGGGGAAGCTCCATCCGGCGCACGGCCGGGACCAGTCCCAGCAGCACGCCGACGGCGAGCAGCACGACAGGCGCAGCCACGCGCAGACGCTGGGCGACGACCTGGCCCAGTAGGACGGCCACGCCGAGAAGCACGACGAGTTCGAGACCGAGCATGGCGTGTGTCTCCTGTGAGGGGCGGGCGCCCCGGCGGGGCGGACGGCTCGGGGGATGCCTGTCCACCCCGCCGGGAGACGGGGAAGGTCAGGGCTTGAGCAGCGCCTTGATGGCGCGGCGCTCGTCCATGGCCTTGTACGCCTCGGCGACCTGGTCGAGCGGCAGGGTGAGGTCGAAGACCTTGCCGGGCTCGATGCGGCCGTCGAGGACCCGCTCGATCAGGTCGGGCAGGTAGTCGCGTACGGGGGCGGGGCCGCCGCGCAGGGCGACGTGGGAGAAGAACAGCTCCTCGGCCGGCACGTTCACGTCGTGCGGCATGCCGACGAAGCCGACGTTGCCGCCCGGGCGGGTCGAGCGAAGCGCCTGCAGCATCGACTCGTTGGTGCCGACGCACTCCAGCACCGAGTCGGCGCCGATCCCGCCGGTCATCTCCTTGATGCGGGCCACGCCCTCGTCCCCGCGTACCTCGACGATGTCGGTGGCGCCGAACTGAAGGGCGAGCTTCTGACGGGAGGCGTGGCGGCTCATTGCGACGATGCGCTCGGCGCCCATTTCCTTCGCGGCGATCACACCGCACAGCCCGACCGCGCCGTCGCCGACGACGACCACGGTGGAACCGGGCCTGACCTCCGCGGCCTTGGCGGCGTACCAGCCCGTTCCCATGACGTCGGACAGGGCCAGCAGGCTCGGGATCAGCTCGGCGGCAGGGGGCTCGGGGGTGGTGACCAGGGTGCCGTCCGCGAGCGGGACGCGGATGTACTGGGACTGGCAGCCGTTGGGGAAGTCCCGGTTCAGGCAGGAGGTCTGGTAGCCGTTGCGGCAGTTGGCACAGGTGTTGTCGGAGGCGATGAAGGATCCGATGACGAACTGGCCCGGCTTGACGGTGGTGACCTCACTGCCGACCTCCTCGACCACGCCGACGTACTCGTGGCCGATCGGCTGCGGGGAGGTGACCGGGTTGATGCCGCGGTAGGGCCACAGGTCCGAGCCGCACACGCAGGTGGCGACGGTGCGGATCACGGCGTCGGTCGGGTGGACGATCTGCGGATCGGGGCGGTTCTCGATCCTGATGTCCCTGGTGGCGTGCAGCACTGTTCCGAGCATGACGGTTCCTTACGGGTGTGCGTTGGTTCAGGTGGTCGACGGGCGCGGTCGCGGGAAGTTCAGGGGTTCGGTTCGGTACAGCGCCGCCAGGACGCCGACGGTGACCAGACTGCGGTCCCTGGGCGAGAACTGCGGGTGCTCCCACACGTCACCGAAAGCACCTGGTCGGTCAGCTCCGCCAGCTTCGGCGCGAAATCCCGCAGCGGCGCCGGTGCTGTGGACTTGTCTTCGGGCATGCTCTGTCACTACTCCTTGCGGCGAGGATCTGGGGGCATCGTGGCCTGCGGCCGGCCGATCCGCCGGGATTGGGATGAGGATGTGCGCCAAATGGCGGAGGACCTGATCCGTGCGCCTCATCCGGTCACGCTGCGACAACCGTGCCACGCATTCCATCCAACCCAAAAGAGGAGAACTTCATCCAGGGATGATTCCCTCCCCCCTTCGCCGAACAGGCACGATGGCTGTCCCCGATCCCCTGCATACCGCACGGCGGGTGCTGTTCCCACGGAGGAAACTCTCCCCCTCACAAACACTTCGCGCCGTGCCATCGTGGAAACCATGCCCCGGAACCCGAACCTCAACGAACTGGGAGAATTCCTCAAGGCACGACGCGCCGAACTGAACCCCGGTGACCTCGGACTGCCAGTGGACCCGCAGCCACGGCGGGTGCCCGGCCTTCGCCGCCAGGAAGTGGCACTGCTCGCCGCGGTCAGCACCGACTACTACACCCGCCTCGAACAAGGCCGCATCAACCCCTCCGCCCCGGTCCTCGGCGCCCTCGCAAACGTCCTGCGGCTGAGCGAGAACCAACGCGCCCACCTGTTCCACCTCGCCGGCACCGACGCCCTCCAGCGCCCCCGCCGGCGCCCCCGCCAGCAGGCCCAGCCCGAACTGCTGCGCCTGCTGCGGGACCTGGGCACCACCCCCGCGCTCGTGCTGGGCCGCCGCACCGACATCCTCGCCTGGAACAGCCAGGCCGCCGCCCTGCTCACGGACTTCGGCCGGATCCCCGTCAAGCGCCGCAACTACATCCGGCTGCTGTTCTCCGATCCCTCCATGCGCACGCTCTACCAGGACTGGGAGAACATCGCCCGCACGGCGGTGGCCCAGCTTCGGACGGAAGCCGCGCGCACTGCGGGCGACCAGAGCCTGAACGCCCTGGTCGGTGAGCTGTCGACGCAGGACGAGCAGTTCCGGACCTGGTGGGCCGGCCACGTCGTCACCCGCCTGTGCGTGCGCACCAAGCAGCTCAACCATCCGGTGGTGGGTCCCCTCGCTCTCGACTGGGCCACCCTCACCTCGACCACCGACCCCGAACAGCACCTGATCACCTGGAGCGCCGAACCCGGCAGCCCTTCCGACGACGCGCTGCGCCTGCTCGCGTCCTGGTCCGCCACCTCGCGCGGGCTCCCGTCCGCCTCCACCGGCACCGTGGCCTGACCACCCCCTCACGCACGGCCCGACCGCCCCGCGGGGACAACCCGGCCCCGCCGCGCACGGTCCGGTGAACCGGGCGCGCCGCGGGCCGCGCGGTAACCATGCCGCGTCTTCCCCTTTTCTCTCGGCCCCGGCCTGCCGCCGGGGCCCTTTGATGGAAAGGTTTCACGCCCACGCGCCGCCATCCAGGGATGATTTCATCCCCCCGTCGGCCGGCATCGACCGGCGCGGGCAACGAAAGCGTTCTTGCCACGCAGTCTTCTTTGACGCATTCAAGTGATGAGAGACCTGCCGAGCGCCGAAAAGCGGGGAGGGAATCATCCGGGGAGGAATCTGTCCCTGTTTTAACTGGGCCGGCCGATGCAGTGTGGTGGACGTCCCCCGATTACCTCTCTTTCTGAGGAGCGCCACCGCCATGTATTCCCCGGTCCGGCCCAGCGTCGCCATAGCGTTCCACTCCGGCTACGGACACACCGCCGTCCTCGCCGAGGCGGTCGCCCGAGGCGCCGCCTCCGAGGGCGCCGACGTCGTGTCCGTCGCGGTGGACGCCATCGGCGAGGAGCAGTGGGCCCAGTTGGACGCCGCCGACGCGATCGTCTTCGGCTCGCCCACCTACATGGGCACCGCCTCCGCCGCCTTCCACGCTTTCGCCGAGGCGAGCAGCAAACGCTGGTACACCCAGACCTGGGCGGACAAGCTCGCGGCCGGCTTCACCAACTCCGGCGCCAAGGCGGGCGACAAGTCCTCCACTCTGGGCTACTTCCAGACCATGGCCGCTCAGCACGCCATGCACTGGGTCAGCCTGGGCCTGCAGCCGGGCCAGGCGTCGACCACCGGCAGCGAGGCGGACCTGAACCGGCTCGGTTTCTTCGCCGGCGCCGCCGCCCACAGCCCCGTCGACGCCGGCCCCGAGGCGGTGCACAAGTCCGACATCGCCACCGCCGAACACCTGGGCGCCCGCGTCGCCCGCGAGGCCCGGATCTTCGCCACGGGCCGCGCCGCCCTCGCCGCCTGAGCCACCCACCCCGTCACACCGTCCAAGGAGCACGATCATGTCCGACAACGCCAACATCACCATGGTCCGCCGCCTCTACGACTCCGGCATGGCCCCCGAGGTCACCGCCGAGATCATGGCCCCGGACCTGGTCTGGGACATCACCCCCGGCTTCCCCAACAGCGGCGTCTACCACGGCTGGGACAGCGTCGCCCGCGACTTCTTCGGCCCGATCATGGCCAACTACGAGACCTTCGGCGCCAAGGCGGAGCAGTTCTTCGGCGACGACGAGGTCCACGTCTTCGTGCTCGGCCACTACCACGCCGAGACGAAGACCGGGAACACGGCCGACGTCCGCTTCATCCACCTGTGGACCGTCCGCGACGGCAAGCTCGCCCACCTGACCCAGGCCGCCGACAGCCACGTCCTGCAGGAAGCCCTCAAGGGCTGACCTCACCCCACCCACTCCACCGATCCGATCTTCAGGGAGCACCCATGGCAAAGATCCTTTTCCTGGTCACCGCCGCCACCCACTGGACCCTCGCCGACGGCTTCCAGCAGCCGGCCGGGTTCTGGGCCGAGGAGGCGCTGGGCCCGTACGCGGTCTTCAAGGAGGCCGGCTACAAAATCGCCTGCGCCACCCCGGGCGGTGTCCCGCCGACCGCCGACGCGCTCAGCCTCACCCCGGACTTCAACGGGGGCGAGGAGGGCGCCGAGGCCATGAAGCAGGCGCTGCGCGACGCCACCGAGCTGCAGCACCCCATGCGCATCGAAGACGTCCGCATCGACGACTACGCGGCCGTGTTCGTCCCCGGCGGCTGGGGCCCGATGGAGGACCTGCCCGACAACGCCGCCTCCGGCAAGCTCCTCACCGACTGGCTCGCCTCCGGCAAGCCCGTCTCCCTGGTCTGCCACGGCCCGGCCGCGCTGCTGGCCACCGTCGACGCCGACGGCGACTCCCCGTTCCACGGCTACCGCCTCACCGGCCTGTCCAACGCCGAGGAGCGGCAGAACGGCCTCGCCGACCGCGCCAAGTGGCTGCTCCAGGACCGCCTGGTCGCCGACCTGGGGGCCGACTACCGCGAAAGCGAGCCGTTCACCGCCCACGTCGAGGTGGACCGCACCCTGTTCACCGGCCAGAACCCCTACTCGGCCGTCCTGCTGGCCCAGGAAGTCGTCAAGGCGCTCAGCTGACCCCTGAACCGCCCCCGCTCACGCCGGTCGAACACCGGTCCAGGGACAAAACTCTCCCCCTGACACACCGATCCCAGAGTGCCAGGCTGTTGCCATGAAGCGCGATGACCACCGCAACGAGCTGGGGGACTTCCTCAAAGCACGCCGCGCCGAGCTCACCCCGGCCGCCGTCGGCCTGCCCGACGGCGGCCCGCGCCGTGTCGCGGGCCTGCGCCGTGAGGAGGTCGCGGTACTGGCTGCCATCAGCACCGACTACTACTCCCGCCTCGAACAGGGCCGCATGCCCGCGTCGCCAGCCGTGCTGGCATCCCTGGCCCAGGTCCTGCGCCTGGACGACGACCAGCGCGATTACCTGTACGAACTCGCGGCCAAGGACGAGTACCGACCCCACCGGCGTCCGCCGCGCCCCAGGGTCCAGGCGCAGCTGCAACGGATGCTCGACGACATGGCGCACACTCCCGCGTTCGTGATCGGCCCGCGCACCGAGGTCGTCGCCTGGAACGCGATGGGCGCCGCCCTGATCACCGACTTCGGCAAGATCCCCGAGAAGCACCGCTACTACATAAGGATGCTCTTCGCCGACCCCGCCATGCGCCGGCTCTATGCGGACTGGGAAGGAATCACCCGGCTGGCCATCGCCCAGATGCGCATGCACAACGCGAACAATCCCACAGACGCCAAGCTGGCCGAGCTCGTCGGTGAACTCTCCGTTCACGAGCCCCAGTTCCGGCAGTGGTGGGCGGACCACCACGTCGCCACCAGAGGCACCGGAACCAAGCACCTGCGCCACCCCGTCGTCGGCGACCTCCACCTCGACTGGAACGCCGTCACCTGGGCCGCCGACCCCGACCTCCAGATCATCGTCTGGACCGCCCAGCCCGGCAGCCCCACCCACGACGCGCTCCGACTGCTCGCCGCCTGGGCCGCCGACCCAGCCCGCGCCGTCAGCGGCTCCCCTAGCTGAAATCGAGTTCTGGTCGGACATCGTCTGCCCCTACTGCGGGCCGATGCACCACCGGCTCGACCAGGCGCTGGAGCGCTTCGCGCTGCATCGCGCGGTCCCTGTCGCTCGAAGTCCCGACAGCGGACGACGGTCGCTGACCGGTCTCATGTCGCCGGAAGAGGACGGCGATCACAGCGATCCGGATTTCCCTCAGCCAGGACCTTCTGCGTTTTCGAGCTTGGCCCAAATCCGGGCGATGGCAGCAATGTCATCGTCGTCGAGGGGATCGACAAAGTATTTCTTGACCGAATCCTCGAAAGTTCGTCTGACCGACTCGGCGAAGTGCCGTCCGCTTTTGGTGAAGCTGATGAGCGACACCCGCCCGTCGCCTTGGTCGGCGCCACGCTGGAGGTGCCCGGCATCGATCAGATTCTGGACCAACCGTGATGCTCGAGTGGGGCTCACGCTGACGAGTTCGCCAGACAGAACTCGAACCGACTGAGGCTCGGTTTCCAGGAGCCAGCACAGGATCTCGACGGTGCTGAACGAGATCTTGTGCTGGTCCATCAGCGCGGCGTCGATCCGCCCGGTAACTGTGGCGTGGGTCAGCAGCAGCGCAAACCAGCCCTTGACTTGGTCCGGGGAAATGATTCGCGGTTGCGACACGGGTGCCTTCACACCCAGCAGCATACCCGGAAACTGAGTGCCTCCCCAGTTAGATGCGCGCGCACGCATCTGGTACGGTGAGCATGTAGTCACGAACGGGAGAACAGCCCCGCAGGGTCCCCGCATCGTTCGGCCCTGCGGCCGACAGAAGGATGAAAGTCAGCATGCCCAAGCTCGATGGCAAGGTCGCCGTGATCACTGGAGCAACCTCTGGGATGGGGTTGGCAACGGCCAGGTTGTTCGTCGCCGAAGGCGCCGACGTGTTCATCACCGGACGAGACAAGCGCCGGCTGGATGAGGCGGTCGCCTCCATCGGCCACAACGTGACGGGCGTACAGGCGGACTCGGGAAATCTCGACGACCTGGCTCGCTTGGCCGAGACCGTGCGGGAGCGTCACGGACGAGTCGACGTCCTCTTTGCGAGCGCCGGCCTCGGATCGGTTTCGGACCCGCTGGGAAGCATCACCCCAGATACGTTCGATGCGCTGGTGGGCGTGAACTTCCGCGGCACTGTGTTCACCGTTCAGTACCTGCTGCCGCTGATGAGCGACGGTGCGTCGATCATCCTGAACGGCACGACCAGCGCGACCAAGGGCATTCCCGGTGCCGGGGTCTACTCCGCGAGCAAGGCCGCCGTGCGTTCACTCGCCCGCACCTGGGCCGCGGAGCTGAAGGTCCGCGGCATCCGGGTGAACGTCGTCAGTCCCGGTTCGATCGACACCGCGCTCTTCAGCACCGTATCCCCCGAGGTTCGGGAGCAGATCACCGCAGCCATCCCGCTGGGACGGCTGGGAAGCAGCGAGGAAATCGGAGCTGCTGCGCTGTTCCTGGCCTCCTCGGACGCCAGCTTCATCACCGGCGCAAACCTGGTCGTCGACGGCGGGTTCAGCCAGATCTAACAGCGAGCGACGACCGGAGAAGCGCCTCATGTCGGCGCTCGTCAGCGCCCTGATCCGACAACACGCCGTGGGCGACGACGTCGCGCGTCGCGGCTGACCACACACGAACGACTGAAGGAGACGTCGATGCCTGACTATGGTCATCCCCTGCGTTTCGCAACATTCATCGGTCCCACGAACTCCCCGGCGACCCGTCCGGTCGAGTTGGCGCAGCTCAGTGAGCGGCTCGGTTTCGACTTCGTGACCTTCCAGGATCATCCCTACCAGTCGAGCTTTCTCGATACCTGGACTCTGCTGAGCTGGGTGGCCGCGCGGACTGAGCGCATCGGTCTGTCCGGCAATGTGCTCAACCTGCCGCTGCGTCAGCCCCCCGCCGTGCTCGCCCGCGCGGCCGCCAGCCTCGACCTGCTCTCCGGTGGTCGGATGAGCCTCGGGCTCGGGGCCGGCTTCTACTGGGATGCGGTGCAGGCGATCGGCGGACGTCGATTGACCCCGTTGCAGTCAGTGGCGGCGTTGAGCGAGGCGATCGACGTGATCCGCGGGGTGTGGGACGCCGACGGGCCCGGACGACTGGATGTCGACGGGGAGTTCTATTCGGTCCACGGCGCCGAGCGCGGACCCGCGCCCGCACACGAGATCCCGATCTGGCTAGGAGCCCACAAGCCGAAGATGCAGGGCCTGGTGGGACGTAAGGCCGATGGCTGGTTGCCGTCGCTGCCGGTCATGGAGCCAGGCGGCCTCCAGAAGGGAAACGCGATCATCGACGCCGCCGCGCGGGCCGCTGACCGCGACCCCCGCGAGATCACCCGGCTGCTGAACATCTTCCCGAGTCAGCAGACTGCGGAGGCACTGGCCCAGATGGCCGTCGAGGACGGTGTCAGCGTCTTCATCCTGGCCAGCGACGACCCGGACGTACTCGAACGCTTCGCCGCGGAGACCATCCCCGCTGTACGCGAACACGTCGCCCGCGAACGCTCTTAGCACGCCCACCACACCGGCAAGACCCCTATGACCCAGCAGTTGATCGATAGACAGCAAAGGAAAACGTCATGACCACCATCAGCATCATCGGCTCGGGCAACATGGCCACCGCCATCGGCACCCGGGCGGCGAAGCACGGCCACACCATCGAGCTCATGAGCCGCAACACCGTCAAGGCTCAGGCGCTGGCCGACCAGATCGGCAATGGAGCCACCGCCGGCGTGTTCGGTGCAACGCCGGCAGGTGACATCGTCATCGTGGCCGTCCCGTACACCGGCGCAGTCGACGCGGTCATTCGCTACGACGGCGCGTTGGCCGGCAAGATCCTCGTCGACATCTCCAATCCCTTTAACACCGACGCCGACGGGCTCGCGACTGCCCCAGGTCGCTCGGCGGCACAGGAGATCGCCGCTGCCGCCCCCGAGGGCACACCGGTCGTGAAGGCGCTGAACTCGATATTCGGCCACGTCCTCGCTCACGACAAGCCCCTGGACGCGTTTCTTGCCGGCGACGACGCAGAGGCGAAAGCCCAGGTCGCGGCATTTCTGAAGAGCATCGGCTTGCGGCCTCTCGACGCCGGAGGGCTCCAGATGGCGTCGGTCCTTGAATGGACCGGCCTCCTGCTCATGGGGCTGGCCCGCCACGGCGCCGGCTTCGACATCGCCCTCGGCGCAGAATCCAACTGAAGACCTGGCTGTCTCGGCTGCCCCGTGCTGATCGGGTGAGGTAGTTGGGCGGCTGTGTGACTGGCACGGCCTCCGGGTGGCGCGACGGGATCGAGGTCGTCGCGATGGACGGGTTCACCGGCTTCAAGACTGCTACCACCGAGGAGCTCCCTGACCCGACGACCGTGATGGACCCGTTTCCTGAACCGGCGCCCCGAGGCGACCATCGAAGACATCGCGAAGGCGGCGGGGATCAGCCGGCAGACGGTCTACGCGCACTTCATCTCACGTGACGCGCTCCTGCAGGCGCTGCTGGAACGGGCCACGGAACGGGTGATCGCCGCCATCGACGCCGCCGACTTGGACACCGGGCCCGCCGACGCCGCCCTGATGCGGTTCCTGGAGGCGGGCTGGAACGCGTTCGACACCGACCCGTTCCTGCTGCACCTGGCCGTCCCCCCGCTCGACCCGGAGCAGGAACGCGACCGGCACGGTCCGATCCTGGCCCGCCTGGAGCAACTGGTCACCCGCGGGCAGAAGCAGGGCGAGATCGACCCGCAACTGCCGGTGGCCTGGGTCCTCTCCGCCACCCTGGCGCTGGGCCATGCCGCGGGCGAGGAAGTCCGCGCCGGACGGCTAACCTCCGCCGAGGCGGTTCAGGCGCTACGGAGCAGCATCCCGCGCCTGCTCCACCCGGAGCGCTGACCCAGGCGGCGCCGGACTCCGCACCGCTGCCGGAGGACGCAGCCGGGTGCCGCCCTGTCCGCAGGCGGGCATGGAGGCGCGGGTCAGGGGTTCCTGGCCCCGGGCCGCTGACCTGGGTGTTCGCCCAGGTCCCCGGCCAGGCAGCGGACGAGTCGGCCTGTACGCCGGGTTTTGTCTCGCGGGGGCCTTGCGGCCCGCGCGGAGGCGGTCATCCATCTACGACTGCCGTTGCCGACAGCCTCCAGCGGTCTACCCGCAGGCTCGGGCGGGCAGCCCTCGAACGCCTGCGCGGAGCGCCGTTCGGCGTTCCATCTTGACCTTGCTCCGGGTGGGGTTTACCTAGCTGCCCAGGTCACCCTGGGCACTGGTGGTCTCTTACACCACCGTTTCACCCTTACCAGCCGCCGAAGCGGCCGGCGGTCTGTTTTCTGTGGCACTGTCCCGCGGGTCACCCCGGGTGGGCGTTACCCACCACCCTGCCGTGTGGAGCCCGGACGTTCCTCGGCACACCCTGGGAAGGGTGCAACGCGACCGCCCGGCCGGCTCGTCCGCCGTGTGGACCATGGTAGCCGCTCCCTGCGAGGCATCAGACCCCGTGACTTCGGCGTAGTCGCCTCGTTGGCCGATCGGGTCAGTTGTGGAGCGCCACATGCTCGGGTGGGGAGGAGCACTCACATGACGGTTGGGCACGAGGAGTTCACCCACAGGGAACTGCTCGACATTCTTGTCACTCTCGAAGCTCCCCCTGGCTTCAAGGCCGAACTGGTGCGTGGGGAAATCGTCCTCTCACCTCACGGACGTGTGGACAGCGAGATCATCCTGGCGGGGCGAGAAGCGGCCCTGTCCGCCGGGTTGCCACGCTGGCGGGTCATGTCGGACGTGCTGAGCCCGTTTCCCCACACCAGGAGCGGTTTCTGCCCCGATGTCTCGATTCTGCGGAGCACCTCCTCCAGGACTGCCAAGCCTCTGCCCCGGAGCGACATCGCGGCAGCGATCGAGGTCGTCTCCAGTGACCTCGGCGAGAAGGACTACGGCATCAAAGTCCAGGAGTACGCAGTCGCGGGGATTGACGCCTACCTCATCGCCGACCCCTACCAATGCCTGTGCACGCTGTTCACCGGGCCGGAGAACGGTGCGTACCCGGAGCCCGAGACCTTCCCCTTTGGCGCAACGGTGACTTTCACCGCCGACGGCACCGAATTTGTGCTCGACACCTCCGACTGGCCGCGAATCGGCTGACCAATCCTCAGGCCGGGGCGAAGCGGAGGGTGCGGGTGGCCGGGTCCGCCGTGGTCAGCCGAACCCGTAGCGGTGTGCCCAGCGGGAGCGCCACCGCGCCCGGGCGGTCGTCGGAGAGGCGGGCGCGGACGGCCGGGTCGCGGAGCTGGACGGTGCCGGTGAGGTGCTTCCGCTCGTCCACGTCGACGACCACGCCGTCGAAGACCTCGCCCTCACGGCCGCGCAGCAGTTCCGCCTCGACCAGGTCGACGCAGGCCCGCTCGACCTCGTGGGCGCGACGGTCGCCGGTCTCCATCAGCCGGGGGATCTCCGGCAGTGCCGCCCGCACCCAGTCCGGTACGGCTTCGCCCGCCGCCAGCGCCACGCAGACCTCGCCCGCGAAGCGGTCGGCCAGCCGGCGCAGCGGGGCGGTGCAGTGGGCGTACGGGGCGGCTACGGCGGCGTGGGCGGGCTCCGGCGGAGCGGAGCCGTCGAAGGCGGTGTACGCGGCGCCGCGCAGCAGGCCCGTGCACTCGTTGAGGAAGGCGGCGTGGGCCGGGAGCTCGGGGTTGAGCGACCGGATCAGTTGTGGGTACAGGAGGCCGGCCGGCCAGTCGACGCCGAGCGCGGCGGCGGTGAGGTGCAGCCGGTCGTGCGCGCTCTGCGGCGCAGCCGGGAGGGTGCGCAGCAGGCCGACCCTGCCGTCGAGCATCATCTCGGCTGCGGCCATGCCGGTGAGCAGGGAGATCTGCGCGTTCCAGCCGTCGGCGGGGCGCGGAGCGCGGTAGTTGAGGGCGTAGCCGCCGTCGACGGGCTCGATCTCCTGCTCGGGGATGGGCAGGCTGATGCCGCCCCGGTCCTGCTCGCGTTCCTCGCGCAGCGGCCCGATCACCCCGAGCAGCGCGAGGGCCTCGTCGGCGGTGCCGCTGTCGATGGCCTGTTGCACACCGGCGTAGTCGAGCCTGCGACGACTGCGGACCAGGGCACGGCGCAGGTCCGCGCAGACCAGCGCACCGTCGGCGTCCAGGTCCAGCTGCCAGAGCAGGGCCGGGGCGTCCTGTCCCGGGAGCAGGCTGGCCGCGCCCTCGGAGAGCTGCGGCGGGTGCAGCGGCACGCGCAGGTCAGGGAAGTAGAGGGTCTCCACCCGACGCCTGGCCTCCGCGTCGATCGCCCCGCCGGGCCGTACGAACGCGCCCACGTCCGCGATGGCGTAGTGCACCCGGAAGCCGGTGCCGCGCCGCTCCAGGTGCATCGCCTGGTCGAGGTCGCGCGAGTCGGGCGGGTCGACGGTGAACAGCGGCAGCGCGGTGGCGTCCTCGTCCGGAAGCCGAGGTGCCCGGACCGCCCGCTCGACCTCGGCGAGGACCTCCGGCGCCCAGCGGTCCGGGATCTCCATCCTGGCCCGGAGTTCGGCGAGCTCGCTGTCGATCCGGGCGGTGCCTGCGGTGCGCAGGTTGAGATGGCGGCGGGGCATGGGTGCAGCGTACGAGGGTGGGGCCGGGGTCGCCCCTCAACGTCCCCGGCCCGGTCATCCAGCGAACCAAAACACACAGCAAGCGTCAATATCAAACACAGACTGACGTCATTACGGCCGGTGGTGGTGGCTTTCTTTGGATTCGTCCTGGAGACGTCAGGCCCTACAGTGGCGCGGGGGCTGTTCCCGATCCGCCGCGTCACCGAGGAGTACTGCTGTGCTGGTGCTGTTGCCGCCGTCCGAGGGGAAGGCCGCCGCCGGTTCGGGGGCGCCACTGGCGCTGGACGGGCTCGTCCTGCCGGAGCTCGGCCCGGCGCGGAGCCGGGTGCTGGACGCGCTGGTCACGCTGTGTGCGAGCGGTGACGAGGACCGGGCGGCCGCTGTGCTGGGGCTCAGCCCGGGGCTGCGCGGGGAGATCGCCCGCAACACGGTGCTGCGGACGGCCCCGACCCTGCCGGCCGGCGAGCTCTACACCGGCGTCCTCTACGACGCGCTGGAACTGTCGACGCTCAGCCCCGAGGCCTACGCCCGGGCCGAGCGCTCGCTGCTGGTGTTCTCCGGGCTCTGGGGTCCGGTCCGGATCAGTGACCGAATCCCGCCGTACCGCTGCTCGGGAGGGGTGAAGCTGCCCCCGCTCGGCCCGCTGGGCAGCTACTGGCGCAAGGAGACCGCGGCGGCGATGCAGCGCGCGGCCGGCGGCGGGCTGGTGCTGGACCTGCGGTCGTCGGCGTACGCGGCGCTGTGGCGGCCGCAGGGGGAGGTCGCCGGACGGACGGCCACGGTGCGGGTGCTGCACGAGCGAGAGGTGGGAGGAGTGGTCAAGCGAACGGTGGTGAGCCACTTCAACAAGGCGACAAAGGGACGAATCGTCAGAGAGCTTCTCGAGTCCGCCGCCGAACCGGAGTCACCCGCCGAACTCGCCGAGGTGCTACGGGAGTTGAAGTACACCGTGGAAGCCGAGGCACCTGCGGCGGGGAAGGCTTGGACGCTGGACGTCGTCGTCAGCGAGCTGTGAGGGGCTTGTCGCGCAGTTCCCCACGCCCCTGACAGTGCAACAGCTAGCGCAGGTGCGCGGTGTCGTTGAGCAGCCGCAGGGACGCGTTGCCGTCCGCGTAGTACTGGATCGCGGAGAACGAGGCTGCCGACAACTCCATCCGGAACATCGACTCCGGCGGGGCCCCCAGAGCCAGCCTGACCAGGGTCTTGACCGGTGTGACATGGGAGACCACCAGGACGGTCCGCCCCGCGTAGCGGGCCAGCAACTTGTCGCGGGCGGCCGCGACCCGGTGGGCGACGGTGGCGAAGCTCTCGCCGCCCGGGGGCGCCGTGTCGGCGGAGGCCAGCCAGGCGTCCAGCTCGACCGGGAAGCGCTCCTTGGCCTCGGCGAAGGTCAGCCCCTCGAAAGCCCCGAAGTCTGTTTCCCGCAGCCCCTCCTCGATGCGTACCTCCAGGCCGAGCCGGTCCGCCGTGGCCTGCGCGGTCTGCCGGCAGCGCAGCAGCGGAGAGCTGACGACCGCCTGGACGGTGCCGCGCGCGGCGAGGGCCGCGGCCACCAGGTCGGCCTGGGCCCGGCCGCGTTCGGACAGTTCGGGATCGCCGCCGCCGCTGCCGGAGAAGCGCTTCTCGGGGGTGAGCGCGGTCTCGCCGTGGCGCAGCAGCACCAAAGTGGTGGGGGTGCCCAGGTCCGCCGCGCCCCAGCCGACCGGGGCGGCGGGGACCTCCGGGAGCGGTTCGGAGAGCACCGGCGTTGCCGTCGGCTGCGGCAGCGGTTTGGCGACCCACTGCCTCCCGGCCTGGCTGGCATCCATGGCCTCGTTGGCCAGCCGGTCCGCGTGCTTGTTCTGGGCACGCGGCATCCACTGGTAGCGGACCCTGCCTGGCGGGAAGATCCCCTGGGCCTCGGCGGCCAGTGGCCGCATGTCCGGGTGCTTGATCTTCCAGCGGCCCGACATCTGCTCGACGACGAGCTTGGAGTCCATCCGGACCTCGACCGTCGCCTCCGGGTCGATGGCACGGGCCGCCCGCAACCCGGCGATCAGACCCCGGTACTCGGCGACGTTGTTGGTGGCCACGCCGATGTACTCGGCGGCCTCGGCGAGCAGTTCGCCGGTGTCGCCGTCGCGCAGGGCAGCGCCGTAGCCGGCCGGCCCCGGGTTGCCCCGGGAGCCGCCGTCAGCCTCGATGATGAACCGTCGGGTGGACGCCATGAGGGGCGAACCGCTCTCTAGAGGCCGGAGTCGGAGGTGCGGATCAGGATGCGGCTGCAGTTCTCGCAGCGGACCACCTCGTCCGGCGCGGCGGCGCGGATGGTGCGCAGGTCGGCGGTGGCGAACTCGACCCGGCAGCCCTCGCAGCGGCGCTGGTAGAGCCGGGCCGCTCCGGTGCCGCCCTGGGTCTCGCGCAGCCGAGTGTAGAGCTTCAGCAGATCGGCGGGGATGACGGCGGCGATGGCCGCGCGTTCCCTGGTGACCTTCTCGGCCTCGGCGTCGATCTCGGCCTGCGCCACGTCCCGGCGGGCCTCGGCCTCGGCCAGGCTGTGCTGGGCGTCGTCGCGGCGCGCGGTCATCTCGGAGACCCGGGCCTGGCCGGTCTCCAGCCGCTCCATGATCTCCAGAACCACGTCCTCCAGGTCGCTCTGACGCTTCGCCAGGGCGCCGACCTCGTGCTGGAGGTTGGCGAGGTCCTTGGCGGAGCCCACCGCGCCGGAGTCCATCCGCTGCTGGTTGCGGGCGGCGCGGGTGCGGACCTGGTCCACGTCCTGCTCGGCCTTGACCAGTTCGCGCTGGGTGTCGCTGAGCTGGGTCTCGGCGGCGACGGTGAGGGAGCGCAGTTCGGTGAGATCGGTGCTGCGCTGCTGGATGTCGGCGTGCTCGGGAAGGGTGTTGGAGCGGTGGGCGAGCTGGTCCAGGCGGGAGTCGAGGGCCTGCAGGTCGAGCAGGCGGATCTGGTCGGCGGGCGCGGCGTTCAGGGGGTGCTCCTCGGGGTGGTGCGTCGGTCGGTCAGGGGGCTTGCGTGGCTATTCCGGGGCTGCGGCCGGCATCGGCGTGTGCAGCGTCCAGGCGTCGGTGACCTGCGTGGACACCCGGGTGTCGAGCGTCCAGCCGTGCTTGTCGGCGGCCGCCAGCAGTTCGCGTTCGGCGCTGCGCAGCCAAGGCCACTCGGTGGCCCAGTGGGCGGCGTCCAGCAGCGCCAGCGGGCTCGCCTCGCGGGCCTCGGAGACCGGGTGGTGCCGCAGGTCGGCGGTGAGATAGGCGTCGACGCCGGCCGCGCGGACCGCGTCGAAGAAGGAGTCGCCGGAGCCGCCGCAGACGGCGACCCGGCGCACCGGCGCGTCCGGGTCGCCCGCGGTGCGGACGCCCTGCACGGTGGCGGGGAGCCCGGCGGCGACCCGGGCGGCGAAGGCGGCGAGGGGTTCGGGCTCGGGCAGTTCGCCGATCCGTCCGGTGCCCCGGCGGCCGGCCGGGTCGGTCGGGTCGGGGATCAGCGGTCCGGTGACGCGCAGGCCGACGGTCTCGGCTAGGGCGTCGGAGACGCCGGGGTCGGCCGAGTCGGCGTTGGTGTGGGCGGTGAGCAGGGCGATCCCGTGCTTGATCAGGGTGTGCACGACGCGGCCCTTGAAGCCGGTGGCGGCGACCGAGGTGACTCCGCGCAGATACAGCGGATGGTGGGTGACCAGCAGGTCAGCGCCCCACTCCAGGGCCTCGTCGACCACTGCGGCGACCGGGTCCACGGCGAACATCACCCGGCCCACCCCGGCCTCCGGATCCCCGCAGACCAGCCCGACCGCGTCCCAGGACTCCGCCCTGGCGGGCGGGTAGAGCTCGTCGAACACGCTGAGGACGTCGGAGAGTATCGGCACCCGTCGAGATTACACGCAGGCCACCTGGCGAGGTCCCGTCCGGCTCGAGCCCGCCACCTCGGGGTTTCGCAGGGGTCCGGGGTGTCGCGCCCCGAAAAGTTGGAGCACGCAGGGCCAGTGCCGACCGCCCGTGCGCCGGGCGGCCCGGTGCCTGGGCTTACGCATACCTGCCCGTCCTTGGGCTCACCCCTTTGAGTGAAGGGGCAGCGATCCGTTCGGGTGCCGGGGGTGGCGTAAGTAGCGTCTGTGGTGCGGCGGGGGCGGCAACGCTCGGTTGGTCCCGGCTGCGGGCCCGCGGCTGGGAGCCGTTCGGGTCCGACCCCCATGACACCTGGTTGGTGACCTCCCATGACTGCGACACCTCTCACTCTCGTCGGCGCCTTCCCGCACACCAGGGCGGCACCCGCGCTGCGCCGGGTCGGCTTCACGTTCTCGGCCGGCGGCGGCTACGCGGCCTGCATGGCCTCCTCGGGCGAGGGCGGCTGGTACGTAGAAAGCTGGCGGCTGGACACGGCAAGCTGGCGGCTGGACACGGCAAACCGGCAGCTGGACACGGCGCCGACCGGGGACTCCGCGGAGCAGGTCGTCGGCGGCCTGATCGTCGGCGGCCTTGGCGGCGCCGATCCCGGCAGCGGCGCGACCGGCGGCGCCATACCCGTAGCGCTGCCGCAGGCCCCGGGCGCGGCTCCGGAGAGTCTGCGCTCGCAGCTGGTCTCGCTGCCCGACGGACGGGTGCTGATCTGCCGCCTCCACGGCGAGAGCCACGACCTGGTGGTGCGCACCCCTGCCTCGGTGCGGGAGACCTTCGTCGGCAGCCTGCGGATGCCGGGGCTGCGGCTGATGGCGCTGCCCGCGCCCGGTCCCGGCGCGCCGGTCGCGGTGGCGCTGGGCACCGACAGCCGCGCGGTGACCTCGGTCTGGCTGGTGAGCGCCGACGGCGGCGCGCAGCCGCAGCAGGTCGCGGAGTTCCCCGGGATGTCCGGCGGCGGGGTGTGGCTGGACCGGGGCGGGCGGATGCTGGCCCTGGACCACCTGGTGCCGGGCGCCGCCGGGGGATCCTCCGCGCCCACGGTCAAGACGGTGGTGCTGGATCTGGCGACGGGGACGGTCAGCCCCTTCCTGGAGCTGGCCCCGGGCAGCAACGACCGCCTGGTCGCCGCGGACCCGGAGAGCGGGCTGATCCTGGTGCGCAGCGACGCCCCGGGTCAGGACCGTCTCGGCTGGGGTGTCCTCGGCGAGGACCAGCCGCTGCGCTTCCCCGACTGCCTGCACCGGACCAGGGAGTTCCTGCGCCCGGTGGCGATCGAGCCGGGCCGCGCAGGGGTTCCCGCGAGTGAGCAGCGGGTGGCGTTGCAGGGCGACTGGGGCGCCGGCTCCACCCTGGCGGTCTGGCGGCCCTCGTCCGGGCAGCTGGAGACGCTGCCGGTGCCGGCCGGGCGGCTCGGCGGCGTGGGCCACTGGTCCGCGGCGGGGCTGCGGCTCCCCTACTCCTCCCCCGACCATCCGGCGGGCATCGCCACCGTGCAGGTGGACCGTCTGCTGGCAGGCCCGCCGGAGGCAGAGGACCCGGTGCCGACGATGCCGCTGCGGCTGGCCCCGCTGCAGGGCGGCGCCGCCGGGATGGGGAGCGTGATCCGGATACTCCCTTCGCCGCGGTCCCTCCGGGAGGGCCGGCTCCGTGCCGCGTCCGGCTGGCGGCTCGACGGCAGCGCCGCTCCGGGCGACGGCGGACGCTGGCACGGCGCCCGGGCGGTGGAACTCGCCGGGGCGGCCGGGCCGATGGAGGCCGTGGTCTACGGCGGGGACACCTGGCTGACGGCGCAACACCTCGTCGTCGCCCTGCACGGCGGCCCGGCGGACGCCTGGCGGCTGGAGTTCGATCCGGCCCTGCAGCGGATGGCCGGCGAGGGCCTGGCCGTGGTCGCCGTCAACCAGCGCGGCAGCACCGGCTACGGCGTGGAGTACGCACAGGCGCTGCAGAACGCCTGGGGCGGCCCCGACCTCGACGACGTGCTGGCGCTGCTGACGTCCGTCAGCGGCCAGCGGGCGGCGCTGGGACTTGAGCCGGCGTCACTCTTCGGGGTGAGCTACGGGGCGTTCCTGGCCCTGCTCGCCGCCTGTTCGGCGCCCGAGCAGGTCGCCCGCTGCGCCGTGGTCGCCCCGTTCCTGTCCGGCCCCCGGCTGCTGGCCGAGGCCGGCCCCGCCGTCCAGGCGCTGACGCAGCGTCTCGGCGGCACGCACGAACCGGAGGACGGCAGCGGCGCGCGGGACGTCCTGCGGATGTGCCACCGGCTGACCGCGCCACTGCTGGTGGTGCACGGCGACCGGGACGAGGTGGTGCCGGTGTCGCAGTCGCGCACGTTGCGTCAGGAACTGCTGCGGATGGGGCACACGGAGAGTGCCGACTTCCGCTATGTGGAAGCGGCGGGGGCCGGGCACGAGGTGCTGGCCGAGGACGGCGCGCCGGTGCTGCACGAGCTGCTGGCGAGCTTCCTGCGGACCGGGCGCCCGACCTGACGGCGGCCGGAACCGCGCCTGACAGCCCGTACCGGCGAGTACCGATCGTGCACCCTTTGTTACCGACCCGACAGGACCTGGGCAGGGTCCATTGCATAGGGTGATCACGACAGATGACGTAACAAAGGCATTGAAGCTCACACAACGGAGAGACGACTTCTCATGTCAGATGCCCTCACAGACATCACTGAGAACCGCCTGGACGCTGCTCCGGGGGATACACACGACCAGTTCGACACCGCGGGCAAACACCGCGGCTCGGTGGCCGACGACGATGTGGAGGGCCGACGCGAACCGGCCGGCCACGGCCGCCACCGCCGGGTGCTGCACAACGGGATGTCGGCCGACTGACCGGCACGACAACGAGCCTGCGGCACGGCGACAGAGGGACCCGACGGTCCGTCAGTCCCCGTGCCGCAGGCCCAGGACCGCGAGGCTGGCGTAGCCGTCGCCCGGGGTGCGCCCCTGGTAGAAGGGGCTGAGCAGGTCGTCCAGCTCGGCCGGGGTGAACAGGTCCTTGGCCGTGTCGAACTTCGCCAGCACCGGCGGCGACCCGAGCACCGCCACCATCCCGCCGTGCGCCACGAACAGCTGGCCGTTGACCCGCTCTGCGGCGGGCGAGGCGAGATAGCCGACCAGCGGTGACACATGCTCGGGCGCCAGCGGGTCGAGCCCCTGCTCAGGAGCGCCCATCGACCCAACGAACACATCGTCGGTCATCCTGGTGCGCGCCCGCGGGCAGATCACATTGGACGTCACCCCGTAGCGGGCCAGCGCCGAGGCGCAGCTCAGGGTCAGTCCGACGATGCCGCCCTTGGCGGCCGCGTAGTTGGGCTGCCCGGCCGAGCCGGCCACGAACGCCTCCGAGGAGGTGTTGACGATCCGTCCGTACACCGGCCCGCCTGTGGCCTTGGAGCGCTCGCGCCAGTGCGCGGCGGCGAAGCGGGTCGTCGCGAAGTGGCCCTTGAGGTGGACGTGGAGGACCGAGTCCCACTCCTCCTCCGACATCGAGAAGACCATCCGGTCCCGCAGGATGCCCGCGTTGTTGACCAGGATGTCGAGCTGCCCGTAGGTGTCCACCGCAAGGTCGACCAGGGCGCGGGCGGCGTCCAGGTCGGCGACGTCGCCGTAGTGAGCCACCGCCCGGCCGCCCTCGGCGACGATCTCCGCGACGGTCTCGTCCGCAGGGGTGGCCGAGGCCCCGCCGCTGCCGTCCCGGCCGGGCGCGCCGAAGTCGTTGACCACGACGTTGGCGCCGAGCCTGGCCAGTTCCAGTGCCTCGGCGCGGCCGAGACCGCGGCCCGCACCGGTGACGATCGCGGTCCTGCCGGAGAGAGAGGTGCTCATGCCGGGGTGACTCCTTCTCAGTGGCCGTGCTACGGAGATCGTGCTGCAGAGGCTTCAGAGGTCGATGACGGTGCGGAGGGCCTCGCCGCTGCGCATCTGCTGCACCGCGTCGTTGATCCCCTCCAGCCGGACGTGGTGGGTCACCATGCCTTCCAGGTCCAGCCGCCCGGCCCGCCACAGGTCGATGACGGTGCGGTAGCCGCGGAGCACGTCGGTGCCGCCGTAGAGGGAGGGCAGGATGCGCTTCTCGTTGAAGAACAGCTCGAACATGTTGAACTGCACCATGTCGTCCATGGCCCCCGCGCCGACCACGACCAGAGCGCCACCGCGCCGCACCGCGTCGTACGCCGCCCTGACCGTGGCCGACCTGCCGACCACCTCGAAGGCGTAGTCGAAGCCCTCGCCGCCGGTCAGCCGCTGCTGCGCCTCGGCCAGCCCCTCGGGCGCCACCGCCTCGGTCGCCCCGAACCGCAGCGCCCACTCGCGGCGGGCCGGGACCGGGTCCACGGCGACGATCTGCGCCGCGCCCGCGACCCTGGCGCCCTGGATCGCGGCGATGCCCACGCCGCCGCAGCCGATGACCACCACCGAGGACCCCGGTTCGACCTTGGCGGTGTGGATCGCCGCGCCCACGCCCGTGGTCACCCCGCAGCCGATCAGCGCGCCGACCTCGAAGGGCACGTCGTCGGGCAGTTTCACCGCGCAGCCGGCCGCGACGACGCTCTCCTCCGCGAACGTCCCGGTGCCGGAGAAGCCGAAGATGTCGGTGCCGTCGTGGTGGTAGTTGGGGCTGCCCATGTTGGCGAAACCGGCGAGACAGAGGTTGCCCTCGCCCCGGACGCAACTGGGACAGCTGCCACAGGGCGGCATCCAGCAGACGACCACATGGTCGCCGACGGCCAGTCCCTCGACACCCGCGCCGACCTCGGTCACCTCGCCCGCGCCCTCGTGGCCCGGCACGAAGGGGGCGGGCTGTGGCAGCACGCCGCTCATCGCGGACAGGTCAGAGTGGCACAGACTGGCCGCCCGCAACCGGACCCTGACCTTGCCGGGGCCCACCTCGGGGAGGGTGACCCCCTCGTGGACCTCCAGCTTCTCCTGACCTGTCTCGTGCAGGACTGCTGCGCGCATGGCTGCTCCCCTGGGGCTGATGCGGATCGGACGAGCGGATCGGACGAGTCGACGTTCAGTAGAGTTCCGTGGCAGTTCAGTGGTAGGTGATGACGGTGTCGGCGAGGACCGGCGCGTCGGCCCGGTCGACCGAGGTCGCGGAGACCACGAGCCTGCCGCCGCCCTCGTCCCAGACCCGGATCCGGAGGGTCTCGCCGGGGAAGAAGATCCCGGCGAAGCGGGTGCTGTAGCTGAGGACGCGGCTCGCGTCGCCGCCGAGGACGGTGTCCACCACGGCTTTGAGGGTGGTCCCGTACGAGCAGAGACCGTGCAGGATGGGGCGGTCGAAGCCGGCCAGCTTGGCGAAGTCGGGGTCGGCGTGCAGCGGGTTCCAGTCGCCGGAGAGCCGGTAGAGCAGCGCCTGGTCGTGACGTACCGGGACCTCGCGCTCCCACTCCGGCGCCCGTTCGGGCGGGACGATGCGGTTGCTCTCGCCGCGCTCGCCGCCGAAGCCGCCCTCGCCGCGGACGAAGACCTCGGTGTCGGTGGTCCACAGCGGGCCCGCCTCGTCGGCGGCCTCGCCGCGCATGACCAGGACGGCCGCCTTGCCCTTGTCGTACGCCGCGGCGAGTCGGCTGGTGAGGACGGCGCGGCCCTCGACCGGGACCGGCCGGTGCAACTCGATCCGCTGGCCGCCGTGCAGCACCTGGGCGAGGTTGATGTCCAGCCCGGGCAGGGTGAACACACCCGCCTTGGCCAGGCCGCCGCCGGCGACGGTCACGAAGCTGGGGAGGACCTGGAGGTCCTTCTCGTAGGTGTAGCGGAGTTCGTCCGGGTCGGTCGCCGGGTGCTGGGCTCCGGCGCCGACGCCCAGGTGGTACAGCAGGACGTCCTTGGCCTCCCAGGCGAGATCGGTGGTGCGCGGCGGGGCCGCGAGTGCCGTGGCGGCGTCGATGGGCATCAGTCCTGCTCTCCTCTTGTCTTGCCTGCCTCGTGCCTTGCGTGTCTCTAATCCTGCTGGTCCTGCCGGTCCTTCCGGCCCTGCCGGTTGGTGGACCCCGACGCGTCCGTCCGCACCGTCGTACGCGTCGGGGCCGCTCTGCGCGGGTCGCGGCTCCGTGGGACGGCCGCACCCGCGAGTCTGTTGGTCGAGCTCCTGCTGGAGCTCCTGTTCGCACCTTAGTAGAACGTGTTTCACCTGACTCACCGTCAGGTATAACGCATCGCGCGGCCCTTGAGAACTCCCCCGAGCCACCGGACCGGCCGCCGGCATGTCAGCGCCGCAGCATGGTCACCACCGCGGCACCGCCCAGCCCGATGTTGTGGGCCAGGCCCACCCTCGCGCCCGCGACCTGCCGCTCCTCCGCCTCGCCGCGCAGCTGCCACACCAGCTCGGCGCACTGCGCCAACCCGGTGGCCCCCAGCGGATGCCCCTTGGAGATCAATCCCCCGGACGGGTTCACCACCCACCGCCCGCCGTAGGTCGTCGCACCCTCGGCGACCAGCTTTCCACTCTCCCCGTCCGCGCACATGCCCAGCGCCTCGTAGGTCAGCAGCTCGTTGACGGAGAAGCAGTCATGCAACTCGACCACGTCCACGTCCTCGATGCCGAGCCCCGACTGCTCGTACACCGCCAGCGCCGCGGCCCGGCTCATCGGCTTGCCGACGACGTCGATGGACGATCCGGAGGCGAAACTGGACTCGGTGTCGGTGGTCATCGCCTGGCCCAGGATCTCCACGGCACGGTCATGCAGGCCGTGCTGCTCCACGAACCGCTCCGAGACGACCACGGCCGCCGCCGCGCCGTCCGAGGTGGGCGAGCACTGGAGCTTGGTCAGCGGCTCGTGGATGGTCCTGGACGCCAGCACCTCCTCCAGGGTGCAGCTGTCGCGGAACTGGGCCCGGGGGTTGGCGGCGGAGTGGCGGTGGTTCTTCACCCCGACCAGGGCCAGCTGCTCCGCGGTGGTGCCGTAGCGCTCCATGTGCTCCCGGGCGGCATTGCCGAAGATCTGCGCGGTCGGCGGTGTCGCCGCGAAGCCGTGCCTGGCCGCCATCACCCCGTAGTGCCGCGCCACCGGGCTGGTCGAGAAGTCACCGGCCCCCGCACCCGCGCCGAGCGCGCCGCGGCTCATCTTCTCGAAGCCCAGCGCGAGGACGCAGTCGCTGATCCCGCCCGCGACGAACTGACGGGCCATCATCAGCGCCGAGGAGCCGGTGGCGCAGTTGTTGTTGACGTTGTAGACCGGGATCCCGGTCAGGCCCAGCTCGTACACGGCCCGCTGTCCGGCTGTCGACTGCTGCTGGCAGTACCCCACCGGCGCCTGCTCGACCAGCGCGTAGTCGATCCCGGCGTCGGCCAGCGCGGCCTGCCCCGCCTCGCGGGCCATGTCCCAGTACTGCCAGTCCCGGCTCTCCGGCTTCTCGAAGTTCGTCATGCCGACGCCGACGAGGTAGCTCTTTCCAGGCATTGCCTCACTCCTCCGGTCCATGGTGGTCATGGTCACTCCCTCGACGGCGGTCAGTCCCTCGGCAGACCGAGGATCCGCTCCGCCACGACATTCAGCTGCACCTGCGTGGTGCCGCCCGCGATGGTCAGGCAGCGCGACATCAGGAAGGCCCGCGCCGCCTGCCCGCCCACGCCTTCGGCCACCGCGCCCGCCGGACCGCACAGCTCCAGCGCCAGTTCGGCGACCTGCTGGGCGTGCGGAGCGGACACCAGCTTGCGGACGCTGGCGCCGGGCCCGGGGTCGAGACCGTCCAGGCTGCTCAGCGCCGTCCTGAGGTCGATGCAGGTCAGCACGCGCTCGACGGCGACCAGTCGGCCCAGCCTGGCCCTGCGGTCGCCGTCCGCGCCCGGCAGCGCCAGTAGCCTGCGCACCGCATCGGCGGTCGGACTGGAGTCCGCCATATGCACCCGCTCATGGCCCAGCGTGTGCCTGGCCACCCGCCACCCGCCGTCGACCTCGCCGACCACGGCATCGGGAGGAAGGGTCACGCCGTCGAGGAAAACCTCGTTGAAGACCGAATCGCCGGTGAGCTCGCGCAGCGGCCGGATGTCGATTCCAGGAGTCGTCTTCATATCGACAAGGAAGTAGGTCAACCCCTGATGCTTGGGCCGGTCCGGCGAGGTCCGCGCCAGCAGGATCCCGAAGTCGGCGGTGCGGGCACTCGACGTCCACACCTTCTGCCCGTCCACCCGCCAACGTCCGTCCGGCAGCCGGACGGCGCGGGTGCGCAACGACGCCAGATCCGAGCCCGCTTCGGGCTCGGAGAAGAGTTGACACCAGGTCAGGTCGCCCTTGAGCGTCGGCATCACAAAGCGCTCGCGCTGCTCGGCTGTGCCATGGGCGACGATCGAGGGCACCACCCAGGTGCCGATGGTGAGATCGGGCAGCACCACCCCCGCCGCCCGCAGCTCCTGCTCCACCACCAACTGCCGCAGCGCGTCGGCCCCCAGCCCGTAGGGCGGCGGCAGATGCGGAGCCGTCCAGCCACCCGGAGCCAGCCTGCGCCGCTGCTCGGCCGGCTCAAGCCCCTGCACGGCAGCTGCGGCGGCACGCGGCGCAGGACGGAACTCCTCAGCCTCGGGCGGCAGTTCCAACACCGGCCGGTCCAACCCATGCCCCGCGGCAAACCCCGCCACCCGCCCGTACAGCGAGGCCCGGGACCCGGACTCCGCCCCGGACCCGAACCCCAGGAGCTGACGCAACGTCACTGCCCGCCGCAGCCGCAGATGCGCCGGATGCTCCCAGGTGAACCCGATACCGCCGAGGACCTGGATGCAGTCCTTGGCGTTCTCGACCGCCGCCTCCATCGCGAGCACAGCCGCGACCGCCGCGGCCAGCGGCTCCGGGTCGCGCGCCGCCTGCCAGGTCGCGGCCCTCGCCGCCTCGGCACGGACCAGCATCCAGGCGCAGAGGTGCTTGACCGCCTGGAACTGCCCGATCGGCCGCCCGAACTGCTCGCGGACCCTGGCATGGCCGACGGCCGCGTCCAGCGCCCACCCCGCGATCCCGCAGGCCTCCGCCGCCAGGACCACCGACGCGAGCGAACCGACCCGCTCGCCGTCCACCGCGAGCCGCTGCTCCTCGCTGAGCAGCAGTCCGCCGGCCCCGGCCCCGACTGTCGCGAGCCCCCGGGTCAGGTCCAGCGCCGGCAGCGGACGTACCGTCAACACCGCAGCGTCCACCGCGAACCAGGCGGACTCCCCGCCCTCCAGCATGGCGGCGAGCAACACCACATCAGCCTCGTCGCCCCCGAGGACCGGTCCGGCGTCCCCGCTCAGCCGCCATCCCCCGGGGACAGGCTCGGCACACAGCCCGCCGGGCTCCAGGGCGACCGCCCCGGTGCAGCTCCCGTCGGCCAATCCGGTCAACCGACGCTTGGCCTCCGCCCCACCGGCGGCGGCGAGCACAGTGGACGCAAGCACCGTCGGCAGATAGGCACCCGGCAGTACGGCACGCCCTGCCTCCTCCACAACCACGGCCAGGTCCAGCAGATCTCCCCCGCCCCCGCTGTACTCACCGGCCAGGTGCAGTCCCAACAACCCCTGCCCAACCAATCCGCCCCACCACGCCGCCCGCCCGGAGGGCACCCGCACCTTCCCATCCTCCGCGAGCCCATCCCGCACGACCTCCGGTGAAACCTCGCGCTCCAACCACCCCCGCACGGCCGCCTGCACCTGGCGATGGTCCTCGCTGATCCCTATGGCCATGCGCTCCCCCTCGACTCCGGTCGCCCTGGCGGCCCACGCGCTCCAGCAATCTGACGCATCGTCAGATTAGAACCCGCCGCACCTTTCGGAAACCCCGCCCCGCAGAACCGTCCCGGAGCGGGAGCCTTCGCGACCACAGAGAGCCCGGCGGCAACCACTCGACGCGGAACGTTCGACGAGGGCGCGGGCAGCGCTCCACAGCTGCAACGGCAGCGTGTGGCGGGGCGAGTTGGCCGCCGTTTCCCGGGCTCCGCCCGGAAAGATGCGGCTCCGCCGCGCAACTGGTGCAGGGGGCGGGGTCGCTCTGGCGCGGAGCGTTTCGCGGTGGGCGGGGGTAGCGCTCCACGCTTGCAACGGCAGCGTGTGGCGGGGCGCATCTCCCGCCGCTTCCCGGGCTCGCGCCCGGAAGGAAGCGGCTCCGCCGTGCGACAGGGGCCGGGGGCGGGGCCCCACGATTGCAACGGCAGCGTCGGATGGGGCGAGTTGAGCGCCGTTTCCCGGGCTCCGCCCGGACCGAAGCGGCTCCGCCGCGCGACAACGGCCGGGGGCGGCCGGGGCCTGGCGCGGAGCGTGCGGCGGGGGCGCGGGGCGGGGCGAGTTCACCGTTTTGGGGTCACTCGACCTACTTTGGGGTCACTCTTTCGACGCCATATCGGACATAGCGGTCACAATTCGTCGGACGAGTGACCCTAAAGTAGGTCGAGTGACCCCAAAACGGGGGATCAGGGCGAACCGGGGTCACTTCGGGACAAGATGTCACTTGATCATGCCGTTATGCCCGATTCATTCCGGTATTCTTGTACCAAAAGTGACCCGGTGTACGAAAAGTGACCCCGGTTCAGCCGAAGACACACAGAAGGAACGTTTCTGCAGCCCGGCCCCGGCGCGCCACCCGGCAACGCACGCCCCACCACCCCCTCCCCTCCGCGCAGTTGGCCGCGAGCGACAGCGAGCCACCCCAGCCCGGGACCAACCATCGCGCCCCACGGAGGCGACGGACGGCCAGCGGGAGCGAACGCGCACGTCAGAGACGGCGTCGGGACGGGGGCTCGGCCGCGAGACGGCCCGCCGGCGGCGACGCCCCGCCTCCCCCGCGAACCGTCCTCCAGTAGGGTCCCCCGAGTACGTACGGCCACAACCACAGAGGAGAAGCGGCGAGCATGACGGACACCGACACAGCGGCCACCACCGGTGCGCCCTCGGCCGCCGTACTCGGGGCGTTCGAGGCGGCGACCGGGTTCATGCCTGTGAACGAGGGGCTGGCGCTGTACGCGGCGGGTGCCGCTGCCGCGGCTGGGACCGGGTTGCCGCTGCTGGAGGTGGGGAGCTACTGCGGGCGCTCCACTATCCTGCTCGCCGATGCCGCTCGGCGGGCGGGCGTGGTCACGCTGACCGTGGACCACCACCGTGGCTCGGAGGAGCAGCAGCCCGGCTGGGAGTACCACGACGCTTCGCTGGTCGACCCCGAAGTCGGCCGGATGGACACCCTGCCGCGGTTCCGCCGTACCCTGCACGCGGCCGGCCTCGAAGACCATGTGATCGCCCTGGTGGGACGGTCCCCGCAGGTGGCGGCCGTGTGGGGCGCTCCGCTGGGCCTGGTGTTCATCGACGGCGGTCACACCGACGAGCACGCCACCGGCGACTACGAGGGCTGGACGCCGCACCTGGCCCCGGGCGGTCTGCTGGTGGTCCACGATGTGTTCCCGGATCCCGCCGACGGCGGGCAGGCCCCGTACCGGGTGTATCTGCGTGCGCTCGCCGAGGGTTTCACCGAGGTGTCGGTGACAGGTTCGCTGCGGGTGCTGCGGCGGGGCTGAGGTCGTACCAGCTCATCCCCTTTGTGGCACTGATCACAGGCAAGCTCCGCTCGCCCGAGTCGGGCTTCGGTACGGTTGCGGGAACAGTCGCGCACGCGGGAGGCGGGAGGGACCGGCAATGACCGAACCGGAGGAGAGCGCGCCCGCGGTGTGGGACCCGACAGCCAGGAACGGGGCGGGCGGCTGGGTCCGCCGTCGCGACCCGGCGACGGCGGCGATGTGGCAGAAGCCGGAGACGGCTGAACCCTCGACGACCCCGAGCCCGGAGGCGCAGTCGCCGGAGGCCGGGCCCGCCGACGACCCGAGGGCCGCGTCCGACCTGTCACCCCCGCCCGTCCCGCCGCCTGCCGTCCCACCAAGCACGCCGACCCTGCCCACTCAGGGGGATGCGTCGGGTCCCGCCTCCGGTCCCGCCTCCGGTCCCGCCTCCGCCCCCCGCGACGACGGAGACGAGCCGACCTCCGTCATACCCCCGCTGCCGAGCGTGCCGCCGCGCACCGAGTTCGATCAGCCGCTGGGCCGTCCCTACGTCCCCACGGCCAAGGACCTTCCGAAGGTCATGGAGCCCCAGGCGCCCCAGGCATCCCGGCCGCCCCAACTGCCCCAGGCGCCCCGGACGCCTCCGGCCCCCCAGGCGCCGCCGACCGCACCCGGGGCCGGGTACGGCTACCCGCCGCCCGGTTACCCGCAGTCTCGCTACAGCGCGCCCGGCTACGGCGCGCCGGGCTACCGCGCTCCGGGAGCCCCGGGAGCCCCGGCCGCGCCCTCCTACGGCCCGCCCCCCGGTGCTCCCGGCGGACCCCCGGCCTCCTACCAGGGCGCGACGATGCCCGGCCAGGAGTTCCGGGGGCCCAACCAGCAGCCCGGCCAGCCCCCGGTCTACCCGATCCAGCCGCACCAACAGCAGTACGGCCAGCCTCCGGCGTACCCCGGTAGCGCCGGTGCCCCCGGCGACCCCAGCAGCGGTGACGGCAACGGGGACGGCGGCCGGAGGAACCTCCCGCTGCTGATCGCGCTGGTCGTCGTGGTCGCCGCGCTGCTGGGTGTGGGCGTGGTCTGGGGTCTCGGGCTGACCAAGAACAAGCAGGCATCGAGCCGGACCTCAACGCCACCGGTGGCCACCAGCGGCGCCGTGCCGAGCGCATCGTCGACCGGCTCGGCCTCGCAGAGCGCCGGTCCCTCCGACTCGGCCTCGGCCAGCCAGTCCGCGAGCCCGTCGGCGACGGACACAGCGAAGGCCAAGTCGCAGGCCGCCGCCGTCGACCAGTTGCTGGCGAACTCGACGAGCTCTCGTGCCCAGGTCTCCAACGCCGTCCAGGCAGTCGACAACTGCACCGACTACGCCTCGGTCTCCAACGCGCAGAGCGTGCTGACCCAGGCCGCCCAGGCCCGCCAGACGCTCTCCCAGCAAGCGGCCTCGCTCGACGTGTCGCAGCTCCCAGCCGGGGCTGCCGCCGCGATGAAGACGCTGAGCCGTGCCTGGTCGGAGTCGGCCGCCGCCGACACCGACTTCGCCAACTGGGCCGGGGCGATGGCCAACGGCGGCTGCTCCCCCGGCAACGCGCCGCACAACACCGATTGGAACAACGGTTTGAGTCAGAGCACCTCCGCCACCACCGACAAGAAGAGCTTCGTCGCGGCCTGGAACCCGATCGCGACCCAGTACGGACTGGCGACAAGGACAGACGGTGAGATCTGAACACCCGCTCGACCACTACGACGCCCCGGAGCAGCGCCCCCACCGGGCCCGAGCAGCGACGGCCGCGATGGTCCTGGCCGCCCTGGTACCGCTGGGGTTCGCCGGCTGGCTGGGCTGGAAGGCCGTCGCCGGATCCCAGGACGCTGGGCACAGTGTGGCCGTGGGCGATGTCACCGCCCCCGCTCTCGCCCCCGTGCAGCAGGGAGCGCAGGCAGGGGGCTCGTCCTCGTCGGCGGCCTCGTCGGCGTCTTCCTCAGCGGCCGCCTCCGGGAGCACAGGTTCGTCCGCCTCTGCCTCAACGCCCAACTCCGCCTCCAGCGCCGCCACTGCCGCCGCCAAGGTTCCGGCCTCGTCAGCGCACCCCCTCTCCGGAAAGACCGTGGTGATCGACCCGGGCCACAACCCCGACAACGGCAAGTACGCCAGTGAGATAAACAAGCTGGTCCAGATCGGCAACGGCAGCACCACCTGCGACACCACCGGCACCGAGACCGACAGCGGCTACCTGGAGGCCGACTTCACCCTGGACGTGGCCCGGCGGGCCCGCACCCTCCTGGAGGCCGAGGGCGCCAAGGTGGTGTTCACCCAGGACGGGAACACGGCCTGGGGACCGTGCGTCACCCAGCGTGCCGCCATCGGCAACGCCGCCCACGCCGATGCGGCGATCTCCATCCACGGCGACGGAGCCGGGGCGAGCGACCGCGGCTTCCATGTGATCCTCCCGGCCGCCGTGGACCAGGGCGGCGCCGACAACCGCGCCATCGTCGCCCCCTCCCGCACCCTGGGCCTCGACGTCCGCTCGGCGTTCCACAGCGTGACCGGCGAGCCCTTCGCCAACTACATCAGCGGCGGGTCGGGCCTCGACGTCCGCAGCGACCTGGGCGGATTGAACATGTCGACGGTTCCGAAGATCTTCATCGAGTGCGGCAACATGCGCAACGCCACCGACGCCAAGGAGATGACCTCGGCGTCCTGGCGGCAGCTCGCCGCCCAGGGGGTCGTGAACGGGATCACCGCCTACCTGGAGAGCGGCAACTGACGGAGTGTACGCCCCGGCCCCCCTCGGACCCGTCACGGACCCGCCACGAACCCGTCACGTCAGCACCACCGTCACCGGCAGTGACTTTGACGCGCACACGAAACCGGAATGATCCAGACGTCTCCTTCAAAGCCCGAACACCGTACGCTATGGGCGGTCCAAGCTTTCGCCCAACCAATCACGAGAGGGCTCTCACGGTGAACCCCAGAACCGTCACCAGGGGAGATGCGGCGGTCGCGGCTGCGGCACTCCTATTGCTGATCTCCTCGTTCCTGCCCTACTACAGCGCCGACTGCGGCAGCGCCGGCAGTTGCACCGCAAACGCCTGGCACGGCGGCTTCTTCCCGCTGCTGCCCGCGGTGTTCCTGCTGGGCGTGATCGGCGCGGCACTGGTGCTGGCCGGTCGGCTGCTGCCGCAGGCGCCCAAGGTCGCGGGAATCGAACTGGCGCACTGGGGCACGGTCCTGACGGTCGCGGCGCTCTGGTCGTCGCTGTGGTCGCTGTTCTCCACCCCGTCGCCGCTGCTGAGTCACTCGTTCGGGGCCTACCTCGGCTTCCTGTTCGCGCTGCTGCTCGCCGGTGCCGCGCTCGCGACACCGCTGCTGCCCGCGCTCGCCCTGCCGCTGACCACCGCGTCGCCGACGGCGCCGCAGCAGATGACCGGCCCCGGCGGCTATCCGACGTACGGTCAGCCCGGCCGGCCCGGCCAGCCGATGCAGCAGCAGCCCTACCAGCCGCAGCCCGGCCAGCAGTTCCACCACGGTCAGCCGGTGCAGCAGGCCCAGCCGGGCCAGCCCTTCAGCGGACCGATCTCGCCGGCCCCCGCCCCCGGGCCGAACCCGGCCCAGGCCTACCAGCCGCAGCCCAGCGGCTACGGCTACCCGCAGCCCACCGCGGCGGCCCCCGCACCGGCCGCGACCCCGCAGGACGCCCCGCCCGTCGAGCGCGAGGACAACGCGACGGCGCTGCTCACCCCGGTGGTGAAGCCGCAGTCCTCCGCCGCCGCGGAGGAGCAGGCCGCCGAGCAGAGGTCTCCGGAGGCCGCCGCACCCGCTCAGCCGCACAGCCTGGAGAAGGAGGCGGCCGCCCAGCCCGAGCCCGCCCCCGCTGCGGAGACCCCGGCCGCTCCGGCGTTCGCGCCGTTCTGGTTCGCCGTTCCCGCACCCCGTGCGCTGGCTCCGGAGGGTGCTTCCGACGGCCCGTCCGTCGGGGAGCTGGTCCCCGGCACCTGGTACCTGGCCATCGCGCAGCGCGGCGACGCCCTGCTCACCCAGACCCAGGAGGGCAAGCGCGGCCTGCTGTCCGACACCTCGGGCATCCAGCGCGGCTGACGCCCTGCGCATGAAGCGCGAAAAGCGCGGGAAGCGCGGGAAGCCGCCGACGAAGACGGGCGCGGGGGGGGGGCGGGGCCCCCGGGCCCGCCCCCCCCCCCGGGGGGGGGCCGCCCCCCCCCCCCCCCCCCCCCCCCCCCCCAAAACCCCCCCCCCCCCCCCCGCTTTGGGGGGCCCCCCCGCGC
>NZ_JBGCAQ010000031.1:0-99820 GCF_041261405.1 Streptacidiphilus sp. EB103A | reverse complement strand
GGGGTGTGCCCGCAGTGCATTTGACGGTCTAACTGCGGGTGACGCGGGGTTTCCCCCCCCCCAAGCGGGGCGGGGGCGGGCACAGACCCCCCGGCCCCGCCCCGCGCCCGTTGTGGCCTCAAGCCCCGCGCCCTACGCTCACCCCCAAGCAGAACTGACGGTCCATCAGATATCTTGGGGGTCCCCACCATGCGCCTCGGGCTAGCACTCGGCTATTGGGGCGCCGCCCCCTCCCCCGGCTTCCTCGACCTCGCCGTCGAGGCCGAACGCCTCGGCTACCACAGCGTCTGGACGGCGGAGGCCTGGGGCTCCGACGCCTTCACCCCGCTCACCTGGATCGCCGCCCGCACCAGCCGGATCCAACTGGGCACCGGGATCGCGCAGATGGCGGCCCGCACCCCGACCGCGACCGCGATGCACGCGATGACCCTGGACCACCTCTCCGGCGGCCGACTGCTGCTCGGCCTCGGGCTGTCCGGACCGCAGGTCGTCGAGGGCTGGTACGGACGGCCGTTCCCCCGCTCCCCGCTCACCGCCGTCCGGGAGTACGTGGACGTGGTCCGCCAGGTGCTGCGCCGCGAGAAGCCGGTCACCCTGGACGGCGTCTACCATCCGCTCCCCTACCCCGGCCCGGACGGCACCGGCCTCGGCAAGCCGCTGAAGCCGATCCTGCACCCCCTCCGCTCCGACCTGCCGATCCTCCTCGGCGCCGAGGGTCCTAAGAACATCGCCCAGACCGTGCGGATCGCCGACGGCTGGCTGCCGCTCTACTTCTCCCCGGCATCCGAACGAGCCGACCTCTACGCGGACGCACTCGCCCAGGCGCGGCCCGGCTTCACCGTCGCCCCCCTGGTCCATGCCCGGGTCTGCGACGACGTCGCCGACGGCCTGGCGCCGATCCAGGCCATGCTCGGCTTCTACGTCGGCGGGATGGGGGCACGCGGGCGCAACTTCCACGCCGACCTGATGGCCAGAATGGGTTACGAGCCGGAGGCCCGCCGGATCCAGGAACTCTTCCTGGCCGGCCGGCAGGCCGAAGCCGTCGCCACCGTCCCCGCCGCCTTCGCCGACGAGATCTCCCTGGTCGGCCCCCGTGCCCGCATCGCCGACCGGCTGCAGGCCTGGGAGGCGAGCCCGGTCACCGACCTGCTGGTCACCACCCGCGACCCGCTGACCCTGCGCACCCTCGCCGAGCTGGTGCTCTGACGGGTCATCCGCTGAAAGGCCGTCAGTCGAGGGTCAGCCCGTCCAGCCAGAGCGCGACCACCCGGTCGTCACCGATCACCTGAACGTCGTTCCTCCCGTCCGGCAGCCGCTTGTTGACCAGCAGCATCAACTCCTCCGCAGATCCGCGCACGGCGGCATCGCCCTTGGCGTGCCCCTCCTCGTAGACGAAGCCCTCCGGCACCGGAGCGCGCCGCAGCAGCCACTCGCCGGGCACGTCGGTGCAGTGCAGGTGCAGGGTGTCGCCCTCACCGCGCAACAGGCCGCGGTTGGGGAAGGCCCGGGAGGCGGGCGCGACGGCGTTGTGCAGCAGCTCGTCGATGTTGTCGGCGGCCAGTTCGGGGTCGATCGGCCCGGGGCGGCCACTGACCGTCAACTCGGCGTCGATCCGGTGCACCATCGTCTCGTGCGCCATCCGGCGGCCCCACCAACCGGTGCTGTGCTCCCCGGCCCAGCCCCACACCTCCAGCCCGGTGCCGGCCTCGCGCAGCAGCGCGGTCACCGCCAGCGCGCCGCGCAGCAGCCATTCCGCCTGTCCGGCGGGATCGGCGGGGATCTCCGCGTCGGGCAGGGCGTCCCAACCGACCCGTTCCTGCGAGCGGGTGGTGATGATCTGGGTCACCCATCGGTGCACATTGCCCTGGTGGGCACAGAGGTCGGCCAGTTGCCAGTCCGGGCAGCTCGGCACCTGGGCCTTGGGATCCCCCTCGGCCACCGCTGCGGCGAAGCGCCTCGCGTCCGCCTCCACCGATTCCAGGTACCGCTCGTGCCGAAGCAAGGTCATCGCAGGTCACGTCCCCTTCTGGATACTTCTTCCGACTGCCTGGAAGTTAGCATCCGGCCGGGCGGGGCAGGCGTAGGACATGAGTGGACTCATACGTCTGATCGGACTCGCCCTGTACCTAGGGGCGTTGATCCTCGTCATCTGGTTCCTGCTGTACCTCTTCGACGCGAACACCGGCAACACGGTGGTCAACTGGTTCCACGAGGCAGCAGACTGGCTCGCCACCTGGTCCCGCAACATCTTCAACAACAACGGCGTCCACAACAGCAAGCTGCGCGCCCTGCTGATCTTCGGCCTCCCGGCCCTGGTCTACGGAGCCGTCGGCAACGCTCTCGGCCGCACCGGCTCCCGCGAGTAGGCGGGATCCGAGCAGTACTGACGGAGCGTCAGCAGTCCTGCGGCGCGCAGCACTCGTCGGCCAGTCCGGTCGGCAGCCGCGCGCCGCCGAACACCGTCGCGGTGGCCTCGTCCCCGCCCAGGGCCGCCACGGCCAGCAGCAGCGCGCCCGCCGTCCAGGTGGTGCGTTCCTCGGGCCAGACCGCGTCGTCCTCGAAGACATAGCCGGTCCAGTAGCCGCCGTCGGGGTGGCGCAGGTGCTGGATGGACCGGAGTATCTCCACGGCGCGGTCGGACTCGCCGATCGCCCAGAGCGCCAGGGCCAGTTCGGCGCTCTCGCCGCCGGTGACCCAGGGCCGGTCCGAGACGCAGCGGACGCCGAGCCCGGGCACCACGAAGCGGTTCCAGTCACGCTCGATCCGCTCCTCGGCGGCCGCTCCGCGCAGCGCCGTCCCCAGCACCGGGTAGTACCAGTCCATGGAGTAGCGGTCCTTGTCCAGGAACGCCTCCGGATGGGCGGTGACGGCGTGGCCGAGCCGTCCGGCGGCCAACTCCCAGTCGGGCTGCGGCTCTTCCAGGCAGTCGGCGATGGCCAGCGCGCACCGCAGCGCGTGGTGGACGCTGGAGCAGCCGGTGAGCAGCGCCTCGTCGGGAGCGCTGCCGTCCTCCTCGCGGCGCCAGGCGACGGTTCCGTCGGGCCGTTGCAGGGTCAGTACGAACTCGACCGCGCGGACGACCGTGGGCCAGACCTCCTCCAGGAAGGTGTCGTCGCCGGTGGCCAGGTGGTGGTGCCAGATGCCGACGGCGATGTAGGCGCAGAAGTTGGACTCCCGGTTCCGGTCCGTCACCGCCCCGTCCGTGTAGGCGGAGTACCAGGAGCCGTCCGGGTTCTGATGCCTCATCAGCCATCGGTAGGCGGCCTCGGCTGCGGCGTGTTCGCCCGCGACGTCCAGGGCCATGGCGGCCTCGGTGTGGTCCCAGGGGTCGAGGTGGCCCCCGGCGAACCAGGGAATTCCGCCGTCGGCGCACTGGTCGGCGAGGATGCTGCGGACGGTGGCGGCGGCCTGCTCGGCGTCCAGCACGCCCGGCAGGACCAGGACGTCCGGGACGGCGACGGGCCCGGGCCCGGTGCCCGCCGTCACCCGAGCTCCAACGAGAGCGAGAGCGCGGCGGCGTGGGGCTTGGTCGCATAGGCGACGAAGCTCTTGCCGATCAGCGGGTTCAGGGCGCTCTCGGCGGCCCGGGTGAGCCTGCTGATCACCGGGGTGCCGACGATGTCCCAGACCAGCAGCTGGTGGTAGGCGCGGACCGGCAGCGCCTTGTCGTTGTCCACGCCGACCGCGCACTTGATCCACCAGTACGGAGAGTGCAGCGCATGGGCGTGGTGCTGCCCGTAGGGCTGAAGGCCGGCCTCGCGCATCTTCCCGACCAGCTCGTCGCCGCGGTAGATGCGGATATGGCCGCCCTCGACCTCGTGGTAGGCGTCCGAGAGCGCCCAGCAGACCTGCTCGGGGAGCCAGCGGGGCACGGTGATCGCGATGGAGCCGCCGGGCTTGAGCACGCGGACCATCTCGGCGAGCACGCCCTTGTCGTCCGGGATGTGCTCCATCACCTCGGAGATGATGACCTTGTCGAAGCTGTCGTCGGGGAAGGGCAGCGCCAGCGCGTCCCCCTCCATCGCCACGGCCGAGGCGCCGGCCGGTGCCTCGCCCTCCTGCTCCATGGCCGAGAACCAGCGCTGGACCTCGCGGATCTCCTCCGCGTTGCGGTCCAGGGCGACGACGCGGCCGCCGCGCCGGTAGACCTCGAAGGCGTGCCGGCCGCCACCACAGCCGAGGTCGAGCACCCGGTCGCCGGGGGCGATCGGGAAGCGGGAGAAGTCGACGGTCAGCACGGTCGCGGTGCTCCATTCGCGTCGTCGACGCCGACCGCGTCGGGCGGCCGGGCGTCAGTCACGTGGGAAGGTCAGGACGGGAAGTCAGGACGGGGGTGATGGCGGTAGCGGTGGCGGATCCGCTGCCGAGGCGCGGCTCCTGCTGCGGACTAGACGTACCTCCACCCGTCGCCGGCCCGGGCGCGCTGCCCGGCCCCGGTGGCGATGGCCTCGCGGTAGCGCTCCGCGGTGAGCTCGGCGGCGCGCTCCCAGGTGAACCGGGCCAGCACCCGCTCGCGTCCCGCGGCTCCGATCCGGGCGCGGAGCCCGGCGTCGTCCAGCAGCCGGCCCAGCGCCACCGCGAGCGCTCCGGCGTCGCCGGGCGGCACGGCCAGACAGGTCTCGCCGTCGGCGCCGGCCACCTCGGGGATCGCACCGCCGGTGGTGGCGACCAGCGGCGTGCCGGTGGCCATGGCCTCGGCTGCCGGCAGCGAGAAGCCCTCGTACAGGGACGGGACGCAGGCGACCTCCGCGCTGCGCACCAGGTCGACGAACTCCTGGTCGTCGATGCCGCCGCGGAACTCCACGGCGCCCTCCAGTCCGAGCCTGCGGATCGCGTCGGCCACCGGGCCGTCCTCCCGCCGTCTGCCGACCACGACCAGATGCGCCTCACGCTCGGTGCGGACCTTGGCCAGCGCCTCGACCAGATGTATCAGGCCCTTGAGCGGGACGTCCGCGCTGGAGGTGGTGACGATGCGCCCCGGCACCACGGGCACGGACGCGTCCGGCGACCAGAGCCGGACGTCGGCGCCGATCGGCACCACATGGACCCGCTCGGGACGCACGCCCAGGTGCTCGCTGATCTCACGGCCCGAACTCTGCGAGACCGTCAGGATCGACTCCAGCCGCTGGGCGACCCGCCGCTGCATCCGGGTGAAGCCGTACCAGCGGCGCACCGAGAGCTGCTTGAGCAGGCCCTCGGCGGCGGCGAGGTCCAACTCGCGGTCGACCGTGACCGGGTGGTGGACCGTCGTCACCAGCGGGAAGCCGATCCGCTCCAGGCCGAGCAGGCCGTAGCCGAGGGTCTGGTTGTCGTGGACGACGTCGTAGCGGCCGCGGTGCCGGGCCAGGTGGCGACGGGCCCGCATGCTGAACGTCAGCGGCTCGGGGAAGCCGCCGGTGCGCATGGTCGCGTACTCGACCACGTCGGCGAGACCGCGGTACTCGCCGAGCCGGGGATTGCGGAAGGGGTCGGGCTGCCGGTAGAGGTCCAAGCCGGCGATCTCGGTGAAGGAGAGCCTGCCGGGCCCCTCCACCTCGTCCAGCAACGGGTACGGCTGGCCACCGAGCACCTCGACGTCATGGCCGAGACGGGCCAGCTCCCGGGAGAGGTGACGGACGTAGACGCCCTGTCCGCCACAGAAGGGGTTGCCCTTGTAGGAGAGCAACGCGATCCGCAGCGGCCGGTCAGCGGGCGCGAGGCCTCGCACGGCACTGGTCACCTTGGATTCTTCTCCTCTGTCAACGGCTGCCTCGGTCAGGGTAATCTAGAACACGTTCCAATGATGCAGCGTATGGAGTCCCTGAGATTACCGGCCCGTAGCTATCCGCTTCGGGGCAGGGCTGGTGATTCGCGCCACCCGTGGTGTCTGCGCCATCATTCGGAGCGCCGGGAGAACGCCACGAGACGGAACCACACCAGACGGGGTGAGCGACCTGACCACCAATCCCAGGCCGCCGGCCGCGCCGCCGCTGACCGAGCGGCAGGAGGCCCGCCGCCGCCGGATCCTGCACACGGCCGCCCAGCTCGCCTCCCGCGGGGGCTTCGACGCCGTCCAGATGCGCGAGGTCGCCGAGAGCTCCGGCGTCGCCCTGGGCACGCTCTACCGCTACTTCCCCTCCAAGGTGCACCTGCTGGTCGCGACCATGCAGGACCAGCTCCAGCTGATGCAGTCCCAGCTGCGCAAGCACCCGCCCTCGGCCACCGAGCCGGGAGCCAGAGTGGCCGAAACCCTGATGGGCACCTTCCGCGGGCTGCAGCGCGAGCCGCAGTTGGCCGAGGCCATGGTGCGGGCGCTGACCTTCGCGGACCGCTCGGTGAGCGCCGAGGTGGACCAGGTCAGCCGGCTCACCGCGGTGCTGATCACCGAGGCGATGGCGCTGGACCACCCGCTGAGCCGCGACCAGCTGGCCGCGGTCCGGGTGATCGAGCACACGTGGCACTCCGCGCTGGTCACCTGGCTCAGTGGGCGCGCTTCCATCGCGCAGGTGCGGATCGACCTGGAGACGGCCTGCAAACTCCTTGCCGAGTAGCACCCGTTCTGCATGGTCGGTCGCGCAGTTCCCCGCGCCCCTGGGTAGGTGCAACTCACCCGCTGTGGGTCAGTTGCAGCCCCCCAGGGGCGCGGGGAACTGCGCGACAAGCCACCTACGGTCCGCACCCGAAAATCAGACCGTCAGTCCGGCGGAAACACAGGCTCGCTGCTCCCCGCCAGCCGCAGGCGAATTGCTTCGACCGGACAGCTCTCCGCCGCCGCCAGCAGGGCCTCCGCGGCGTCCGCCTCGTCCTCGACCGGATGCGACTGCCGCGCCCCGTCCAGTCGGAAGCCGTCCGGCGCGGAGGCGACGCAGAGCCCGGAGCCGATGCACACCGACCGGTCCACCTCCACCTGCCAGCGGTCCCCCATCAGCCCTCCCCGCCCTGTCCGCCCTGCGCGGCGACCGCGGTGTACCCCTGCGGGAGATGGATCGTCTTGGCCTCCAGATAGGAGTCCAGCCCCTCCGGGCCGAACTCGCGGCCGATCCCGGACTGCTTGTAGCCGCCGAACGGACCCTTGAAGTCCAGGCTGAAGGTGTTCACCGAGAACGTCCCGGTACGAATCTGCCGGGCCACCTCGATGCCGTGCTCGACGTCCGCGCACCAGACCGAGCCCGACAGCCCGTAGTCGGAGTCATTGGCGATCCGCAGTGCGTCCGCCTCGTCCTCGTACGGGATCAGACAGACGACCGGGCCGAATATCTCCTCGCGGGCGACCCGCATCCGGTTGTCGACACCGCCGAGCAGGGTCGGCTCGACGTACCAGCCCTTCGGCTGCGCCGCGGGCACCCCGCCGCCGGTGAGGACCTTGGCGCCCTCCTCCTGGCCGATCCGGATGTAGTCCAGGTTCCGCTGCTGCTGACGGCGGGTCACCAGCGGACCGAGCTGGGTGGACTCGGCCAGCGGGTCGCCGACCACCAGCGCGTCCACTGCGGCGACCAGCTGCTCGGCGATCTCGTCGTAGCGGGCCCTGGGGGCGAGGATGCGGGTCTGCGCCACGCACGCCTGGCCGTTGTTCATGTAGGCCGAACCCATCAGGCTGGCGACGGCGGCCGGGACGTCGGCGTCCGGCAGCAGGATGGCGGCCGACTTGCCGCCCAGCTCCAGGGTGACCCGGGTGAGGTTGCGCGAGGCGACCTCCATGATCCGCTTGCCGGCCGCGACCGAGCCGGTGAAGGAGACCTTGTCGACGCCCTGATGCCCCACCAGGTACTCGCTGACCTCGCGGTCGGCAGGCAGGATGCTGAGCACCCCCTCCGGCAGCCCGGCCTCGCGGACGATCTCGGCGAGGATGTAGGAGTCCAGCGGGGTCTCCGGCGAGGGCTTGAGGATCACCGTGCAGCCCGCGATCAGCGCCGGGGCCAGCTTGGCGGCGGCCACGAACTGCGGCACGTTCCACGGGACCACGGCGGCGACCACGCCGACCGGCTCGCGACGCACCAGGATCGGCCCGAGCACGCCGGACCGGTGCTCCTCGAAGGAGAAGTCCCTGGCGGTGGCGATGGCGGCGTCCCAGATCATCATCGGGCCGTAGGCCTGGGCCAGAATGCTCCAGGAGTACGGGGAGCCGTTCTCCGAGCTGATCACCCGGGCGATCTCGTCCGCCCGCGCTGCGATGCCGTCCTTGATCCGCTCCGCGACCGCCAGGCGCTCGGCCAGCGGCAGCCTGGGCCAGGGACCCTCGTCGAAGGCCTTCCGGGCGGCCGCGACGGCCCGGTCGACATCCTCACGCGAGGCGTGCGGCACCCGGCCGATGACCTCCTCGGTGTGCGGGGAGACCACCTCGATGACGTCACGCCCGGCGGGGGCGACCAGCTCGCCGCCGATGAAGAGTTCGCCGTACTCCACTACCTCGGCCATGCCGTCCTCCGGATCGACGATCACCGCAACGTCGGATGTTCTGACGCCCCGTCACTTATGGCGGTTGATAGAACTGATATCAGTTCTACTTATTGAGGGCAACGGTCGTGCAGTAGGCTGCCCAACTAGTTGCGTTATACATAGAACACGTTCTATACAGCTGGCCCGGAGAGGACGGCAGCATGCCCCCCACGGAGAAGGCCCCGCCCCCGCCGACCCAGGACCTCGGCGGCGGGGTGTGGAGCATCACCGTCCCCATCCCTGACAACCCGCTCCGCTACACCCTGGTCTACCTGCTGGAGAGCGACCGCGGCCCGGTCCTGGTCGACACCGGCTGGGACGACCCCACCGGCCGCGAGGCCCTCTCCGCGGGCCTCGCCGCGGCCGGCCACGCCCTCTCCGACGTCCACGGCGTGCTGGTCACCCACCACCACCCGGACCACCACGGCCTCTCCGGCCACGTCCGCGAGCAGTCCGGTGCATGGATCGGCATGCACGCCGCCGAGACCGCTATCGTCCGGGCGCTGCACAGCAACAGCTCCGGCCGCTGGATCGGCCGGATGGCCGAGCTGATGCGCGGCTCGGGCGTCCCCCAGGAACACCTCGACGGCCTCGGCCACTTCGGCAGTTCCGGAGCGCCGCTCGCGGACACCCTCCCCGACCGGGAGCTGGTGCACGGCGAACCGGCCGGGGTGCCCGGACGCGGACTCCGGGTCATGTGGACCCCCGGCCACACACCGGGGCACGTCTGCCTCTACCTGGACGAACCGGGCCGGCCCACCCGGCTGCTCTCCGGCGACCACCTGCTGCCCACCATCAGCCCGGTCGTCAGCCTGTATCCCGAAAACCCCGGCGACGAGCCCGCCGACCCCCTCGGTGACTTCCTCGACTCCCTGGAACGGATCGCGGCGCTCGCACCCCAGGAAGTCCTGCCCGCACACCAGCACCGCTTCGCGGACGCACCCGGACGCGTCCGCGACCTGCTGGACCACCACGCCGTCCGGCTGGCCGACCTGCACACCCAACTCAAGCACGAGCCACTGACACTCTGGGAGTGCGCCCAGCGGATGCACTGGAACCGCCCCTGGGAGGAGCTCAACTTCGTCGCCCGCCACCTGGCCCTCTCCGAGGCGGCGGCACATGTCCGACGGCTGGTGAAGACCGGCCTGGCGGAGGAGAACGGCTCCGGCGAACCGCAGCGCTTCGTCGCCACGGAGTGACACGGACAGGGTGACGACGGAACGAGCTGCACGGTCCGGATACAGTGACGGCACAACCTGAGCCCGCTCGATCCGCTGTATCGAACACCCGTCAGGAGGCGAGCGGCGCCGTCGAGGTCTACGGTCGCCAACCGCTCCCCGAAAGGCACCACCCATGCTCACCGCCGCCGTCCGCACCGGTACGGCCGTACCCGCACTCGCCGCCCTGACCGGCCCGATCAGCTGCATCAGTGACATCAGCTCCAACCGGAACAGGCGGCAGGCATGAGAACACGCCGTACCGGTGCGGTGGCCGGCCTGCTCGCCGCCGCGCTCCTCCTGGTCCTGACAACGGTGACCCCGGCCTCCGCCAGCAGCTACCGCTACTGGTCGTTCTGGCAGGGCTCCGCCAGCGTCTGGAGCCTCCAGCAGTCGGCTCCGAACACCAACCGGCCGGCCGACGGCTCGGTCGACGGCTGGCGCTTCGGCATCAGCGTCGACAGCGCCGGCGCGGCCAAGCCGGGCACGGCGCCCGACTTCGCCACGGCCTGTGCCGACACCCCTGCGGTCAGCGGCAAGAAGCGGGTCGCCGTGGTGATCGACTACGGCGTCGCCGGCGACGTCCCGGCCGGCTCCACCCTCCCGCACCCCACCTCGTTCACCGCCTGCGCCGTCCTCCCGGCCGACGCCACCTCGGCCCAGCTCCTGGCCCAGGTCGCACCCCCGCTGCGGTACGACAGCAACGGGAACCTGTGCGCCGTCGGCGGCTACCCGACCACCGGCTGCGGCGTGGTCGTCACCGGCACAGCCGCCGGCGGCACGACCACTGCTGCACCCAACGCCACCAGCAAGGCCGCCCCCTCCAAGTCCTCCAAGACCGCCGGCTGGATCATCGGCGCCGTACTCCTCGCCGCCCTCGCCGGAGCCGGCTACTGGCAAACCCGCCGCCGCAGACCGCAGTAGCCCAGCCGCCCGAGCAGGAGAGCCGAGCCCACGACGCGAGCGGCTCCGCCGCGCGACAAGCCCGGGGGCGGGCCGCTCTGGCGCGGAGCGTTTAGCGGTGGGCGGGGGCAACGCCCCACGCCTGCAACGGCAACGCAGGCGCAGCGAGTTGGCCGCCGCGCGACAAGGGCAGGGGGTGGGGCCACTCTGGCGCGGAGCGTTTGGCGGGGGAAGGGGCGGCGCTCCACGCTTGCAACGGCAGCGTGTGGTGGGGCGAGTTGGCCGCCGTCTCCCGGGCTCGCGCCCGGACCGAAGCGGCTCCGCCGCGCAACTGGGGCCGGGGGCGGCCCGGGTCCGGCGCGGAGCGTGCGGCGGGGGCGCGAGGCGGGGCGAGTTCACCGATTTTGGGTCACTCGACCTACTTTGGGTCACTCTTTCGACGCCATATCGGACATAGCGGGCAGAAATCGTCGGACGAGTGACCCCAAAGTAGGTCGAGTGACCCGAAAAGCCCGCCCCCTGGGCGAACCGGGGTCACTTTCGGGACAAGGTGTCACTTGATCATGACGTTATGCCCGATTTGTTCCGTTATTCGTGTACCAAAAGTGACCCGGTGTACGAAAAGTGACCCCGGTTCAGCCAAAGGACACGGAAGGAGCCTTTCTGCAACCCCGGCACCGGCGCGCCACCCGGCAACGCACGCCCCACCACCCCCTCCCCTCCGCGCAGTTGGCCGCGAGCGACAGCGAGCCACCCCAGCCCGGGACCAACCGGCGTGCCCCACGGAGGCGACGGACGGCCAGCGGGAGCGAACGCGCACGTCAGAGACGGCGTCGGGACGGGGGCTCGGCCGCGAGGCACATTCCGTGCGGCTCCGCAGGCCGCCTCCCTATGATCACCGAACGGCCGACGCGACCGCTTCCCTGAACGGCATCACCATCAGCCGCACCGACCTCGGGGACCGCGACTCCCCCGCGCTCCTCCTCGTCCACGATCACCCGTTCGACCGCTCCATGTGGGGGCCGCAGAAGGGCCCGGCCAAGGCGGCCGCTTCCCGATAGCCGCCGACATCCGCCCACAACCACCGACAACCACCAACAGCCACCGGCAGCCGCCCCGCCCCACCTCGCCCCAACTCCTCAGATCCGCTGCAGGATCGTCCCCGTCGCCAGCGCGCCGCCCGCGCACATGGTGACCAGGGCGAACTCCTTCCCCGTGCGCTCCAGTTCGTGCAGTGCCGTGGTGATCAGCCGGGCGCCGGTCGAGCCCACCGGGTGGCCCAGGGCGATGGCGCCGCCGTTGACGTTGACCTTGTCCATGTCGGCCTCCATCACCTGGGCCCAGGACAGCACCACCGACGCGAAGGCCTCGTTGATCTCCACCACGTCGATGTCGGAGAGCTTCATCCCCGCCTTACCGAGGACCGCCCTGGTCGCGTCGATCGGGCCGTCCAGGTGGTAGTGCGGGTCAGTGCCGACGACCGCCTGGGCGACGATGCGGGCGCGCGGGGTGAGCCCCAGCGCCCTCGCCGCGCGCCGGGACGCCCACATCACCGCGGCCGAACCGTCGGAGATCTGCGAGGACGTGCCGGCCGTGTGCATGGCCGTGGGGAGCACCGGGCGCAGCCCGGCCAGCGCCTCCAGCGAGGTGTCCCGCAGGCCCTCGTCCCGGTCGAACAGCCGCCACATGCCCTGTCCGGCGAGCTGTTCGGCCTCCGTGGTCGGGACCTGGACGGCGTACGTCTCGCGCTTGAACCGCTCCTCGGCCCAGGCGTTGGCGGCGCGCTGCTGGGAGGCCACGCCGAACCGGTCCAGGTCGCTGCGGCTGAGCCCGCGCCGCCGCGCGATCCGCTCGGCAGCCTCGAACTGGTTGGGCAGGTCGACGTTCCACTCCTCCGGGAACGGCCGTCCGGGCCCGTGCGCGGAGGCAGCGCCGAGCGGCACCCGGGTCATGGACTCGACGCCGCAGGCGATGCCGACGTCGATGACGCCGGCCGCGACCATGTTGGCGACCATGTGGTTGGCCTGCTGCGAGGAGCCGCACTGGCAGTCGACCGTGGTGGCGGCGACCTCGTACGGCAGGCCCATCGCGAGCCAGGCGGTGCGGGCGGGGTTCATCGACTGTTCGCCGGCGTGGGTGACCGTCCCGCTGACGATCTGCTCGACGACGTCCGGCTGCACACCCGTGCGGGCGAGCAGCTCCCTGAAGGTCTCCCCGAGCAGATAGCCGGGGTGGAGGTTGGCGAGGGCTCCGCCTCGCTTACCGATGGGGGTGCGCACTGCTTCGACGATGACGGGTTCAGCGGCCATGACTCGCCCTCCGGAAGCTCCGGCGTCCGCGGGACGTCGAAGAGAACTGATACGCGTTCTAGTTCTGGCCCCCTTTGTATTCGCCGCGAGCACTGTCACGCAAGGCTCTTGCGCGGACTGGAACCCGTTACTACGGTCTAGAGGAGATCTGACACACCGTCAGCTAATCCAGCGGCTGACCCGCGGCTGACCGTCGGTAGCTTTGGAGGCCCCCATGACCTGCCCGGTCCTGCCCGACGGCTTCGACTTCACCGATCCCGAGCTCAACCAGCAACGCGTCCCGCTGCCCGAGTTCGCCCTGCTCCGCGGCACCACCCCGGTGCACTGGATCGCCCAGCCGCACGGCACCACCGGCTTTGACGACGGGGGCTACTGGGCCGTCACCCGGCACGCCGACGTCAAGGAGGTGTCGGTCCACCCGGAGACCTTCTCCTCCTACACCAACACCGCGATCATCCGCTTCAACCCGGAGATCACCCAGGACGGCTTCGAGGGCCAGAAGCTGATCATGCTCAACATGGACCCGCCCGAGCACACCCGTCTGCGCCAGATCGTCCAGCGCGGCTTCACGCCGCGCGCCATCAACGCCATGCAGCAGGCGCTGCGCGACCGGGCCGAGCGCATCGTCGCCTCCGCGCTCAAGGAGGGCACCGGCGACTTCGTCCGCGACATCGCCTGCGAACTGCCGCTCCAGGCGATCGCCGAGCTGCTCGGGATACCGCAGCAGGACCGGGCCAGGATCTTCGACTGGACCAACAAGATGGTCGCCTACGACGACCCGGAGCTGGCCGTCACCCAGGACGTAGGCATGCAGTCCGCGTTCGAGCTGATGATGTACGCGATGGGCATCGCCGAGGAGCGCAAGGGCTGCCCCGCCCACGACATCGTCACCCAGCTGGTCAGCGCCGAGGGGCAGGGCAACCTCAGCTCGGACGAGTTCGGCTTCTTCGTGCTGCTGCTGGCCGTCGCCGGCAACGAGACCACCCGCAACGCCACCAGCCACGGGATGCACGCCCTGCTCAGCCACCCCGAGCAGTGGGAGCTCTACAAGGAGCGCCGCCCGCAGACGGCCGCCGACGAGATCGTCCGCTGGGCCACCCCGGTGATGTCCTTCCAGCGCACCGCGACTCAGGACACCGAGCTCGGCGGCGTCGCCATCACCGCAGGTCAGCGCGTTGGCATCTTCTACAGCTCGGCCAACAACGACCCCGGGGTCTTCGACCGCCCCGAGCGGTTCGACATCCTCCGCGACCCCAACCCGCACCTCGGGTTCGGCGGCGGCGGTCCGCACTTCTGCCTGGGCGCGAACCTGGCCCGGCTGGAACTGGACCTGATCTTCAACGCCATCGCCGACACCGTCCCCTCGATCCGGCTGACCGGCGAGCCCCGCCGGCTGCGCTCGGCCTGGCTCAACGGCGTGAAGGAACTCCCGGTCCAGTACGCGTAGCCAGGACCTCGGCTGCGGACTGTAGCTGGCCGGTCGCGCAGTTCCCCCGCGCCCCTGACTGGCTGCAAGCGGGCCAGTTGCAGACCCCAGGGGCGCGGGGCTCTGCTTGATCAACGGCGCGCGCGACCGGCCACGTACGGTCCGCGGCCGAAGAACGTCGCGCTACCCCGTTCGGCCTCCAGCGCAGGCATCCCCGCCGCTCTGCTGAAAACCTGATGGTCAGTCCATTCCATCAGGCAGACAGCGGAGACAGCGGAGGGTCGATGACCCAGCAGCAGGCGACCGCAGAGGCACCGGACACCGAACGGAACGAGGAGGGCTCCGGACGACGGGTCAGGCTGGTCTTCCTCGGCGTCATGCTGGGCATGTTCCTGGCCGCCCTCGACCAGACCATCGTCTCCACCGCGCTGCCCACCATCGTCGGCGACCTCGGCGGGGCCAACCACCTCTCCTGGGTGGTCACCTCCTACCTGCTCGCCGCCACCGCCACCACTCCGCTGTGGGGCAAGCTCGGCGACCTCTTCGGCCGCAAGCACGTCTTCATCATCTGCATCGTCATCTTCCTGATCGGCTCGGCCCTCTGCGGCGTGTCGCAGAACATGCTCCAGCTGATCGCCTTCCGCGCTCTGCAGGGCCTGGGCGGCGGCGGGCTGATGGTGCTGGCCATGGCGGTGATCGCGGACGTCGTGCCGCCCCGCGACCGGGGCCGCTACCAGGGCGTGATCGGCGCCGTCTTCGGTGTCTCCTCCGTGGTCGGACCGCTGCTCGGCGGCTTCCTGGTGGACAACCTCAACTGGCGCTGGGTCTTCTACGTCAACCTGCCGGTCGGCGTCGTAGCGCTGTTCGTGATCGCGACCGCCCTCAAGGCCAAGAACCCGGACGTCCGCCCGAAGATCGACTACCTGGGCACCTTCCTCCTTGCCGCCGCCTCCACCTGCCTGGTGCTGATCACCAGCCTCGGCGGCACCACCTGGTCCTGGAACTCGGTCGAGGTGTGGGGCTGCGCCTTCGGCGCGGCCCTGCTGATCTTCGCCTTCGTCGTGGTGGAGCAGCGGGTGGACGAGCCGGTGCTGCCGCTGCGGCTGTTCCGCAACCCGGTCTTCACGGTCTGCTCGGGCATGGGCTTCGTCATCGGCCTGTGCATGTTCGGCGCCCTCTCCTACATCCCGCTGTACATGCAGGTGGTCAACGGCAACTCGCCGACCGTCTCCGGGCTGCGGCTGCTGCCGATGATGGCGGGCCTGCTGATCACCTCGATCGGCACCGGCCAGCTGATCAGCAGGACCGGCAAGTACAAGATCTACCCGATCATCGGCACCGCGCTGACCGCGATCTCCCTGGTGCTGCTGGCCCAGGTGGACGACACCACCAGCGACACCGTCATGGGTGCCTACATGCTGCTGCTCGGCCTGGGGCTCGGCCTGGTGATGCAGGTGCTGATCATCGCGGTGCAGAACGCCTCGGACTTCTCCGACCTGGGCACCGCGACCTCCGGGGTCACCTACTTCCGCTCCATCGGCGGCTCCTTCGGCGCGTCCATCTTCGGCACGGTCCTGAACAACCAGCTGAACCACAAAATCAGCACGGCCCAGGCGAACGGCACCCTGTCAGCGCAGTTCCCGCTGAAGGAGGTGCTGGCCAATCCGACCATCGTGCGCAAGGCCCCGGCCGCACAGCAGCCGCTGCTGGAGCCGTTCCTGCACATCTACGCGATCTCGTTGCAGACGGTCTACCTGGTGGCGGCCGCGATCGCGGTGATCGCCTTCCTGCTCTCGCTGTTCCTGCGCGAGGTGCCGCTGCGCACCTCGACCCGCACGTCGCAGCAGGGCGAGGCGGCCGGCCCGCCGACCTTCCGCACCTCGGCCGAGGAGATCGAGGGCATGGTCACCCGACTCTCCAGCCGGGAGAACGTATGGGAGCGCTACGGCCGGGCCATCGAGAGATCCGGCATCGACATCAGCGTGCCCGCGGCCTACGGGCTGTTCCGGCTGCACCGCGCCGGTCCGGTGACGCTGGATGAGATCTGCCGCCGCAACAAGTTCAGCCCGGACGAGATCCGGCCCAAGCTGGCGGCGATGGAGCAGGCCGGCCGGATCCACACGGACGCGGACAACATGATCCGGCTGACCCCGCGTGGCGAGGAGATCGTCGCCAGGCTGAGCGAGGCGCGGCTGGCCCTGCTCAACGAGAAGCTGGACGGCTGGTCCCCGGAGCAGCACGCCGACCTGGTGGCGATGCTCAGGGTGCTGGCGGACAACTCGATGGACGCCCCGGGGCGGGTGATGAACTGACGGCGCCGACGTACCCCCGGTCCTCGCTCCGCCCGCTGTTCCCCCCTGGACACTGCTGCCACTCTGAACTGATGTCCTGCATAATCGTCCCCTGTTCGACTAGGCACAGGGGAGCTGATGGTGGGACAGATCTGCGGCAGATGCGGCCTGGCGCTTTCGAGCGGCGGCTGCGGCTGCCGTCCGGACGACGCCGAAACGGCGGTGCTGCCGGTGATCGGCGGCCCCGAACTGGTCCGTCCGTACGTCCACCCGGCGGACGACTCCGGCCCGGTCGACCCGGCCGAAGCCGCGAACGAACCGCTGCTCCCGGCCGCCCGCTACCTCCCGGCCACCGCGCGGCTGCCGGAACAGCGCAATGCCCTGCCAGTGCTGCGCGGTACCGCGCCGCCGCCGGCCGTCCGGCACCGCGGCCTGCCCCGGCCGGCAGGCCGACGCAGGCGGCGCGGCCTGCTGATCGCTGCGGGCACGCTGGCAGTGGCCGGGCTCGGCACCGTGGCGGCGGCGCTCCCGCAGATGTTCAACAGCGGTCCCACGGACCAGTCGCTGCCCGCGCCCGGGGTGACCGTGGCGATGGCCTCCTCGGGTCCGGACGGCGGGACGCCCGCCCCGGCGACCACTGCCACGACCGGCACCACCTCGTCGTCGGCCGCGTCCGCCGCCGCGACCAGGCGTGCCGCGGCGGCGCGGACCTCCGCCGGCGCCCGACCGACCCCGAGCGCGTCGCGTACGCCCTCACCCTCGCCGAGCAGCAGCCGTCCCTCGACGAGCGCCACACCCAGCAGCACGTCATCGGCCTCCGTCGCCGCGTCCGCCTCCGCCGCCGTGGCCACCGCCTCGACCACCCTCCGGCTGGGCGACACCGGCACGGCCGTGGCCACGCTCCAGTCGCAACTGCGCGCCCTGTGGGTCGATTCGAGCCTCACGGCCGACGGCATCTACGACGCCCGTACCGAGCACGATGTGGCGACGTTTCAGATCTGGTTCAACGTCCAGGGCGATCCCAGCGGCGTGTACGGGCCGAACTCCCAGGCCAAGATGGCCCAGCAGATGCAGGCCCAGAACCAGTGACGTCAGAACCAGTGACGTCGGACGAATGACGTCGGACGAATGACGTCGGACGAGGCGGCAGTCACCCGCTGACCGCGCCGAAGAGGCTGAAGCCCGCCATCACGATCATGATCACGGCCGCGACCCTGGTGATCACCCGTAGCGGTACGTGCTTCATCAGCTTCTGACCGCCCACGATCGCGATCGCCGCCACCGCGCACAGCCCCAGCCAGGACCCCAGGAACACCGACAGCGGGTCCGCGTACTTCGCGGCCAGGTTGGCGGTGGTGATCTGGGTCAGGTCGCCGAACTCGGCGATCAGCACCATCAGGAAGCCTGCCCCGGCCACCCGCCAGAACCCGGTCGATCCGGGCTCCCTCACCGACTCGTCGTCCTCGTCCTCCTCCTTCTGCAACAGCAGCATCAGTGCGCCGCCGAGGAACATCAGGCCGACGACCAACTCCACCCAGCGGTGCGGCAGCAGGGTCAGCAGACTGCCGGCCGCGACGGCCAGAGCGGCATGCACCGCGAATGCGGCGGCGATTCCGGCGAAGACGTAGCCGGCGCGGTAGCGGGTGCCCAGAACCAGACTGGCCAGGGCCGTCTTGTCGGGCAGTTCGGCGAGGAAGATGATGCCGAACGTGATCGCGATGATGGTGATGTTCACGTGGTGAGCGTCCTTGGGAGGTCATGAGCGCTGCCCTGGCTTCATGATCCGTTCCCGGATGCGCTTCGGCCCGGCAGAACTCGGGGCCGAAGTACGTCGACGCGCGACGACGACGTACAACCTGGAGTGACTGCGCGGCCGAAGGTCTCACCAGCACCGTTGAACGGTGCCCCGGGCGCCGGGCGGCCCGCGTGTCGCGCGAGCTGCCGGTATGTCGACGGTCCGGTAGGGGGCTACTCCCCTTCGATCAGCCATAAGCGTACCCGACACTCCCGGCTGCCTGACGCCCTCGACAATCGATGCCCCCAAGGGTGAGGCTGAGGGTATGGAGTACACCTCACTCGGCCGTACCGGCCTGTCCGTGTCCCGACTGTGCCTCGGCACGATGAACTTCGGCCCGCTGACCACGGAGGCCGACGCTCACCACATCATGGATGCCGCCCACCGGGACGGCATCAACTTCTTCGACACCGCCAACGTCTACGGATGGGGCGAGAACAAGGGCCGCACCGAGGAGATCGTCGGTACCTGGTTCGCGCAGGGCGGCGGCCGCCGGGAGCGGACCGTCCTGGCGACCAAGCTCTACGGCAGCATGTCCGCCGACGACGCGAACAAGTGGCCCAACGAGGACAAGCTGTCCGCGCTGAACATCCGCCGGGCCGTGGACGCCAGCCTCAAGCGGCTGCAGACCGACTACATCGACCTCTACCAGATGCACCACGTCGACCGGGCGACCCCCTGGGAGGAGATCTGGCAGGCGATGGAGGTGCTGACCACCCAGGGCAAGATCCTCTACGTGGGCAGCAGCAACTTCGCCGGCTGGCACATCGCCACCGCGCAGGCCGCCGCCGCCAAGCGCAACTTCCTCGGCCTGGTCGCCGAGCAGTCGCTCTACAACCTGCTGGCGCGCACCGTCGAGCTGGAGGTGCTGCCCTCGGCCGAGTACCACGGCCTCGGCGTCATCCCCTGGTCCCCGCTCCAGGGCGGGCTGCTCGGCGGTGTGCTGCGCAAGGCCGGCGAGGAGGGCGGCCGCAGCGCCGACCGGGCCAAGAAGCTGTCGGCCACCCAGCGCGAGCAGCTCCAGGCGTACGAGGACTTCTGCGACAAGCTCGGCCAGGAGCCCGGCACCGTCGCCCTGGCCTGGCTGCTGCACCAGCCGGCCGTCACCGCTCCGATCGTCGGCCCCCGTACCGCGGGCCAGCTCGACACCGCGCTCAAGGCGCTGGAGGTCGAGCTGGACCAGAGCGACCTGGACCGGCTCGACGAGATCTTCCCGGGCCACCGCCCCGCCCCGGAGGACTACGCCTGGTGACGACACCGGAACCCGTCACAGGAAACCGGTAAGAGCACGCCAGGCCGGTATCAGCACCCGTAAGCGCCGGAGCAGCCCGTATGAGGTCGGCTCCGGCGCTTGCTCCGGCCGCCCACAGCTCGTTGACACCGTGATGACATCTTCTCGTTGATACGATCCCCCACGCCCGCCTACGCCTGTGAGTCGGTGCATCCGACAACCAACGAGGTGGCACGTGCCCCAGCAAGCAAGTCTCAGTCACCCGGTCCGGGCGGAGAGCAGCCCGCGACCAGTCTCGGGGTGGGCGAGAACGGCTGTGTGGGCACTCCCGACCGTGGCGGCGCTCCTGCTCGGGGTGTTCCGCTCGTCCCACCCGGAGCTGTGGCGGGATGAGCTCGCGAGCGTCAGCGCTTCGGGCCGCAGCCTCAGCCAGCTGTTCGACCTGCTGGGCAACACCGACGCGTCGACCGGCTTCTACTACGTGGTGCTGCACTTCTGGACCGCGGTCTTCGGCACGTCGCTGACCATGCTCCGGATGCCCTCGGCGCTGGCGATGGCCGGAGCCGCCGCCTGCGTCGCGATGACCGGTCGGCGCCTCTTCGGACGCTGGGCCGGCCTCGGCGGCGGCCTGCTGTTCGCGCTCATCCCCAGCGTCACCCGGTACGGCCAGGAGGCCCGGGCCTACGCCTTCGTCGTCTGCTCCGTCGCCCTGGCCACGCTGCTGCTGGTGCGGGCCCTCGACGCCGGCAAGGAGCAGGCCGGGAAGGAGCAGGCCGAACAGGGCGTCCGGCCGGCGACCCCGAAGGGCCGCTGGGTGGCGTACGGGGCCTCGCTCGTCCTGGTCGGGCTGTGCCACATCGTCGCGCTGGCCAGCCTGGCCGGGCACGCGGTGCTGTTGCTGCTGCACTGGCGACGGACCCGCTCGCACCGCGCGTTCCGCTGGTGGGCGGGCAGCGTCGTGGTGGCCCTGGGCACCCTGTCACCGCTGGTGGTCCTCGGCCAGTCCGAGGTGGGCGGCCAGCTGTTCTGGCTGAAGCCGCCGGACACCAAGGATCTGACGAACAGCATCACGTCCGTGCTGCAACCGCTGTTCTGCTCCAGCGGCTATCCGGTGCTGTTCGGCGTGCTCAGCGTGTGCGCGCTGCTGCTCTGGGGCCGGCACCGCGACTCGGTGCTCTTCCTGCTGGCGAGCGTGCTCCTGCCGATCACGGCGATCTTCGTGATATCGCTGGTCGGGTCGAACTCCTACTGGCTCGGCCGCTACCTGCTCTTCACGCTCCCCGCCTGGTCCGTGCTGGCCGGCGCCGGGCTGGTCGGCGTCGCGCGGGCAGCCGTCGCGGGCCTGGCGGCGGGTCGGCCGGCCTTCGGAGCCGGCCCAGCCCGACAGCGCGTCCTCGCCGCCGTGACCGCGCTCGGTGTGGCGCTCGCCGTGCTGGCCGGCTACTCGGACCAGGTGGCTGTACGCGCCTACGGCTCGCACAGCTGGTCGAACTACCCGATGGGCTCGGCCGGGGGAGCCTGGGGCTACCAGCCGGCGGCGCAGAGCCTGCTGCACCACGCCCAGGCCGGGGACGGCGTCTACTACGGCGCATCGCACCTCTACATGGTCGGCCCGGGAGTCGAGTACTACCTCAGGGGCCGGCTGCCGCTGAACCAGTTCCTGACCACCGAGACCGAGTTCCAGAACGGCAGCTACGGTCCGACCTACTGTGCGGACCTGGCGTCCTGTGTCGCCAAGGCTCCGGCCCGGGTGTGGCTGCTGATGGGACCGTCCCGGCCCACCGGCGAGGACGCCAAGGTCGAGATCGCCCTGATGACCTCGGGCGCCTACACGGTCAGCGAGACGCACCATGTGTCCGGCATCACCCTGTACCTCCTGGTGCGAAAGAGCTGACACCGTGGCCGAGCCGTACATCGCCTTCCTGCGAGCGGTCAACGTCGGTGGCCGCAAGGCGCCGATGGCCACGGTCCGCGAGCTCTTCGCCGGGCTCGGGCTGGAGGACGTCCGCAGCTACATCGCCAGCGGCAATGTCTTCTTCCGGCCGCCCGGCGACAACGACGCCCCTGTCGACCGGCCCGCGCTGACCTCGGCCATCGAGGCCCGGTTGGCCGAGGGGCTCGGGTTCGAGGTGCCGGTGATGGTCCGGACCGCCTCGGAGCTGGAGTCGGCACTGGCCGCGGCCCCGTTCGACGGGATCGAGCTCACCCCGGAGATCCGGCTGAGCCTGGCCTTCAGCTCGGAGCGGCTGACCGGCCTTCAGTTCCCGATGCGCTCGCCCAAGGGCGACTGGGAGGTGCTCGGGGCGACCCGGGGCGAGCTGTTCGTGGTGCTGCACCTGCCGGACGGGCGGATGCACGGCAATCCGATGGCGGCCATCGAGAAGACCCTCGGCCTGAAGCTCACGGCCCGGTTCTTCCACACCTCGGCGAAGATCCTGGCGGCGGCCCGGGAGGGCGCTACTCGCTGACGGCCTGTCGGATCACTGCGAGCAGTTCCCGGAGCCGGGCCCGGTCCGCTTCGTCCAGCCCCCGGGTGGCTGTGGCGAGAGCCTCCCGGTCCACCGCCTCGGCCTCCTGGTGCCGCTCGCGTCCGAGCGGGGTCAGGGTCAGCAGGAAGGCTCTGCGGTCGACCGGGTGACGGAGCCGCTCCACCAGCCCCTCCCGCTCCAGGCTGTCCACGATGGTCGTGGTGGTCCGCGCCGCCACGCCGAGCATCTCGCCGAGATCCCGCATCCGCAGCGGCTCCGGGGAGGCGGCCAGCATCCGCATGGCCCGGACCCGGGCCACCGAGGCACCGCACTCGCGCAGCCGCGCGTCCGTGAAGGCGCGTAGCCGCACGGTGGTGGCGAAGAGTTCGTCCACCAGGATGTCGCTGCTGCCGGGTGCCTTCATCCGCACGCCCTTCTTCTTCGTCTCATCTTCGTCCGCAATTCTTGTGAGCACGCACATAGTGAGTATGCTCAGTATGTGCGGAAGGCCCGAGCGGTCGGGACCGGTCCGCCCCGACCGCCGTTCCCACAAGGACCGACGGTCCACCAAGTTCCTGCGCTGACACTGCCGTCACGATCATCCACCATGCGCCCACAGGACCGTTTCCCATGGCTCACCGCCGCCTCAGCCAGCGCGTCGTCGTCCCCGTCATGTTCGTCGCCACCGTCTTCATGGTCATCGTGGACGGTGCCATCACCACCGTCGCTCTCCCTGCCATCGCCCGGCAGTTCCAGCTGGCGCCCGCCCAGCTGGACGCCGTGGTCGTGGTCTACCCGGTCTGTGTCGGGGTGGCCGTCCCCGCTTCCGCCTGGCTCGGCGACCGCTTCGGCGGCAAGCGCCTGATGCTGGTGTCCATGGCCCTGTTCTCGGCATCGTCGGCCCTGTGCGGCGCCGCGGACAGTGTCGGCGCCCTGGTCGCCTTCCGGGCCCTGCAGGGCCTGGCCGGCGGGCTGCTCACCCCGGTCGCGGGCGCGCTGCTGTTCCGCACCTTCTCGGCCCGGGAACGGGTTCGCGCCTCCCGAGTGCTGATCTTCCCTCAGCAGATCGCCCCCGCCGTGGCCCCCATCCTGGGCGGGGTACTGGTCGACGGCCTCTCCTGGCGCTGGGTGTTCTACGTCAACCTGCCGCTGGGGCTGGCCGCGATCCTCTTCGGCCTCACCTTCCTCGACCCGCACCAGCCCGAGCATGACGGCCGCAGCCGGCGCTTCGACCTGCCCGGACTGCTGCTCTCGGCCGGCGGCCTCGGTGCCATGACCTACGGCATCTGCGCAGGCTCCGACCACGGCTGGACCTCCCCCGCCATCGTGCTCTCCCTCGTGGCGGGAGCCGTCCTGCTCGCCGCCACCGTCTTCGTCGAACTCCGCACCAGCGAACCGATCCTGCGGCTGCGGCTGTTCCACGACCGGCTGTTCCGGGACTGCAGTCTGATCTCGCTGATCGGGCTGATCCCGATCCTGGGGGCGATGTTCCTCGGCCCGCTGTTCATCCAGGACGCCCTGGGCGGCAGCGCGATGGACTCGGGCACCAGCACCTTCACCGAGGCTTTCGGCGTGCTGCTCACCGTGCAGGTGGCAGGCGCGCTCTACGCCAGGATCGGACCGCGCGCGATCATCGGCGGCGGCCTGATGGGGGTGGCCGCCGTCCTGCTGCTGCTCTCCACCTGCGATCTGCACACCAGCCTGTGGACCTTCCGGCTCTACATGTTCCTGCTCGGCGTCGCCATGGGCGCGGTGTTCATGCCGACCACAGTGGCCTCACTGAGCACCATCTCCAAAGCCGACATGGGACAGGCCTCGACCCTGAACACGGTGGTCCGCCAGACCTCGGGCGCACTGGCTCCCGCCGTGGTCACCACCCTGCTGGTAGCAGGCGGTGCCGGCGCGGCCGGAGCCGGTGGCGTCGGCCCCTCGGTGTCGACCTACCAGAACGCCTATCTGGTACTGGCCGCCATCTCCGTGGTGTCGGCGCTCTACGCCTTCACCCTGCGCGACGGCGCCGCCCGGCAGGCCGCGACCAGCGGGATCCCCGAGCCGGCCGAAGCTGCGACAGTGGGCTGACCGGCCCCGGCCGAGATCGCGCCTCAGCCGGGACCGGCCCAGTCGAGCGTCGGCGCGAGGACCCCCTCCAGGGTCAGCAGCCAACGCTTCACCTCCATGCCGACGGCTCCCCCGCCGAACCCGCCGATGCCGTCCGCGGCCACCACCCGGTGGCACGGCACCAGCAGGAACAGCGGATTGGAGCCCATGATCGAGCCCACCGCCCGGGCGGCGAGCCCGCCCTGGTCCAGCACATCGTCGAAGACGCCGCTGCGGACCGCCAGTTGTCCGTAGGTGATGGTCTGTCCGTAGAGAACGCTGCGCTGGAGTTTCTGGAGCACGGCGCGCTGCGGCCCGGCAGCCGTCGAGCGCCAGTCGATCGGCAGGTCGAACGACCGGCGCCGCCCGGCGAAGAACTCCCCGATCCGCTCGGTGACAAGGGCGGCCTTCTCCTCGTCGCCGGCCCGCACCGCGTCCGCCCCGCTGTCCCCGAAGCTCGCCGCGACCACACCGACGTCGGTTATCCCGATCCGGACCGGACCACTGGGCAACGGCGTCGGCACCCCGAACCAGGACGTGGGGACGGACCCCGCCGAGCCGGTTCCAACGGGAATGGACACCGTGGGAAGAGACCGACTGGGAATGGACGGAGTGGGAAGAGACACGGGCGCGACCCCCTTCAAGCTCTCAAGCCGCTGTGTCCATCACGCTACCTCCGGCCACTGACAATCGGGCGTCCGTGGGTCTGGCCAGTGGGCCGGACGACGACGGTGTTCACCTCGACCCCGGCCGGCTGCCCCAGCGCCCACAGGACCGCGCCGGCGATCTGCTCGGGCGTCAGCACCGGTCCGGCGGGGACCTCGCGACCGGGGTGGCTGCTCCAGAACGGGGTGTCCACCCGGCCCGGGGCGATCAGGGTGACCCCGACCCCGGCGCCGGTCACCAGTACCCGCGCGTTCTCGGCCAGCGAGGTGAGCGCGGACTTGGAGACCGAGTACATGTTGCCCGGGGTGTTCTTGATCCCGGCGGTGCTGCCGATCAGCACCACCCGCCCGCCGCTCCGGGTCAGCTCCGGCAGCGCCGCCTTGATCAGCACGGCCGGGCCGAGGACGTTGACCAGCAGCATCTCCCGCCACTGCTCGGGGTCGCCGTCCGCGAGGTTGTCGTGGGTGGAGAAGCCCGCATTGGCGATCACCGCGTCCAGCCGGCCGAACTCCTTGACGGTGGCGTCCACGGCCTGGCTGACCGAGGCGTAGTCGGTCGCGTCGGCGGCGACCGGCAGCAGCACGTCCCGGCCCGCCCCGATCCCGGCCGCGAACCGCTCCAACCGCTGCTGGTCGCGGCCGGTGACACCGACCCGGTGCCCGGCGGCGAGCAGCTGCCCGACGGTGGCGGCGCCGATGCCGGTGGCACCGCCGGTGATCAGCGTGACGGGCGCGGCGCTGGTGGTCTGGCTCATTCCGGTGACTCCCCCTGATACAGATCTTCGAAGCAACCATTGTGCAGTGCCGAGGAAATGACGGGGTAACAGTTTCAACAGAAAGTTGACGCCCTCGGCGTCGGCATGCTCCCGGTGGTCGCCCCGTCCGTCTACCACGGCCTCCCCCAGTGGTTCCAGACCATCGCCGGCAGCGCGATCACCAGCGCCACCCTCACCGCCTTCGCCCTGAACCTCCTCTTCAACCACCTGCCACTGGGACAGCCGACTGACGCTCCGTCAACGGAAGCGACGCCTTGACGGCGTCGTGGCGGGGCAGCGGAAAACCATTCGCGTCCAACTCACCGACCCGGCATGATGCTCGACATGTCCAGCTACGTCATCGCCCTCAAGCCCGCAGTCGCGGGTGCGATGACCGCTGCCCTGGCACTCGACCTGGCACTGGCACTCGCGCCGGCAACGGCCGCCGCAGCAGCAACCTTCGACGGCGCGCGACGCTGACCTTCCCCGGGATGTCCCGGGACCTCGGACGGGGAAGGTCGGCCCGTCCCTGAGGTCCCCATCCCGCCAGGCCCGTCGGGCCGGTCACCACCAGGAAGCATCATGTCCAAGCAGGCCTACCTGCGCACCAAGCCGCACCTCAACATCGGCACGATGGGTCACGTCGACCACGGCAAGACCACCCTCACCGCCGCCATCACCAAGGTCCTCGCCGACCGGGGCAGCGGCAGCTTCGTGCCGTTCGACCGGATCGACCGGGCCCCGGAGGAGGCCGCCCGGGGGATCACCATCAACATCTCCCACGTCGAGTACGAGACCGCCACCAGGCACTACGCCCACATCGACATGCCGGGGCACGCCGACTTCGTCAAGAACATGATCACCGGCGCCTCCCAGCTGGACGGGGCGATCCTGGTCGTCTCCGCGCAGGACGGGGTGATGCCGCAGACCGCGGAGCACGTGCTGCTCGCGCGTCAGGTCGGGGTCGAGCACATCGTCGTCGCGCTCAACAAGGCCGACGCCGGCGACCCCGAACTGCTGGACCTGGTCGAGCTGGAGGTGCGCGAGCTGCTCACCGACCAGGGGTACGACGGAGCCGGGCTGCCCGTGGTGCGGGTGTCCGGGCTGCGCGCCCTCGACGGGGACCCGCAGTGGACGGCCGCGATCGGCGACCTGCTGGACGCGGTGGACACCGCCGTGCCCACGCCGGTCCGCTACACCGACGCGCCCTTCCTGCTGCCGGTGGAGAACGTGCTGACCATCACCGGTCGCGGCACGGTCGTCACCGGGGCGGTCGAGCGCGGCCGGGTGCGGATGGGTGACCGGGTGGAGGTGCTCGGCCTCGGCGGCGAGCAGCTGACCTCGGTGGTCACGGGTGTGGAGACGTTCGGCAGGACGATGGAGGCGGCGGAAGCCGGCGACAACGTCGCGCTGCTGCTGCGCGGGGTGCAGCGCGGGCAGGTCCGCCGCGGACAGGTCGTCGCCGCGCCGGGCAGCATCAGCACCCACACCCGCTTCACCGCGCGGGTGTACCTGCTCGGCACCGCCGAGGGCGGCCGGCGCACACCGGTCACCAGCGGTTACCGCCCGCAGTTCTACCTGCGTACGGGGGACGTGGTCGGCGACGTCACGCTGGGCGGCGTCCACCAGGAGACGGGCGTGGCCCGGCCCGGGGAGACGGTCGAGCTGACCGTCGAGCTGGGACGGCCGGTCCCGCTGGAGCCCGGCCTGGGCTTCGCGGTCCGTGAGGGCGGCCGTACGGTCGGCGCGGGGAACGTGACCGCGCTGCTGGACTGACCTCCGACCGCGCTGCGCCACCTGACGGGCGGTACAGGAATAGATCACCTGTACCGCCCGTTATTCGGCCTGTATAGTTGAACTATCAACTACTGGAGGAGCCAGCCATGACCGCCATGCAGTTCGGGATCTTCTCGGTCGGGGACGTCACCGTCGACCCCACCAACGGGGTCAAGCCGACCGAGCACGAGCGGATCAAGGCCATGGTGGCCATCGCGCTCAAGGCCGAGGAGGTGGGCCTGGACGTCTTCGCCACCGGTGAGCACCACAACCCGCCCTTCGTGCCGTCCTCCCCCACCACCATGCTCGGCCACATCGCGGGCCGCACCGAGAACCTGATCCTCTCCACCGCGACCACGCTGATCACCACCAACGACCCGGTGAAGATCGCCGAGGACTACGCGATGCTCCAGCACCTCGCCGACGGCCGCGTCGACCTGGTGATGGGCCGCGGCAACACCGGCCCGGTCTACCCGTGGTTCGGCAAGGACATCCGCGAGGGCATCAACCTGGCCGTCGAGAACTACGCCCTGCTGCGGCAGCTGTGGGACAACGACGTGGTGGACTGGCAGGGGAAGTTCCGCACCCCGCTGCAGGGCTTCACCGCCACCCCGCGCCCGCTGGACGACGTCGCGCCGTTCGTCTGGCACGGCTCCATCCGCAGCCCCGAGATCGCCGAGCAGGCCGCCTACTACGGCGACGGCTTCTTCGCCAACAACATCTTCTGGCCCAAGGAGCACTACCAGAAGCTGATCGCCTTCTACCGCAAGCGCTTCGCCCACTACGGCCACGGCGCTCCCGAGCAGGCCATCGTCGGACTCGGCGGCCAGGCGTTCATGCGCAAGAACTCGCAGGACGCGGTGCGCGAGTTCCGCCCGTACTTCGACAACGCCCCCGTCTACGGCCACGGCCCCTCGATGGAGGAGTTCATGGCCGAGACCCCGCTGGTGGTCGGCAGTCCCCAGCAGGTCATCGAGCGCACCCTGGCGTTCCGCGAGCACTTCGGCGACTACCAGCGCCAGCTGTTCCTGATGGACCACGCCGGGCTGCCGCTGAAGACCGTGCTGGAGCAGTTCGACATCCTCGGCGAAGAGGTCGTCCCGGTGCTCCGCAAGGAGTTCGCGATCGGCCGACCGGCCGACGTCCCGGACGCGCCCACGCACGCCGCCCGGGTCGCCGCGAAGGCCGCCGAGGCGGACGCCGCTGCCGCCACCGCTGTCTGACACCAGTTCAGTAGTCGTCCCGATCAACGTAGTCGGAGGAAACCGTGACCGCTCCCGTCCGTATAGCCGTCGTCTCGGCCGGCCTCAGCCAGCCCTCGTCCACCCGCCTGCTCGCCGACCGCCTGGCCGACGCGGCACGGGTCGGCCTGGACGGACAGGGCCGCGAGGTGGAGATCCAGGTGGTCGAGCTGCGGGAGCTGGCGCACGCCATCGCCGACAACCTGGTCACCGGCTTCCCCGGCGCCGCCCTGCGCGAGGCCGTGGCGGCGGTGACCGGCGCGGACGGCATCATCGCGGTCACCCCGGTGTTCAGCGCCTCGTACAGCGGCCTGTTCAAGTCCTTCTTCGACGTCATCGAGAACACCGCGCTGGCCGGCAAGCCGGTGCTGATCGCCGCCACCGGCGGCACCGCCCGGCACTCGCTGGTGCTGGACCACGCGCTGCGCCCGCTGTTCTCCTACCTGCGCGCCGTGGTGCTGCCCACCGGCGTCTACGCGGCCTCGGAGGACTGGGGATCCGGCGACTCCGCCCTCACCGACAGCCTGCCCGGACGGATCTCCCGCGCGGCGGGCGAACTCACCGCTCTGCTCGGCCACGCACGGCCGGTGGTCCCCGCGGACGAGGAGGAGCTCGACTTCCTCCCCTTCGACCAGCAGCTCGCCGCCCTGCGCCCGCAGAACTGATCCCTCGTCAGCCGATCGGAGTCCGACTGCGGGCGTCGCTTCAGCCGGCCGGACGGATGTGGACCACGTCCTGCCCCACCTCCGGCGGGTTGGTCAGCAGTCCGTACAGCAGGCCCGCCACCGTGGCCGAAGTGAGCGGCTTCGCGGCGCCCACCCTGGTCAGGTAGCCGTCGGCCACCCACACCGGGTGGGCGCGCCGCCGGTCCTCGTCGCTGAAGTTCTCGACGAAGGCACTGTCCGCGATCGACCCCAGGATCACCAGGCCGACCCTGATGCCGTCCCCGCGCAGCTCCCGCCGCATCGCGGCGGTGAAACCGTTGAGGCCGTGCTTGCTCGCCGCGTACATCGCCATCAGCGGCATATGGTCCAGGGTGATCTCGGACGAGATGTTGAGGATGTCGCCGCCTCCCGCCGCGCGCAGCAGCGGCACCGCGGAGCGGATCGTGTGGATCGGCCCCAGCAGATTGGTGCCGACGCAGGCCTGGATGTCCTCGTCCTGGGTCTCCTCGATGGCGCGAATGCGGGCGACACCGGCGCTGTTGACCAGGATGTCCACCCGGCCGAACCGCTTCTCGACCTCGGCGAAGGCCGCCCGGACGCTGTCGCCGCTGCTGACGTCCGTGGGGATGGTCAGCACCGTCCCGTCCATGTCGCGCGCGGCTGCCTCCAGCCGGTCGGCGCGCCGGGCCAGCAGCACCACCTGGGCCCCGTTCTCCGCCAGCAGCTTCGCCACCGCCCGGCCGACCCCGGTCGAGCCGCCGCTGACCACAGCGACCTTCCCCTGCACAGTGCCGGCCAAGGAGGCCTCCCCATCGAGAAGTTCTGGAAGTCGTGGAGAGGATACCTCTCTGCTACTGAGAATGCGATATTCGCTACTTGGCGGCTCCGGCCGTCTGCGCCGCCGCGTGCAGCGCAGCCTGCGGCGTCTTGTTGCCGCTCAGCGAGGTGCTGACGGCGTTCGCCAGGGCCTGGGAGATGCCCGCGTACTTGCTGCCGAGGTTGTCACTGGTGCGCCCCTTGGCATCCTGGACGGCGCGTCGCCAGACGGCCAGGCTCGGGTCCGCCGTCACCTGCTTGCCCTGGACCGCGGTGGTGGGGGCGATGTAGGACAGCGTCCGGTCGGTGGCGTACGAGTTGTCGGCGCTGGTCAAACAGGTGACGATCTTGTTGCTGGCGGCATAGCGCGCGGCGTTCTTCTGCACGGGGATGGTGACGAACTCTCCACCCAGGGGTACAGGGGCGTCGCCGCCGCCCTCGGCCGGCACCGGGATGATGCCGTAGCCGAAGGGGAGTTGCTTCGCCGAAGGCAGTTCCCAGGTGCCGTTCTCGGCGAAGGCCACCTGCCCGGTCTGGAAGTTCTTCCAACTATCTCCCTGAGTCGGGGAGTTGGCGACCAAGGTGGTGTACCCGTGGTGGACCCAGTCCGTCCACAGCGACAGGGCCGAGCGGGCCTGCACGGAGTCGAGCCGGGTCAGCTGCGCCCCGGCGCCCCAGAACCACGGCAGGAACTGGAAGGTCTCCTCCTCCGACGCGGCCCCGACGAAGGTGATGCCCTGCTTACCGGACGAAGTGACCTTGGCCAGCGCATCGGTGAGGCTCGCCCAGTCCTTGACCGTGGAGATGTCCACCCCTGCGCTGCGCAGGAGGTTCTTGTTGTAGTACAGGGCCAGGGTGTTCGCGCCGATCGGCGTGCCGTAGGTGCCTGTGTGGTCCTGGCCGGCAGCCAGGAGGTTCGGCTGCACCGCCGACGTGGCGATCCCGCTCTGATCGGTGGTGGTCAGCAGGCCCCGGCCGACCAGATCGGCGACGGCGGGATTGTCGACGATCAGCACATCGGGCTGCGCACTCTGCGCCACGGCCGCCTCCAGCAGGCCGGTCATCTCTCCGGTGTCGAAGGTGTTGCGCACCACCTTCACCCCGGCCTGGGCCCCGCAGCTGTCGAGCAGTGCGGCCCAGGGCGAACCTGCGTCGAACTGCGGATAGGGATCCCATACGACGTACTGACCCTTGGCCGAGCCGCCGGCGCCCAGCGCCGAGCATCCGGCGGTCGCCGCGGTCAGCGCAACAGCCGTGACGAGGCAGGCCGCTCGTCTCCGACGGGGGAGTCTGTTCATGTCTGTCCTTTTCGTGCGAGCCGAGGCGGCGTCGGTGGCGCGGACGGTCGCAGTGGTTCCGGCGTGCCGCGGATATCTCGTGTTAGCGCTAACAATCGCGGGCATGCCAAAAGCGGCCCGATGGAACGTCAGATCATGGAACGGCTCGGCGAATCAAGGGAAATATCAGGAAACCCTTTGCCGTGCATGAAGCTAGAGCTCGCCCTGGTACCAGTCAAGGGATCGAACAGGAGTGGTTCCATCCCTTCCAGATGGCAATGAGCTCGGCGGCTGACGGGGCACAACCCGAAGAGAAATGGTTTTCCTTCATCAGCACACAGCCGCCTACCAGGGCCGGTTGCCGCCCTGGAACAGCACGGTCTCCACCGCCCGCAGCTGGCGCCCCAGCACGGTCAGGCGCTCGGCCTCGTCATCGTGGGCCGCAAGGAGCTGCGCCGTGATCTGCGGACCCAGGACGTCGGGCCAGGTGTCGGCGACGTAGCGCCGGGATGCGCGGTGGATCTCCATCTCCCGGTCGATGCGCCACGTGCCCATGACAGCCAGGGTCCAGGGCTGGTCACGGAGGACTGCGTGCAGCCATCGGTCGGTCGGCATGGTCTCGTAGAGCCAGGCAAGGGCGGCTCGGGGCAGGTCGCGACTCTCGGGTGAGGGCAGCGCGGTGGGCCAGTCGTCAGGGGCCGGCCGCCAGGATCGTTCGTTCATGTGTTCGATTGTGCCTCCATGGGACGGCTGACACCAGCAACCGTTCGATCCCTTCGGCAGCCTTCAGCCGATCTGCTCAGCCAGTCCGACCATGATGCCCTCGGGGCCGCGGACATAGCAGAGCCGATAGCTGTCCTCGTACTGCGCCACCTCACCGACTAGTTCGGCACCGTGGGTGCGCAGGCGGGCGACGACGTCCTCGATGTCGTCGACGGCGAACATGATGCGGCGAATGCCCAGCGTGTTCACCGGCGCGTCCTTCGGCTCGACGCTGATCGCCTTCGGCGCGTGGAACATCGCCAGCTCAACTCGGCCGTGGCCGTCCGGAGTCCTCAGCATGGCGATCTCCTGCCGGACGTCGTCAAGCCCGATGACACGCTCCGCCCAACGTCCCTGGAATGGCGCCCTGCCCTCCAACTCCATGCCGAGCTCGACGAAGAACGCAATGGCGGCGTCAAGGTCGGCGACAACGATGAGGACGTTGTCCATGCGCTGGATCGTCATGCCAGGTCTCCTCTTCAGGTCGCGGCCATGGAGGATCTGGGGATTCGCCGAACCCTGCACTCGACCGCGTGCACATGCACTTGCATAAGCACCTGCACGTGCATGTGCACTGGCGTTACCATCTCGAATAGCCAAGACGAAACAGGCCCGCCCGTACCGCTCCAGCCTGGACAGCAGCGCGATACGAACGGGCCATGAAGCCTCCAAGGAGGTCCGCTATGAGTTTGCCCCATTGCGCAGCGCCGCGGCCAGCCGTTTCTTTCGTACGTTGGCCGATCACGGTCATCATCGTCATCGTGGTCCTGGTGATTCCGGCCTTGCAGATCCACGTCGTCCTTGCCGACGTGATCACCCTGTCTGCGCTGCTCATGGGGGTCGGCGTGCCGGCAGAGAGGTACCGTGTCGGCCCGAGTTGACTGCAGGGTACGTAGCCCGCCCTCTCAGAATGAGAGACCTCAGCGACCGAACTGCCGGTGGTCCGCATTGAGGGGCACGAGATCTCGTGCCCCTCAGGGCTCTCATGTTCGAATCGCAGGGCGATCCGATTCGGGGGTATCGCTGGGGTTGGACAAGTGCGCGGAAGGCCTGGCCGGCAATAGGCATCGGCCTGATTCAGCAAAGGCCTCGACTTCTTCCACGGTGCGTGCCCACCCCGCTACCGTAGGCGTAGGATCTCGACCTTCGGGGGCGACCGTGCCCGATCAGCCCTGTTCGGCCTGTGGTGGAAGTGGCCAGACGACCAAAATCGAATACACCTACGAGCGCGACGCCATGGGGAATGAAGTCCCTGCAGCCCACCATGTCTACGGCCCCTGCAACAGCTGCGGCGGCACCGGGAGGATCGCATGAGCGACGACATCAGCCGCGGGATCTTCGTGTGCCAGGACTGCGGCAACCACTACTTGCCACCGGTGGACATGAACTACCCGACCGGTCCGGCCTCAGAGATCTTCTGCGCCACCTGCCAGCCCGAGCACTCCCCAGCTCTGGCCGCCAGCGCCGGCTTCAATCTCGCCGACGGCATGGCCAAGCCCCGGACCCGGGGACCGAGGCGCGCGGGTACGGCACCGGCCGCGCGCGGCAAGACCGGGCGCAGCAAGCTCGGCTGAACGAATCGACCTCATCGCCCCGTTCGGCCTCGCGCCGGGCGGGGGTATGCGTCATGCCTGCGGCGCAGGTCGGTGGCCCTACTCGCTGACTCGGCAGGGCCGCCATTCGAGTTTCACTTCGTCAGCCTCCGTCGAAGCCACATGCGCCTTCCGCCGAGCGTGGTCGGTCTGCTGAGAGCAGCCCTCGGCGCGGGCCTTGGTCGGGTATCGGTGCATGGCAGCCTGGCGGACCTCGCGGAGTCGGTTGAGCACCCCAGGCTGCATCTTTGGCCCACTCGTGCCTGACGGGTGGTTCCTCAGACCCGCGTGCGTGGGCGATCTGAAGGTTCGCCAACGCAGCATCGCAGAGGTCCGTCACCCCGACACCGTCACCGAGGTGGGCGACCGAAACCGTCAACCGTCGCCGACACCACGAAACCAACCCGTAGCGGATCACCCCAGGGCCGGGTCAGCGCACCCAGTCCTTCAGCGGCTCGGTGTCCAGGGAGACCCCCACCGGGTGGGGCAACTCCACGGTTTTCCCGAAGGAACGCCGGGTGAGGCTGGCGTAGGCACCGTCCTCCGGCTCGCTGTAGACCAACGTCTCGCAAGAGTCCCGGTCGATCAGAAAGTACACCGGGATGTCGGTCTGCGCGTACGCCCGAGGCTTCTCCTCCCGGTCGCGCTTGTCGGTGTCCGTGTCGTAGGACGTCACCTCGACCACCATCAGCACTCGGTCTGCCGCGGCCCACTCGCCCTGGCCGGCAAAGCTGCCCTTCGGAGCCAGGGACCCGTCCGGCTTCGCATGCCCCTTGCGGTAGGTCTCGACCTTCAACCCGCGCTCCGGGTAGAGCCACAGGTCGGGCCGCTGCTGCATGCAGTGCTCCATCACCCAGCGGATGATCTCGTCGTGGTCCCCGTCCGGCACCGCCTTGACCCCCAGCTTCCCAAGGACGAACTCAAGCCGAACGCCTTCACGCTCAGCAGCTGCCGCGATGCGCTCAAACTCCTCGGCCAGCATCTGCGGCCGATCCTCAGTGACGGTCACTGCACGCCTCCGCGTTCGGTCGGGGTCCAGACCCGGCCGAGCCGCGTCCTGCCGACTCGACCAAGTCTCTAACCTGCGGGTGTACAACACGATGTGGGCGCAGACGGTTTCGAACCGCCGACATCCGCCTTGTAAGGGCGGCGCTCTACCGCTGAGCTATGCGCCCGTGCGAGAGGTAAGGATACCTGCTCCGGCGGGTGCCCGGTGTCGGGGCGGGGCTCGGGTCGGAGACCGGGCCCTGGGCCGGGCTCGGGGCCGGTGTTCGCGGCATGTCAGGTTGAGTGCGGGGGTGTGGGCCGGGGTGCGAGGATGGGGGCGACGGGCCGACGTGGCCTGGTGGCAGGGCACGTGGAGCGGGAGAAGACGTGGCGTCGGGATCAGCGCGATGGGGGCGTGGCGATGCTGGGCGCGCGGCCGCGCAGGCGGCCAAGGACGCCGCTGCGCAGGCGTTCCTGGAGCTGGACACCGTCCAGCGGGACGTGCGGATCTCGGTGGAAGCGGTCGCCGCCTCCGACAACTCCCCCAACGCCCGCCGGGCCATCGCTGACTTCGCCGCGCTGGGCACCAGGATCGACCAGGTCAGCAGCGAGTACATCACCGCCCTGGACGCCCACGACCTGGACGCCGAGGACCTCGACCACGGCTCCGCCAACCAGGCCCGGCAGCAGCTGGACCACGCCAGGCAGCAGTTGGTCGACGTGCGGACGGAGCTGGAGCGCTTCGCCGGCTTTCTGCAGCCGCTGGTCGCCGCGGCCGAGACCCAGCTGGCGCAGGTCGGCCCGGCCGTGCAGCGGGCCAAGCAGTCCTGGCTGGCCGCCAGCAACGCGCTGGACGCGGTCAAGGCCGCCCGGATCGGCGCCGACGACCTGTCCCGGCGGCTTGCCGCGCTCGGCCCGCAGCTGACGCTGCTCGGCGAGGGAGCGGGCAAGCACGGCGTGCAGGCGATCCTCCGCACCGCCACGGACGTGCAGCGCAGCGCCGAGGCGATCCGCGCCGAGGCCGAGCGGCTGCCGGAGCAGGCCCGGGAGATCGACCAGCGGCTGGCGTCGCTGCGCACCCGCACCCAGGCGCTGGAGACCCGGGCCGGCAATATCGGGCCCACCCTGAGCGAGCTGCGCCGCCGTTTCAGCTCGGCCTGCTGGGTGGACCTGCAGAACGTCCCCGAGCAGACCGAGGCGGCGGTCCGCAACGCGCAGCAGCGGCTGGCCGAGGCGGCCAAGGCCAGGGACGAGCAGCGCTGGCCGGACGCCGTCAGCATCCTGGCGACCACCCGTACCCTGCTGAACACCGCGGACGGGGCCGTGGCCACCGTCAACGAGCGGCTGCACTCGCTCAACGAGGCCCAGCGCGCGCCCCAGGCCGAGATCGAGCGCACCCGTTTCGCCCTGCGGGACGCCCAGCGGCTGGCGATGGCCGGGCGCAGCGCGCCCGATCCGCGCCATGCCGGTCCGCTGGACGCCGCCGTGGAGCGGCTGGACCGGGCCGCCGACGCGCTGACGGGCCGTCATCCCGACTACTGGCACTTCCTGACCGAGCTGGCGGCGGTACGGGAGACCGCGGCCCAGGTGGTCCAGGCGATCCGCGAGGAGCGCGGAGCGGGACACCGGTAGCCGCCACCGCCGGGCCCGCAGGCCGTAGAGTTGGCGGCATGCCTCGCTATGACTACCGCTGCCGCACCTGCGGTGCCACGTTCGAACTCCGCCGCCCGATGTCCCAGTCGGACGCCCCGGCGATGTGCCCGGCCGGTCACGACGACGCCGTCAAGCTGATGTCCATGGTCGCCGTGACTGGTACGGCCTCCGGCAGTGCGGGCGCCGCCCCCGCCCAGGGCGGCGGAGGCGGTTGCTGTGGCGGCGGTTGCTGCGGCTGAGACCCCGTAGAGCCGAGAGCCCGCAGAGCCGAGAGCCCGCAGAACCGTCAGCGCACCGGCGTGCGCACCCGTACCCGGGCGAGGAGTCGCCGGACGATCTCCTCGCCCGCTGCCACGCCCACCTGCGGCAACGCGGTCACGCCCGGCGCGGTCCAGCCGGTGTCGGCCAGTTCGCCGTGCCCGGGCCGGAAGCCGGCGTCCGCGGCCAGCAGCAGTTCCGCGTCCAGCAGCGAGTCCCCCGCGGTGAGCACCGTGGAGGCCCCGGTCCGCCGCTCGACCTCGGCGAGCGCCGCCGACTTGGTCAGCGGCTGCGGGACCAGGTAGATCTTCCGGCCCTGCAGCGAGACGGTGTAGCCGCGCTCGTCGGCCCAGCCGGTCAGCTCGGCGACCCAGCCCTCGGGCAGCTGCTCCCGCTCGACCACCAGGTAGGCGAAGAGTTCCTCGGCGACCCGCCGCTTCAGCGTCCACTCCGGGTCGGCGGCCAGCGCGAGGTGGTGCACGATCTCGTCCAGCGGCGCGCAGCTGGTGGCCAGGGTGGACGAGATGTGCGCGGTCCAGTCCTCGTCCGTCAGCCCGTCCACCAGCAGCCGTCCGCCGTTGGCGCAGATGGCGTAGCGGGGGGCCCAGCCCGGGACGGGTCCCGGCAGGTGCACCCGCTGGTACTGGGCCCGGGTGCGGGTGGTCACCGGGACGAATTCTGCCGCGCTGATCAGCTCGGCCAGCAGTTCGGCACAGTGCTCGGTCATGAAGGACAACGGCTTGCCGTTGTGCACCTCGACGGCCAGCAGCCGGGGCGCCGTCTCGTCGGACATGTCCAGGGCCAGGGCCCGCGGCGAGTAGATCAGGGTCCGGTCCAGGTCGCTGCCGACCAGGTAGCGGTCGCTTCCGTGCAGGGGGACGCTCATACCGCGGTGCCCTCGTCTCCGGTAGCGCCCCGGGTGTACCGGGGGTGGATCAGTCCGACGCAGCTGTAGGGCAGGCCGTCGACCACCTCGACGGGTACGCCGCGCTGCTCGGCGAGCAGCCGGACGTGGCGCAGCTCGGCCTCGGCCCCGCGCCGGACCAGTACCTTCCAGGGGACCCGCCGCAGCAGGACCCGGGTGGTCTCGCCCACCCCTGGTTTGACCAGGTTCACACTGTTGATGCCGTACTCCTCGCTGATGCGCTCCACGGCGGCCCAGCCGGACCAGTCGGGTTCGCGGTCGGGGCTGTCGGCGGCGGCAGTGGCGCTGACATCGGGGAAGCAAGCGGTGATCGCGTCCAGGAACTGCTCGGAGACGTCGCCGTCGGCGAGCTCGCGGTAGAACTTGGCGCCGTGGAAGTCGTCCGGGCCGATCAGGTCGGTGCGCAGCACGGTCCGCGAGACCAGCCCGGAGACGGTGGAGTTGAGGCAGGCCGAGGGGATCAGGAAGTCCTCCCTGGTCCCGAAGGTCCGCACGCAGTGGCCCGGGTCGGCGAGGACGGCCATCTCCGGGTTGAACCCGGTGCCCGCCAGGGCCTCGGCCAGCTCGCGGGTGATCGCGCCCTTGCCGGTCCAGCCGTCGACGAACACCACGTCGGCGGCGTTGTGACGGTCCGCCAGATAGCGCAGGGCGACGGCGTCGATGCCCCGGCCGCGGACGATGGACACGGCGTAGTGCGGCAGGTCAATGCCGTGCGCGTACTGCGCCCAGCGCCGCATCAGCACGCCGACCGGGGTTCCGGCGCGGGCCAGCGAGGCCAGCACGACGCCCCGGCCGCGTTCGGCGAGCACGGTCTCGGTGACCACGGCCACGGCCTCCGCCATCCGTCCCGCCGACTCGCGCAGGGCCTGCTGGAACAGCTCCTGGTAGGCGGCGGTGGGCTGGTACTCGACCGGCAGCGACTCGGCGTAGTGGGCGCCGCCCTGCTGGATGGCCTCCTCGCGCTCCTCGGTGGGGGCCTCCAGGGTGACCTCGGAGAGGTCCTTGAGCAGCCAGGAGACCTCCTCGGCGCGGTAGGAGGAGAAGGCTGGCCCGTACAGCGGCTGAGGGAGCGCGCTTGCAGAAGCGGGCGCGGGCGCGCTGGAGGGCGCGGGCGCCCGGCGCGGACGGTGTGCGGGCACGACGGCCAGCAGCACCCGGTCGGTGACGCCGCGCAGCCGGTCCAGCAGTCCGCGTCCCGGGGCGTGCAGCGGCGCCCGGTCGCCGTGGTCGTCGACGACCAGCACGATCGCGTCGAAGCGGCGGGACGGGTCGCTGCCGGGGGCGACGTTGTAGGCGTAGCGGCGCCCCTCGCCGTCGGCGGGGGCGTCGTGCGAGGGGAAGGCGAGCCGGGTGCGCAGGGCGTAGCCGGGGTGGTCGACGGTCAGCGCCGGGGAGCGGGTGGTGGTGGAGAAACGCACCTCGCTGCCGGCGCCGAGCCGCTCGGCGAGCGCGCCCGCGAGCCGTAGCGGCGCGTACATCAGCTCCTCCTGGCCGAGGACCAGCACCCGGCGCGGCGATCCGTCCGACTGCCCCGGGTCCGACTGCGCCGGGGACAGCTGCTCCGCGAGCCGCGCGGCCATCTCCGGCAGCGCCTGCTCCAGCCGGGCCCGGTCGGCGGCGGTGAAGCCGTGCCGGCCGCCGTCCGGCAGCCCGGCCGGCCAGCCGAGCTCGACCCGGGCCAGCGGGGCGAGCGGCCCGGCTTCGGGCACGGCGCAGCCCTGCCGGGTCTCCTCGGCCGCGACCAGCGCGGCGCCGCGCTCCAGTACCCGCTCCGGCAGCTCGACCGCGCCGCCGGCGGTGGCCACCACATCGATGCGGACGCCCAGGTCGGCGGCGGTCTTGTCGAACGCCTCGCGGTCCTCGGGGCTGCGGGTGTCGATCAGCGCGGCGACGACGTAGTGGCCGCGCGGGTGGCGCCCGTGCAGAGCGGCCACGGTGTTCAGCACGGTGCGGCCGGTGGACAGCTCGTCGTCGACCAGGACCAGCGGTCCGTCACCGCCGAGGAAGCCCGGATCGGCGGGCAACAGCAGGTGCTCGGTGGCGTGCGAGTGCTCCTCCTCGAACACCACCGCCTCGATGCCCGCGACCGGACGGCGGGTCGAGTGCAGATAGGGGGCGGCTGCTCCGGAGGCGCCGCCGAGGCCGTCCGCGACGCAGTGGCCGAGGCCGGTCGCCGTCTCCGCGTAGCCGAGCACCACCGGCTGTGCCAGCGGGCCGAGCAGGTCCCGTACCGCCTCGCCGAGCCGGTAGCCGGCCCCGTACACCACCTCGGGCAGCTGCGGCACATGCTTGCCCAGCACCTGGGAGACCAGCAGATGCGCCCGGCGCGGATTCTGCCGCAGCGCCAGGCCCAGCAGTTCCCGCACGGACGGCTCCGGCAACCGGACGCCGAGCCGCTGCTCGACCCACTCCCCCGGCCATACGGTGCCGTTCTTCCGCCCCTGGAACTGCTGCTCAGCCGTCATCGTCCTGCTTTCGTCGATCGTTCATCCGTGCACATGCGCATGTCTGTCCACTCCCCCAGTCCATCACGGGGGAGTGACCGTCAGATGTCCCGCAGCCCTCGTCAGGGGCACAGACAGGCAGCCAGAAGTTCCGCGAAGGTCACGCCCTCGCGCGCCACACCGAACACCGAGGCCCTCAGCATCACCCGCTGCGCCCAGGCGCGGTGCGGCTTCACCTCGTTCATCTTGTTGGTGTAGGCCGACCGCATCACCCCGCCGCCGGCCCGGTCCTGGTGCAGGATGTCCGCCGCGTCCGACCACTCCTCGTGGCTGGCGACGGACAGTGCGTGTATGGCGGGGACATGGCTGGGGTGGATGCAGGTCTTGCCGAGCAGGCCGTTGGCGCGGTCCAGTTCGATCTCGCGGATCAGCCCATCCAGGTCGTGCTCGATCAGCTTCTGCCGGACCCCCTCGGTCGGCGGCTCCGTCCCGGCGAACGGGGTGGAGCGCAGCTGCGGCTTGAACTTCCGCTCCTGGACCGGGAAGTACTCCCACACCGGACCGGTCACGGTGTATCCGGTGCCGTCGGCCCGTCCCAGCACATTGACCACGTCGCCGATGACCGAGGCGACCAGCTGGACGTCGTACGCGGTGAGGTCCGGCGGCCGGCGCAGCCCGTAGGCGGAGCTGAGGTCGGTGACGCCGAGGCGGACCGCGAGCACCTGCTCCCGGTGCTTCTCCAGGACCAGCGCGACCCCGGCCAGCGTCTCCCTGCGGGTTTCCAGATGCGCCAGCTCCGGGGACTCCAGCACCGGCATCGCGAACAGCCGCCGCCCGGTGGCGCTGCGGACCTGTTCCAGCGCCTCCAGGAACGGCAGGCCGCTCTCCTCGGTGAACTTGGGCATCACAAAGCCGGACAACACCGCCAGCGCGGGACCGAGCCGCGCCGAGAGGTCGACGATCTGCTCGGGACGGCGGACCCGGACGAACAGCAGCGGCAGCTGCTCCCCGGCCTCGACCCGTTCCAGCAGCAGCGGCAGCTGCCGGACCAGATTGTCCTCGGCCGCCGCGACCTCGCTGTCGTCTATCGCGTCCTCCAGGCAGAGCACCATCGACACCACGCCGTTGGCGGCCTGCTTGCGGACGTCGTCGTACAGCCGGGGCCGGGTGGCCGGCGAGTAGAGGGTGGCGCCCAGCGCGGTCGACAGTATGGAGGGGTCGCTGGAGCGATCAAATTCAGCCGGTTCCCGGAGGAAGAGGCGCTCACGGGTGTCGCCGTCGAGTTGACTGAAATGGCGCATGGCCCCTCCTCGGGATTCCTGGGCGTGACAGCACGGTTGTTCTCTGCTGCGGAGAGTGGGACGTCCGGGACCACGGAGGCCGTGACGGTAATCGTACGGGTCCAGCAGTAAGAATCCAGTGGGGAAACCTGCTGTTCTCGGAAGCGTGGCATCCGCTTAACACGCCGAACGGGCACATCGGACAATCAGTTCCCGCAGTTCCGCGGTTCCGGTACCGGTCGTACACGTCGGTTCCCGGCCATGCTCCCCGGTTCCACCGGCGCCGCCCCGCCGCCTACCCTGGTGCCCGTCGAATGTTTCCCGCCGGTGCCGTCCCCAGCCGACGCTGAGACAGCTGAGACAGAGGGAGAGCGTCAACCGCTATGACCAAGGTCATGCCCAAGGGCTCCAACACTCCGCTGACCAAGGTGGACGCGGTGCGCGCGGTGCTGCGCTGGCGGGTCGTCCCCGGCGCTCCCGACGTGGACGTGTCGGCGCTGCTGCTCGGTGTGGACGGCAGGGTCGGGTCGGACGACGACTTCGTCTTCTACAACCAGCCCCGGCACCCGTCCGGGCTGGTACGGCACCGGTCCAAGGCCAGGATCGGCGAGGACGTCACCGAGACGATCGACATCGACCTGGCGCTGCTGCCCACCGAGATCGACCGGGTGGTGGTGGGCGGCTCGGTCGAGCACGGCGACTTCGACGAGATCCCCGAGCTGCGGATCCTGCTGTTCGACATCGCGGGCGGCCCCGGGGCGGAGGCCATCGCCCGCTTCGACATCGCCGACACCGGCGGGGTCACCGCGCTGCTCTGCGGCGAGCTCTACCGGCGGAGCGGGGGCTGGAAGTTCCGGGCCATCGGGCAGGGGTACTCGTCCGGGCTGGTGGGGCTGGCCACCGACTTCGGCATCACCATCGACGAGGACGAGCCGGCCGCCGAGGAACCGCCTGCGGCGGCCGCCGAGCCGGAGCTGGTCATCCCCCCGCCGCCGAGCCACCCGCCGACGCCGCCGAAGCCCCAACCGGCCGTCGAATCCGCGGCCGCGGCCCAACCCGCCACCTCTCACGGCTACGGCTACCCGCCGCCGTACCAGCCGGCGCTGCTCCCCGAGCCCGAGGGCTTCGCCCTGCCGCTGCAGGGTCCGCAGTTCCAGGGGGGCCAGCGCTGAAGCCTGCGGCATGTGCATGGCTGGTCGCGCAGTTCCCCGCGCCCCTAGCACGTGCAACTGGCCCAGTTGCAGCCCGCAGGGGCGCGGGGAACTGCGCTGCCAACCAGGCACACGCCGCAGCCGAAAATCCAACAGCCCGCCGCAGGCGTTATGCGCCGACCGGCTTGTAGCCCCGCTGCCACTGCATCCCCCACCCGTAGAGCCGGTCCAGCTCCGCCTGGAAGCCGTAGACGTACCTGGCCTCCCGGCGGACCGTCAGGTTCCCGCCGTTGTTCTCGATCAGCGCCACCGCGCAGGACCGCGCCTGCGAGGCCCGCTGGTCGAGCCGCACCTCAATCGGCCGGCCGCCGGGCGGCGCCAGCGTGACCACCGCGTGGGTACGGTCGAAGGCCGGGGTCTCGTCGTAGATGTAGACGAAGATCAGGATCCGCTTGAAGTGGTCCTTCTTCTCCAGGTCGATGTAGAGCATCTCCCCGGACGGCGCCCCGGAGCGGTCGTCCCGGCTGAGCCGGATGTACGGCGAGTGCTGCAGATCGCCGTAGAAGTTGCCCAGCGGCTGCACCACTCCCTTGGTGCCGTCGGCCAGTTCGTACAGCGCGCCGAGGTCGAGGTCCACGGCCAGGATCTGGTTCGCCGACTGAGGCATCGTCATCGGCCGGAACAGGGTCGGCCGCAGCAGCCCCCGCAACCGCTCCCCCGCAGGCCGGGCCGAGGGTTCCGCCTCGCGCGAGGTCCAGTGCAGATTGACCTGCATGGTCCCGTTCACCGCCCCCAGGTCGCTCAGCGACACCCGGGGCGAGCCCTTGGTGAGCGTCAGCCGGTCCACCCCTGGACCGAAGGTCTGGTCCGTCCTGCGCATGAAGTCCCGAATACCCGCCATGTCCCCACCCCTCCGCACTTCTCCCGAGCACCCAACCAGCGGATTACCCATCCACCGGCCTTCCCGCACCCCTGACTAGTGGTCACAACAGGCTCAGGCGTACGATGCGTTCTCTGCTGACGCGATAGCGTCATGCACGCACGCGTGTCGAGGCGTCAACTGCGCCGCCTCCGGGGGACACCGTCGTCGCACCGCTGCCCGACCCCGTCCCCCCAGTCCATGGCCCCCCGTGCCGCCCGACCCGAAGCCGAGGCTATCCCGCTTATGAACCTTTCCTCCATACAGCTGGTGTGGCTGGCCGTTGGATGTGCGATCGCCCTGGTCATCGCGGTCGTCATGGGCCTGCTGCGCACCAAGAAGCCCAAGCACGCCGCCGAGCCCGCCGACTCCTGGGAGCGCGGCGAAGCACGCCGCCGCCGCAAGGAGACCATCTACGGCAGCGCGTCCTACGTCCTGCTGTTCGCCTGTGCCTCGGTCGCCGCCGCGTTGTCGTTCCACGGGCTGGTCGGCTTCGGTGAGCAGAACCTGAACCTCTCCGGCGGCTGGGAGTACCTGGTCCCCTTCGGCCTCGACGGCGCCGCGATGTTCTGCTCGGTGCTCGCGGTCCGCGAGGCGAGCCACGGTGACGCCGCGCTCGGCTCCCGCATGCTGGTCTGGCTCTTCGCCGGCGCCTCCGCCTGGTTCAACTGGGTGCACGCCCCGCGCGGCGGCGACCACAACGGCGCCCCGCAGTTCTTCGCCGGCATGTCGCTGTCGGCCGCGGTGCTGTTCGACCGGGCGCTGAAGCAGACCCGCCGTGCCGCGCTGCGCGAGCAGGGTCTGGTGCCCCGCCCGCTGCCGCAGATCCGGATGGTCCGCTGGCTCCGCGCGCCCGTCGAGACCTACCAGGCCTGGTCGTTGATGCTGCTGGAGAACGTCCGCACGCTGGACGACGCGGTCGAGGAGGTCCGCGAGGACAAGCGCGAGCGCGAGGCCGCCGCCGCCCGGCAGCGCATGGAGAACCGGCGTGAGCGTGCCGAGTTGAAGGCCATCTCGCGTTCCGCGCCGCTGCGCGAGCTGACCACGCTGGAGGCGTCCGGCAGCTCCGAGACCGCCGCCGCACTGGAGCCCGCCTCGACCCGCGGCGTGCTGCCGCGCCGCCGCCGGCACGACGCGCTGGAGAGCACCGCCCCGGTGTCCTCGACCGGCTCGGACGACGGCGACTCCCCGCTGCCCCGGCTCGACTCGCTGGAGAAGAAGCTCAAGGACCTGGAGCAGCAGTTCGGCTGAGCCTGCGGTCCGGCTGAGCCCGCAGTTCAGCTGAACCGTTGACCGGGAGGGACGCGGTCCGGGGGCACTAAAGTGTGTGCATGATTGCCAGGCCCGCGACCTCCTCCACGCTCAAGGAGATCAACCTTCGGACCGTCCTGGACGTGATCCGCGCCGAGGCCCCGGTCTCCCGCGCGGAGATCGCCAGGCGGACCGGAATCTCCAAACCGACCGTCTCCGCTCTGCTCCAGGACCTCCTGGAGATGGGCCTGGTGTCGGAGACGGTCCGGGCCGAACTCGGGCCCACCTACGGCGCGCTGTTCTTCGCCCCGCGCCCCGAGGCCGCCTATGTGCTGGCGCTGGACGTCGGCGCGCGGCGGCTCCGGGGCGCGGTCGCGGACCTGGACGGCACCATCAGGATCCGCCGCGACGTACTGGTCGAGGGCCTGGACGCACCGAGGATCGTGCAGACCGGCGCCGAACTCGCCGAGGAGCTCTGCGCCGAGGCCGGTATCCCCCGCGAGGCGCTGCAGCACGCGGCCGTGGGCGTGCCCGGAGTCGTCGACCGCCGGGACGGGCGGATCTGGCAGGGCGCCAACATCCCCTCCCTGGACGGCTTCGCGGTCCAGGAGGCGTTCGAGGAGGCCCTCTCCATGCCGGCCACCGTGGAGAACGACATCCACCTGGCCGCGCTGGGCGAACAGCGCCGCGGCAACGGCACCGCCGCCGACAGCTTCACCTTCCTCTCGGTGGGCACCGGCGTCGGCGCGGGCCTGGTCCTGCACGGCGAGCTGCACCGGGGATTCGCCGGCGCGGCCGGCGAGCTGGACTGCGCGGTCGAGCCCGCGGACTTCGACGACCAGGACCCCTGCGCCGCCTCGCTGCTGCGCTACGCCGTCACCCGGCTCCCCGAGGAGGCCGCCCGGGGCGCGCTGACCACCGAACAGGTCTTCGCGCTGGCCCGGGACGGCCACCCGGGCGCCTGCGCGGTGGTGGACGAGGAGGCCAGGCGGATCACCGGCTACCTGGCCCCGGTCGCCGCCGTGGTGGACGTGGAACTGGTGGTCCTGGGCGGCGGCATCGGCCTCAACGGCGACCTGCTGCTGGACCGCATCAGGGAACGGCTGGCCGCCCGGGTCCCCTACCCGCCCCGCATCGAGGTCTCCGCCCTCGGCGACGCGGCCGTACTCACCGGCGCCGTCTCCGTGGCCACCCGCGCCGCCCTGGAGCAGATCCTCACCCTCCGCTTCGCCGCCCCGGGCCACCGCAGACCGTAGGGCCCCGAGGGGCCCCACGGCTTTTGCGGGAGCTACAGCTCGGGAACGTCCCCTGCGGCGGCCACCCGCTTGTTGCGCAGGATCGAGGACAGCAGTGCGAGGCCGATGAAGGCCACGCCGATCAGGCCGGTGACGATCTCCGGGATCGTGTACTTGATGGAGACCATCAGGATGATGGCCAGCGCGCCGATGGCGTAGTGCGCGCCGTGCTCCAGGTAGACGTAGTCGTCCAGGGTGCCCTGGCGGACCAGGTAGACCGTCAGGGAGCGGATGTACATCGCGCCGATGCCCAGGCCCAGGGTGATCTGGAAGATGTCCTGGCTGATGGCGAAGGCGCCGACGACGCCGTCGAAGGAGAACGAGGCGTCCAGCACCTCCAGGTAGAGGAAGAGGAAGAACGCGGCCTTGCCGGCGACCAGGATGGCCGGCTTGCCGGAGCGGGTCGGCGGGGTCGCGGCGACTGCCTCCTCCGCGTCGTCGTCCTCGCCGTCCTCGTCCTCGTCGTCCTCGCCCGCGCTCTCGAAGAGGTTGGACAGGCCGCCCACGGCCAGGTAGGTGGTGAGTCCGGCGACGCCGGCCAGCAGCACGGTCTCCGCGCCGCCCTCGGCGAAGAAGCGGGCGGAGAGCATCAGCACGATCAGCGAGACGACCACCGACAGCTGGTCCAGCTTGCCGATCTTCTCCAGCGGCTTCTCCAGCCACTCGAGCCACTGGATCTCCTTCTCACCGAGGATGAAGTCCAGGAAGATCATCAGCAGGAACATCCCGCCGAACGCGGCGATCGCCGGATGCGCCGCGTCCAGGTGCTGGGCGTAGGTCAGCCCGGCCTGGGTCTTGGTGGAGTCCAGTGCCAGTTGCACCACGCTGACCGGGCTGATGTGCGCGGTCAGCGCCACCACCAGCAGCGGAAAGACCAGGCGCATGCCGAACACGGCGATCAGCACGCCGACGGTAAGAAAGATCCTCTGCCAGAACGGCGTCATCCGCTTGAGGATGGTCGCGTTGATGACGGCGTTGTCGAAGGACAGCGAGATCTCGAGAACAGAGAGGATCAGGACGACGCCGAAGCCGTCCGCCCCCCAGAAATACGCGGCAGCCGCGAGGCCGATCAGGGTGATCCCGAAGGACCACCCGAAGGTACGGAGGAGCACGGAGGGGCCTGAACCTTTCTGTAGCGCGCGCAGCCACAGTCGCGGGGACCGCCCTTCACGACGTGTCCGTCACGCCGTGGGAGCGATCCCCGACAGTCCCCGCCCTGCCCGCAAGATTTTCTTACTGAACGTTAACTCCGAAGTCTAGAGCGATGCCCCTGAGCCCCGACGCGTACCCCTGCCCCACCGCGCGGAACTTCCACTCGTTGTTGTAGCGGTAGAGCTCGCCGAAAATCATCGCGGTCTCGTTGGAGGCGTCCTCGGAGAGGTCGTAGCGCGCCAACTCCGCGCCGTCGGACTGGTTCAGCACCCGGATGTAGGCATTGCGGACCTGGCCGAAGTTCTGCAGCCGGGCCTCGGCGTCATAGATCGAAACCGGGAAGACGATCTTGTCGACCTGCGGCGGGACCTGGGTCAGATTGACCTTGACGACCTCGTCGTCGTCCGCGCCGGTACCGCCCACGAGTTCGTCGCCCATGTGCTCGACCGAACCCTCGGGGCTCTTGAGGTTGTTGTAGAAGATGAAGTACTCATCCCCCAGCACCCGGCCGTTGGAGCACAGCAGGGCGCTGGCGTCCAGGTCGAAGTCGGCACCGGTGGTCGCCCTCGCCTCCCAGCCCAGCCCGATCTGCACGGCGGTGAGGTTGGGGGCGGCCTTGGACAACGAGACGTTGCCGCCCTTGGCGAGCGTGACACCCATCTGTTCTTCCCTCCCTGGGACGTCTACTGCTGAGAAAGCGGGCTGCCCGCGGCCTTGTGCGCGCCGCCGCGGGCAGCCGGTGGAACCTGGCCCGATGGCCCGATGCCCGACGTCAGACGTTGACGCCGAAGTCCTGGGCGATACCGCGCAGCCCGGAGGCGTAGCCCTGGCCGATGGCACGGAACTTCCACTCCGTCCCGTTGCGGTACAGCTCGCCGAAGACCATGGCGGTCTCGGTGGAGGCGTCCTCGGTGAGGTCGTAGCGGGCGATCTCCTGGCCGCCGGACTGGTTGACGATCCGGATGTAGGCGCTGCGGACCTGGCCGAAGCTCTGCAGCCGGGTCTCGGCGTCATAGATGGAGACCGGGAAGACGATCTTGGAGACATTGGCGGGGACGAGCGCCAGGTTCACCTTGATGACCTCGTCGTCGCCCTCGCCCTCACCGGTGGTGTTGTCACCGGTGTGCTCGACCGAGCCGTCCGCGGACTTGAGGTTGTTGTAGAAGACGAAGTCCTTGTCCGAGACGACCTTGCCGCTTTCGGACGTGAGGATGGCGCTGGCGTCCAGGTCGAAGTCTGCGCCGGTGGTGGTACGAGCGTCCCAGCCCAGGCCGACGAGGACCGCGGTCAGGCCGGGCGCCTCCTTGCTGAGCGAGACGTTGCCACCCTTGCTGAGGCTGACACCCACGAGTCCTCCAGATGCAGGGGGAGCACTTCGCCGTGCCCCCGTTGGTGCGGTTGCGGTTGCTGTCCAGCCAACGGATCGATCGTAGTGGCCAGTTCCCCAAAATGTCGGGATCACGCATACCGCAAGCCGCACCGCGGAGGGGTTCGGCTCAGATGGCGGCGAGCGCCTTCAGGTACTCCTGCTGGTCGCGCGCGTCCGGCAGTCCGTTGACGACGGTCCAGCGGACCACCCCGGCCTTGTCGATGACGAAGGTGCCGCGCACCGCGCAGCCCTTCTCCTCGTCGAACACGCCGTAGGCACGGGAAGCGGCGCCGTGCGGCCAGAAGTCCGACAGCAGCGGGTACTCCAGGCCCTCCTTCTCGGCGAACACGCGGAGCGTGAACGGCGAGTCGTTGGAGACGGCCAGGATCTGCACGTCGTCGTTCTGGAACTGCGGCAGGTCCTTCTCCAGGCTGCACAGCTCGCCGGTGCAGACACCGGTGAACGCGAAGGGGTAGAAGACCAGCACGACGTTCTTCTCGCCGCGGAAGTCGGAGAGCCCGACCAGCTCGCCGTGCTGGTTCTTGAGCTCGAAGTCCGGAGCCTCGGTGCCGACCTCGATAGCCATTGCTTTCCTCTCAGAGATGGTCGCGGGCCCCCGGCTCAGCGCCGCGGAACCCTGTCGGTCGTCGTGCCCGCGCTCATCCTGCCACCCGCCCCGCAGTCACCGGAGCCCGGGCAGCCGCCCGAGCAGTCCCACCACGCCCACCGCACGCCGCAGCAGCGCGCCCCCCGGCAGTCCCGGCACCTGCTCCACCAGCGGCGCCAGCGCCATCAGCCCGCCGATCCGGTGCAGCCGGATCTCCCCCTTCGCCAGCAGCGAAGGCAGTGCCGCCCGCCCGGTCGGTACGCCGAGCACGGTCACCGCGGCGCCCTCGATGCCCGGCACGCCCCCGCTCCCCGGTTCGGTCCGCCAGCCGTCGGCATCGGCGTGGAACACCCAGCCGCCGGTCCCCGCCCCCCACACCCCGGCTTCGGCGCGCACCCCCTGCCGGTACGCCAGCGCCCCGACCACGTCCACCAGCGCGGCGATCCCGGCGTCGGTGACCGCCCGGTCCAGCCCGGACCGGGCGGCGGCGCGGTCCGGGAAGCAGTCCAGGGCCGCCACGGCGATCTCATGGGCGGAGGCGTGGATCTGGGTGAGCAGCGGCAGCGGCCCCAGCGCCGAGTCCAGCTCCAGAAGGGCCAGCCGGGGCTGTTCCGCGATCTCCGCCAGCGCCTCGGCGACCCTGCTCCGCGCCTCGCCCAGCGCCGCCAGCACCTCCGGCCGGCGCTCGCCCGAGTGGTCCAGCCGCGGCGCCTCGGCCGGAACCGGAGCAGGACCCCTGGCGTCAAAGCCCCTGGCCTGCGCCATCAGCCGTCCCAGCACCGGGCGCTCGGACCAGGAGCCCAGCTCCGCCAACCGGCCGACAGCCCCGGGCGGCACCGTCGCGGCCAGGTCGAGGAGCGCGTCCCAGGCCCCCAGGGTCCGCTCCGCGAGTTCTGCGGGCGACCCGGTGGCGACGCCGCGATGATGGTCCATCCCAGCATTCTGCCCGTTGCAGAACGCAACGGCCCGCCGTATCGGCTGCACCCCTGGAGCCGGGCGGCCGGTACGGCGAGCCGTCACGGTGTTGAGCTGTCGGTCCCTCTGTTACGCCGTCAGCTGATCAGCGCTGGCCTGCCTTGGCGGCCTTGGGGGTGGCCAGCCGAACCGCCTGCCAGTCCTTGCTGACGGCGACGGTGCTGGTCTGGGAGAGGCCGGCGGTCTGCGCCGCTTCGGCGATGTCGCTGGCCTCGACGTGCCCGGTACGCCCGGTCTTGGGGGTGAGCAGCCAGACGAGGCCGCCCTCCACCAGGTACTCCTGGGCGTCGACGAGGGCGTCGGTGAGGTCGCCGTCCTCGCTGTCCTCGCGGAACCACATCAGCACGGCGTCCGCGACGTCGTCGTAGTCCTCGTCGACGAGTTCGCTTCCGGTGAGGTCCTCCACGGCCTCACGCAGATCCTGGTCGACGTCGTCGTCGTAGCCGAGCTCCTGGACCACCTGTCCGGGCTGGAATCCCAACCGGTTTGCCGGGTTGGTCCTGTCCTCCGCGGGGTCCGCGGTCGCGCTCACGGGAATTGCCTCCTATATCCGACCCTGCCTCCTGAAGGCAGGGCTGTGGCCGTAGTCCACACGGGCGGGGCGTTCAGCGCAAGTACCCGCTGCCCGATCCCGTACCGGCGACGCTGCGCCGCAACGCGACACGCCGCCGAGCGTGACACACATCACGCCCATTTGCCCCAGTATCAAGCGGTGCGGCGGATCCGCGCGGCGGATTGCCGTCTGATGTACCCCTCGCGCCGCCCGCTCACTCCCCGGACACCAATTCCAGAGCACTCCCGCTCCGGGCGTACAGTTCCTGATTGGCCCTCCCCAGCCCGCCCGTCGCCCGCCGCCACCCTTGCAGCGAGCGCTACGCGCACACCTCCTGATCACCACAACGCCGTGGTTTCGGTCGGGCCGCTAAGTCGCAGCCAGAGCCCCCACCCAGGGTTCCGACTGCAACAGCTGGGCCGGTTTCACCCTAATGGGGAGCTTTTGGATGGAGACATCCCAGGGCACGAACCGGTTACCCACTGGTAGAGATGACGTTTCTCGACCTGCGGTCCACGATGGAGGCGGCGCGACACCACCTCAGTTCGACCGACAGTGAAGGAACAGCGTGGCTTCCGGATCCGATCGCAACCCGATCATCATTGGCGGCCTGCCCAGCCAGGTCCCGGACTTCGATCCCGAGGAGACCAGCGAGTGGCTGGAATCGCTCGACGCCGCCATCGACGAGCGGGGCCGTGAACGCGCCCGCTACCTGATGCTGCGGCTCATCGAGCGCGCCCGCGAGAAGCGTGTCGCCGTGCCCGAGATGCGCAGCACGGACTACATCAACACCATCGCGACCAAGAACGAGCCGTTCTTCCCCGGCAACGAGGAGATCGAGCGCAAGGTCCTCAACGCGACCCGCTGGAACGCGGCCGTGATGGTCTCCCGCGCGCAGCGACCCGGTATCGGCGTGGGCGGCCACATCGCCACCTTCGCCTCCTCCGCGTCCCTCTACGACGTGGGCTTCAACTACTTCTTCCGTGGCAAGGACGCCGACGGCGAGTCCGGCGACCAGATCTTCTTCCAGGGCCACGCCTCCCCCGGCATCTACGCCCGCGCGTTCCTGCTGGACCGGCTCAGCGAGCAGCAGCTCGACTCCTTCCGCCAGGAGAAGTCGAAGGCCCCCTACGGCCTGTCGAGCTACCCGCACCCGCGGCTGATGCCGGACTTCTGGGAGTTCCCGACCGTCTCCATGGGCCTGGGCCCCCTGGGCGCGATCTACCAGGCGCGGATGAACCGCTACCTGCAGCACCGCGGCATCAAGGACACCTCGCAGTCGCATGTCTACGCGTTCCTCGGCGACGGCGAGATGGACGAGCCCGAGTCGCTGGGCCAGCTGTCCCTCGCGGCCCGCGAGAACCTGGACAACCTGACCTTCGTGGTCAACTGCAACCTGCAGCGCCTGGACGGCCCGGTCCGCGGCAACGGCAAGATCATCCAGGAGCTGGAGTCGCAGTTCCGCGGGGCCGGCTGGAACGTCATCAAGCTGATCTGGGACCGCAACTGGGACCCGCTGCTGGCGCAGGACCGCGACGGCGTCCTGGTCAACAAGCTGAACACCACCCCGGACGGCCAGTTCCAGACCTACGCCACCGAGTCCGGCGCGTACATCCGGGAGAACTTCTTCGGCGGCGACCTGCGGCTGCGGAAGATGGTCGAGGACCTCACCGACCAGCAGATCCAGCACCTGGGCCGTGGCGGCCACGACCACGCCAAGGTCTACGCGGCGTTCAAGGCGGCCCGCGAGCACGTCGGCCAGCCGACCGTGATCCTGGCGCAGACCGTCAAGGGCTGGACCCTCGGCCCCAACTTCGAGGGCCGCAACGCGACCCACCAGATGAAGAAGCTGACCACCGAGGACCTCAAGCGCTTCCGCGACCGGCTGCACCTGCCGATCACCGACAAGCAGCTGGACGAGGGCTACCCGCCCTACTACCACCCGGGCAAGGACTCGGAGGAGATCCAGTACATGCACGACCGGCGCAGCGAGCTGGGCGGCTACATGCCGACCCGCAAGGTGCGCCCGGTCAAGCTGGAGCTCCCCGGCGACGACACCTACAAGCTGCTCAAGAAGGGCTCGGGCAAGCAGGAGATGGCCAGCACCATGGCCTTCGTCCGGCTGCTCAAGGACCTGATGCGGGACAAGGAGATCGGCAAGCGCTTCGTGCCGATCGCCCCCGACGAGTACCGCACCTTCGGCATGGACTCGCTGTTCCCCTCGGCGAAGATCTACAACCCGCAGGGCCAGCTGTACGAGTCGGTCGACCGCGAGCTGCTGCTCGCCTACAAGGAGTCGCCGACCGGCCAGATGCTGCACGACGGCATCTCCGAGGCCGGCTGCACCGCCTCGCTGATCGCCGCCGGGTCGTCCTACGCGACCCACGGCGAGCCGCTGATCCCGGTGTACGTCTTCTACTCGATGTTCGGGTTCCAGCGCACCGGCGACCAGTTCTGGCAGATGGCCGACCAGCTGGCGCGCGGCTTCGTCCTCGGCGCCACCGCCGGCCGCACCACCCTGACCGGTGAGGGCCTGCAGCACGCCGACGGCCACAGCCACCTGCTGGCCTCGACCAACCCGGCCGTGGTCGCGTACGACCCGGCCTTCGGGTTCGAGATCGCCCACATCGTGCAGGACGGCCTGCGCCGGATGTACGGCAGCAGCGCCGAGTTCCCGCACGGCGAGGACGTCTTCTACTACATGACGGTCTACAACGAGCCGATGCTGATGCCCGCGGAGCCCGAGAACGTCGACGTCGACGGCATCCTCAAGGGCCTGCACAAGTACGCCCCGGCGACCGGCGGCCAGATCCCGGCGCAGATCCTCGCCTCGGGCGTGGGCGTGCCGTGGGCCCTGGAGGCCCAGCGCATCCTCGCCGAGGAGTGGAACGTCAAGGCCGACGTCTGGTCCGCGACCTCCTGGACCGAGCTGCGCCGTGACGCCATCGCGGTGGAGGAGTTCAACCTGCTCCACCCGGAGGAGGAGCAGCGCGTGCCGTACGTCACCAGCAAGCTGAGCGGCTCCGAGGGCCCGTTCGTGGCCGTCTCGGACTGGATGCGCGCGGTGCCGGACCAGATCTCGCGCTGGGTCCCGGGCCAGTGGCAGTCGCTGGGCGCGGACGGCTTCGGCTTCGCCGACACCCGTGGCGCGGCCCGTCGCTTCTTCCACATCGACGCGCAGTCGGTGGTCCTCGGCGTGCTCACCGAGCTCGCCAAGCAGGGCAAGATCGACCGCTCGGCGCTGAAGGCCGCCATCGACCGCTACCAGCTGCTCGACGTCTCGGCGGCCCACCCGGGCGCGGCCGGCGGCGACGCCTGACCGGCAGTCAGCCCCGGTAGTTCCCCTGCAGTACCCGGCCTCGGCCCGGCGACTTCCCAGTCGCCGGGTCGAGGTTTTTTCGTGTGACTTTCTGTTAAACCACTGTGCGGGGTGTCAGTGGCCGCTAGGTTGTGCGTACTCCGACAACATCGGGATCCCCCACCGCGAGAAGGAGCACCATGTCGACAACCCGTCGCGTCACCGCTCTGTCCGCCGGCCTGCTGGCCGTCCTCGGCTCCGCTGCCCCGGGACTGGCCGTGTCGGCCCCCGCGTTCGGCGACGCGCCGCTGCAACTGTCGTCCCCGGCCGGTCACCACCAGGTCGCGCAGGTCGGCGGAATCCGGAACAGCTCCTCCTCCAACTGGTCCGGCTACGCCGCGACCGGCGCCACGTTCACCAGCGTCAGCGCCAGCTGGGTGCAGCCCACCGGCAAGTGCACCAGCGCGACGACGTACTCCAGCTTCTGGATCGGCCTGGACGGCGACGGCAGCAACTCCGTCGAGCAGACCGGCAGCGAGGTCGACTGCTCCGGCGGCTCCCCGCAGTACTACGCCTGGTACGAGATGTACCCGGCCTACCCGGTGAACTTCTCCAACACGGTCAAGCCGGGCGACCACTTCACCTCCTCGGTCACCGAGAGCGGCACCGGCACCTTCACGCTCGTGCTCTCGGACACCACCCAGGGCTGGAGCAGGACAGTCAAGAAGACCTACCGGAGCGCCGCGCTGGCCTCCGCCGAGGTCATCGCCGAGGCCCCGTCCAGCAGCTCCGGCGTGCTGCCACTGACCAACTTCGGCACCGCGTCCTTCACCAGCGCCAAGGCCAACGGTCAGCCGATCGGCAACTACTCCCCCGACCAGATCAACATGGTCTCCGGCTCCACCACCAAGGCCACCACCTCCGCCCTGTCCGGCGGCAGCGCCTTCACCGTGACCTGGAAGCACAGCTGACCCCGGCACCACCGCTCCACTGCTTCGGGCCCGCACCCCCGGATGGGAGTGCGGGCCCGACGTGGCTCTCACGTGTGAAGCAGCCGTGAATCTGTGGGCCGATTGGCGCTGGTTGTGACGGTTGTCGCAGTTTGGTTACGCCGAGTACGGCGTACGCAGACCGGTATTGCGCTTAGGCTGACGCAGAACATCTCAGCAAGACCTCCGGGCACGGCCCGTCTGACGGTCGCCCCACGCCCAAGGAGAATCACGCGTATGCGGTTCAGGCGCACGCTGATAGCTGCGATGGTGTCCTTCACTGTTCTCGCCGGCACCGGGGCGGCAGCCGCGGGTGCCGCAGTCTCCGACGAGCAGATCGCGATCACCACTCCGCCGGCCGGCAGCAAGGCCTGGACCCAGGACCACTCGCTGGGCCGCGACCTCCCGAACCCGGCCAAGGCCACGGCGACCGAGGTCGCCGCGTTCTTCGCCTCGCTCACCAGGGCCCAGCAGCAGCGTCTGGTGCACGCCTACCCGCTGGTGGTCGGCAACTTCGACGGCGCCCCGCTGGCGCTGCGCTACCAGGCCAACGCGATCGCCATGGAGCAGGAGCTCGCCACCCAGAAGGCCCGCGCCGCGGACACCTCGCTCAGCGCCGGTGACCGTGCCACGGCCGCCGGACGGGCCGGGATCCTGAACACCCTGCTCACCCCCGGCCGCCAGATCCTGGCCTTCGACCCGCGCGGACGCGGTCTCGTGGCCGAGGTGTTCGGCAACCTGTCCACCGCACAGCGGGTGTCGGTGGTGGTCCCGGGCTCCGACATGGACCTGGCCCACTTCGTGCGCACCGACCAGCCGCTGAAGGGCGCCGCCGGGATGGCGGAGGCGCTGCGCGCGGAGGAGGCCAAGGTCTCGCCGGACACCAGCACGGCGGTCATAGCGTGGTCCGGCTATGTCACCCCGGTCGGCCTGGGCGCGGACGCGGCGACCGCGCGCCTCGCCGAGGCTGCCGCGCCGCGGCTGGAGAGCCTGCTCGACGGGCTCAAGATCACCTCGCATCCGGAGACGGCGCCTTCGCTGTACTGCCACTCCTACGGGTCGGTGGTCTGCGGTATCGCCGCCCCGAAGATCGACGCCCCGCAGGGCGTCACCGACATGGTGGTCTTCGGCAGCCCCGGCATGGACGTCCCCGACGCGGCGGCGCTCGGCACCGGCGTGCGGCTGTGGGCGACGGCGCGCAACCCCGGTGACTGGATCGGCAACGTTCCTTACCTGGAGGTCGCCGGGCTCGGCCATGGGGCCGATCCGACCAGCACGGACTTCGGCTCCCGGGTGATCGCCTCCACCGGGGCCAGCGGGCACAACGGGTACCTGTCTCCGGGGACGGCGAGCCTGCGGAACTTCGCAGACATTGCGCTGGACAGGTATGCGGATGTCGTCTGTTCGAACAACAACGGCGGGTGCATTTCGGGGCTCTGACCTCGGGTGCAGCTGAGTTGTGGGCTTGTCGCGCGCGCTTTTCATCGAGCAGAGCCCCGCGCCCCTGACGTGTGCAACTGGGCCAGTTGCAGACCCTTGGGGGCGCGGGGAACTGCGCGACAAGCCACCCACCTACTCGCGCGCGGCCGACGTCCCGGTCATATCCGCATACCGGTCGCCCACCACCGCGGCGGCAATCGGCTCCAGTGCAGCGAGCTCATCCGCGCTCAGGTGCAGCGCCGTCGCTCCCACGTTCTCCTCAAGCCGGCTCCGACGCCGCGTCCCAGGAATCGGCACCACCGCGAGGCCGTGGACCTCGGCCTGCTGCTGGACCCAGGCGAGAGCGACCTGCGCCGCCGCCGCACCGTGGGCCGCGGCGATCTTGTGGACCGGGGTGAGCAGCGCAGCGTTGTGCGCGGCGTTGTCGCCGGTGAAGCGGGGCTGATAGTTGCGGAAGTCGCCCGTCCCCAGCTCGCTCGCGTTGGCGAAGGCACCGGTCAGGAACCCACGGCCGAGCGGCGAGTAGGGCACGAAAGCCACCCCGAGCTCGGCTGCCGCCGGCACCGCGGACCGCTCCACGTCCCGGGAGAACAGCGACCACTCCGACTGCAGGGCCGTGATCGGGTGCACCGCGTGCGCCTCGCGCAGCTCCGCGCCGGTGACCTCGGACAGGCCCAGGTACCTGACCTTCCCGGCCGTCACCAGCTCCCCCATCGCGCCGACCGACTCGGCCAGCGGCACCTCGGGGTTGCGGCGGTGCATGTAGTACACGTCGATGACGTCCACGCCGAGACGGCTCAGGCTGGCGTCGACGGCCTGCCGGATGTACGCGGGGTCGTTGCGCACGGCCCGGTAGGTGGGGTCGTCGATCCGGCGTTCGATGGAGAACTTGGTGGCGACCACCACCCGGTCCCGGTTGGCCCGGACGAACGGGCCGATGAGCTTCTCGTTCTCGCCGTGGCCGTACATGTCGGCGGTGTCGAAGAAGGTGACCCCGAGCTCAAGGGCGCGGTCCAGGGTGGCCAGGGCCTCGGCGGTGTCGGTCTCGCCGTAGAAGTCGCTCATGCCCATGCAGCCGAGGCCCTGGACGCCGACCACCGGGCCGCCGGTGCCGAGGGTGGTGGTCGGGATGGTGCTGTTGCTGCTCATACCTGCGTCTGCCTCTCCGCGTAAAGTTCGATCTTGCAGTCGATGATCATCAGCGTGGCCTGCAGGTCCGCGATCCGCTGGCGCACCTCGTCGCGGTGCTGGATCAGCAGTTCCTGGCGGGCGGCGGCGGTGTGCTCGCCCTCGCGACGCAGCTCGGCGTAGCGGACCATGTCCGCCACCGGCATCTGGGTCAGCCGGAGCTTGTTGAGGAACTCCAGCCAGACCAGGTCGCGGTCGCTGAACCGCCGCTGGCCCGAGTGCGAGCGGGCCGGGTGCTCCAGCAGGCCGATCCGCTCGTACCAGCGCAGCGTGTGCGCGGTGAGGCCGGTCCGGGCGACGACCTCGCCGATGGTGTGGCGCGGGGTTTCGTCGGGTTCGGTCGGTTCTGCCGGTTCTGCGGCCATCGCCAGTGACATGCTTCGAACCTACCGACTTTGAGTGCGCTCTAAGCAAGCGCACCGACCCGGCACAACCGGTGCCTCCGTCCGAGTGCGGGCATCGATAGGCTGTCCGGCATGGACAGCCTGTTGATGATCGACAAGTGGCCGGTGCCGACGGCGGCCGCCGCCGTGGTGCTCCGGGACGGCACCCTGGCGGGGGCGCGCGGGCCGCAGGGGCACGCCTTCGCGCTGGCGTCGGTCACCAAGCCGCTGAGCGCGTTCGCGGTGCTGGTCGCGGTCGAGGAGGGGGCGGTCGAGCTGGACCAGCCGGCCGGCCCCGAGGGCTCGACGGTCCGTCATCTGCTGGCCCACACCTCGGGGCTGGCCTTCGACGAGCACCGGCAGATGGCCGCCCCCGGCACCCGCAGGCTCTACTCCAACGCCGGTTTCGACGTGCTGGCCGAGACCGTGGAGAAGGCCACCGGCATCCGCTTCCCGCAGTACGCCGCGGAGGCCGTGTTCGAGCCGCTGGGCATGGCCGACACCCTGATCGACCCGGGGTCCAAGAGCCCGGCCGGCGCGGGCGGCGTCTCCACCGCCGCCGACCTGGCCCGCTTCGCCGCGGAGCTGCAGGCGCCCCGGGTGCTGCACCCGTCCACCCTGGCGGAGGCGGTCACGGTGGCCTTCCCCGGTCTGGACGGCGTGCTGCCGGGCTTCGGACACCAGCGGCCCAACGACTGGGGCCTGGGCTTCGACCTGCGCGACCACAAGGCGCCGCACTGGATGGGCCTGAACAGCGCCCCCACCGCCTTCGGCCACTTCGGCCAGACCGGGACCTTCCTCTGGGTGGACCCGGTCGCCGGCGCGGCCTGCGTCGCCCTCACCGACCGCCCCTTCGGCACCTGGGCCGCGGAGCTGTGGCCCCCGTTCACCGACGCGGTGCTGCGGGAGCTGGCCGGGGGGTCTTGACGGATCCTGGGTGCGGCGTGTGCTGGGCTGGTCGCGCAGTTCCCCGCGCCCCTAGGGGCTGCTGCAGCACGATAGGGGCGCGGGGAACTGCGCGAACAGCCCACTACGGTCCGGAGCGTAGATCCGCCCGCTCAGCCGTAACGGACCGGCGAGTGCATCTCCCACACCAACGCCTCCACACCCTCCGGGCCCGCCACCGGGTCCACCGGCCCGGCCGCCCCGGTCATCCTCAGGCTGTCGCCAGGGCCCAGCTCCCGTCCCACCCCGCGCGGCCCGCCCGCCGTGCGGAAGCCGAGGCCGCCGCGCACGACATGCAGATAGCGGTAGTCGGCATCGGGCAGCGCGGGCAGCGCCGCGCCCGGGCCGACCCGCAGCAGGTGCAGGGCGGCGTCGGCGCGCCGCAGCTCGCCCAGGTCGGCGAGGGTGAGCAGCCCGGAACCGGTCGGCGCGGGCCGCAGGGCGTAGCGGGGCTCCGTCCCGAACGCGTCCGGCTGCAGCCAGAACTGCACGAAGCGCACCGGCCCGGCCGCACCGCCGACATTGGACTCGCTGTGGACGGCTCCGCTGCCCGCGCCCAGGTACTGCACCCGGCCCGGCCGGACCACCGCCGCGTGACCGTGGTCGTCCCGGTGCGCCAGTGCCCCGTCCAGCACCCAGGTCAGGATCTCGGTGTCGCGGTGCTTGTGCGGGGCGAAGCCCGCCCCGGCCGCCAGGGTCTCCTCGTTGCAGGCCAGCAGCGCCCCGAAATGGGTGTTCGCCGGGTCGTAGTGGCCCGCGAAGGAGAACGCATGCCGGGTCATCACCCCCGGCTCGGGCGCGGAGGCATAGCGCTCGAACGCGAGGTGGACCGTGAGGGCGGAGGCGGGCTGCTCGGACACGCGACCGACGCTACCGTGCCCCGGTTGTGACCGTTGCCACGCACCGGGAAGCTGCTGCTCGGCGCGCATCCCGCCGTAGGTAGGGCAGTCTTGTGCCTGTGCCAGCCGTCCCAGTCGATAAGCCAGCGAAGAAGACCGCCAAGAAGGCCGCAGCCAGGGCGACGCCGCCCGCCGCGCCGCCGGACGGCCCCGAGCCGGAGCCCGAGCGCCGGGGATCGCCCCGGGGGACGGCGATAGAGCGCCGGACCGCCGCCGAGCGGGCCGAGCGGCATGCCGCCACGCTCAAACGGCTGGAGAAGGCCGCCGGGAAGCTCTCCACTGCGGCGATCGCCCGGATGGACGAGCAGCTGTCCTGGTACCGCAACATGCCGCCGGAGCACCGCTCCTGGATCGGCCTGGTCGCCCAGGCCGGCATCGCCGCGTTCACCGAGTGGTTCCGCCATCCGGAGGCCCCCCAGGCGATCAGCACCGACGTCTTCGGGACGGCCCCGCGCGAGCTGACCCGGGCGGTGACGCTGCGCCAGACCGTGGAGATGATCCGGACCACCATCGAGGTGGTCGAGGAGGCCATCGACGAGGTCGCGGCCCCCGGCGGCGAGGACGGGCTGCGCGAGGCGGTGCTGGTCTACGCCCGGGAGATCGCCTTCGCCACGGCGCAGGTGTACGCGCAGGCCGCCGAGGCGCGCGGAGCCTGGGACGCCCGTCTTGAGGCCCTGGTGGTCAACTCGCTGCTGTCGGGGGACGCCGACGAGGGCGTGCTCTCCCGGGCCGCAGCGCTCGGCTGGAGATCGCCCGACCGGGTGATGGTGGTGATGGGCAGCGCGCCCGCCGGGGACAGCGAGCTGGTGGTCGAGGCCATCCGCAGGGCCGCCCGGCACGCCAAGCTGCATGTGCTGACCGGGGTGCTGGGGGCCCGGCTGGTCGTCGTGGTCGGCGACGGGGGCAGGAACTCGGACCGGGTCTGGGACCCGGTCCCGGCCGCCCGCGCGCTGATCGGGCAGTTCGCCGCGGGTCCGGTGGTGATCGGCCCCACCGTGGGCGACCTGCTGTCGGCGACCCGCTCCGCCCAGGCCGCCGCCGCCGGGCTGCGCGCCTGCGCGGCCTGGCCCGACGCGCCCCGTCCGGTACTGGCCGACGACCTGCTCCCGGAGCGGGCGCTGGCCGGGGACCAGGCGGCCCGCGCGCAGCTGGTCGAGGAGATCTACACCCCGCTGGACGAGGCCGGGTCCGCACTGCTGGACACCCTGTCGGTCTATCTGGAGCAGGCGTCCTCGCTGGAGGGCGCGGCGCGGATGCTGTTCGTGCACCCCAACACCGTCCGCTACCGGCTGCGGCGTGTGACCGACGTCACCGGGTATGCGCCCAGCGACGTCCGTTCTGCCTTCACCCTGCGCATCGCCCTGGCCCTGGGACGACTCCAGCCGTCATGACCTGGGGCTGCGACCTTTCGGGGGGCCACCCCCCGCGCCCCCGGGTGAACCCCCGGCGGGCGAGGCCCGCTGCGCAGACACCCCGGCTGACCTGCTGAAGTTTCGAACTGTAGGGAATCCACAACGACGACTGCGGTTATTGGTCGCCGTCCCCACCCGCGTCCGGTAGGTCCGGCGAGAGAAGGTTGGTTCTGTGCTCGTAATCGTTGCTCCCGGACAGGGTGCCCAGACGCCAGGATTCCTCGCCCCGTGGCTCGAGGTCGACGGTGTGGCCGACAGGCTGCACTGGTGGTCCGCCGTGGCCGGGCTCGACCTGGTGCACTACGGCACCGAGGCCGACGCGGAGACGATCAAGGACACCGCCGTCGCCCAGCCGCTGCTGGTCGCCGCCGGGATGGCCGCGGGCTCCGTCCTGTTCCCCGCCTCCCAGCCGCTGTCGGCGGGTCGGCTGGGCGCGGTCGCCGGACACAGCGTCGGTGAGATCACCGCCGCCGCGTTCTCCCGGGTGATGTCCCCCGAGCAGGCCGTCGCCTTCGTCCGGCAGCGCGGTCTGGCCATGGCCGGCGCCGCGGCGGAGACCGCGACCGGGATGTGCGCGGTCCTCGGCGGGGACCCGGACGAGGTGGCCGCGAAGCTCGCCGAGCACGGCCTGACCGCCGCGAACAACAACGGCGGCGGCCAGATCGTCGCCGCCGGCACCCAGGAGCAGCTCGACGCCTTCAAGGCCGACCCGCCCGCCAAGGCCCGGATCATCGCCCTCTCGGTCGCCGGCGCCTTCCACACCGCGCACATGGCCGCCGGGGTGGAGCGGCTGGCGAAGCTCGCCCCCGGCCTCACCGTGCAGGACCCGCTGACCGCCTATGTCTCCAACGCGGACGGCAAGACCGTGGAGAGCGGCGCCGAGGTGCTGAGCAGGCTGGTCTCGCAGGTCTCCAACCCGGTCCGCTGGGACCTCTGCATGGAGGCTCTGGAGCGGCTGGGCGCCACCTGTGTGATCGAGGTCCCACCTGCTGGGACACTGACCAACCTGGTTAAGCGCAACCTGAAGGGGGTGGCTACCCTCGCTCTGAAGACTCCGGACGACCTCGACAAGGCCCGCGAGTTGATCGCTGAGCACGCCGCACCCGAGGGGGCCGCTACATGACCATTGTTCCCGCTATCACCCCGAGCACCGGTGCCGCGTTCGCGCGGATCCTGGGCGTCGGCGGCTACCGCCCGGTCCGGGTCATCCCCAACTCCGAGGTGCTGAACTGGATCGACTCCTCGGACGAGTGGATCCGCACCCGCAGCGGGATCACCGAGCGCCGCTGGGCCGGGCCCGAGGAGAGCGTCGCCGAGATGTCGGTGCAGGCGGCGGCCAAGGCCATCGCCCAGTCCGGGATCGCCCCCGAGCAGATCGGCGGCGTGATCGTCGCCACCGTCTCGCACCTCAAGCAGACCCCGGCCATCGCCACCGAGATCGCCCAGCGGCTCGGCTGCGGCACCGCCCCGGCCTTCGACATCTCCGCCGCCTGCGCCGGGTTCGGCTACGGCCTGAGCCTGGCCGACGGCATGGTGCGCAGCGGCAGTGCCGAGTACGTCGTGGTCATCGGGGTGGAGCGGCTGTCCGACCTCACCGATGTGACGGACCGTTCGACGGCCTTCATCTTCGGCGACGGCGCCGGCGCGGTCGTGGTCGGCCCGTCCGAGACCCCCGGCATCGGCAAGGTGATCTGGGGCTCCGACGGTTCGCAGAAGGACGTCATCAGCCAGACGCAGGCCTGGGACACCGCCTTCGCCAAGCCGGACGCCGTCAACGGCACCGGTGACGAGGTGAAGTGGCCGGCCCTGCGGATGGAGGGTCAGGCGGTCTTCCGCTGGGCGGTCTGGGACATGGCCAAGGCCGCGCAGCGCGCCCTGGACGCCGCCGGGATCACCGCCGACCAGCTCGGCGCGTTCATCCCGCACCAGGCCAACATGCGGATCATCGATGCCATGATCAAGGCGCTGAAGCTGCCCGAGAGCGTTCCGGTCGCCCGCGACATCGCGGAGACCGGCAACACCTCGGCGGCCTCCATCCCGCTGGCGATGGAGCGCATGCTGCAGAGCGGGGAGGCCAAGAGCGGCGACCTCGCCCTGATCATCGGGTTCGGGGCGGGTCTGGTGTACGCAGCCGCTGTCGTTACCCTCCCCTAGTAGTCCCCCGCGGGCTCCGGCCTGCTGGGGTTGTGAAAATGACGACCGTGCCCCGCATTCCGGCGGGGAACGGACAGTGCACAACACGAAGGAGTGCCGACATGGCCACCAAGGACGAGGTCCTTTCCGGTCTCGCGGAGATCGTCAACGAGATCGCCGGGATCCCGGCCGAGGACGTCGAGCTGGACAAGTCGTTCACCGACGACCTGGACGTCGACTCGCTGTCCATGGTCGAGGTCGTCGTCGCCGCCGAGGAGCGCTTCGGCGTGAAGATCCCGGACGACGAGGTCAAGAACCTGAAGACCGTCGGCGACGCCGTGGACTTCATCCTCGCCAACAGCTGAGTCGCAGTAGCTGAGTCGCACCAGCAGCTGAGCCTCAGCGGTTCGACCCGGGTCGCCCCCCGGCCCGTTCTCAGGCCGGGGGCGTCCCGCCCCCTCCGCCGGCCCGATCCAGAAGCCATCCAGCAGACGTACACGTGGGAGATTTGCAGTGACGAACGACAGCCGCACCGTGGTCGTCACAGGCGTCGGCGCCTTCACGCCGCTCGGCGGTGACGCCGCCTCCACCTGGGAGGGCCTGGTCAACGGGCGCTCCGGGGTACGGCTCCTGGAAGAGGAGTGGGCCGCCGACATCCCGGTGCGCATCGCCGCCCGCACGGCGGTGGAGCCCGGTGACGTCATTCCCAGGCACCAGACCCGGCGACTGGACCGCTCGGCGCAGTTCGCGCTGATCGCGGCCCGCGAGGCCTGGGCCGACGCCGGCTTCGAGACCGCGGCCACCGCCCCCGGATCCACCGTGGACCCGGACCGCCTGGGCGCGGTCGTCGCCTCCGGCATCGGCGGCGTGACCACCCTGCTCGACCAGTACGACGTGCTGAAGGAGAAGGGCGTCCGCAGCGTCTCCCCGCACACCGTGCCGATGCTGATGCCGAACAGCCCGGCGGCCAACGTCGGTCTGGAGATCGGCGCGCGGGCCGGCGTGCACACCCCGGTCAGCGCCTGCGCGTCGGGCGCCGAGGCCATCGGCTACGCCATCGAGATGATCCGCACCGGCCGCGCCGATGTCGTGGTCGCCGGCGGCACCGAGGCGGCCATCCACCCGCTGCCCATCGTCGCCTTCTCCAACATGATGGCGATGTCCAAGAACAACGAGCACCCGCAGGCCGCCTCGCGTCCCTACGACAAGGCCCGTGACGGCTTCGTCCTGGGCGAGGGCGCCGGCGTGATCGTGCTCGAGTCCGCCGCGCACGCCGCCGCCCGCGGCGCCCGGGTGTACTGCGAGGCCGTGGGCCAGGGCCTGTCCTCGGACGCCCACCACATCGCGCAGCCGGAGCCCACCGGCGCCGGCATCGCCCGTGCCCTGGCGCACCTCTTCGAGTCGACCGACCTGGACAAGGCCGAGGTGGTGCACCTCAACGCGCACGCCACCTCGACCCCGCAGGGCGACGTCGCCGAGATCAAGGCACTGCGCAAGGAGCTCGGCGACCACGTCGACCACATCGCGATCTCCGCGACCAAGTCGATGACCGGCCACCTGCTGGGCGGCGCCGGCGGCATCGAGACCGTCGCCACCGTGCTGGCCCTGCACCACCGGCAGGCCCCGCCCACCCTCAACGTGGACGACCTGGACCCGGAGGTCGACGCCGACATCGTCACCGGCGAGGCCCGCAAGCTCCCCGAGGGGCAGATCGCGGCGCTGAACAACTCGTTCGGCTTCGGCGGCCACAACGTGGTGCTGGCCTTCCGCAGCACCAGCTGACGCAGCATCAACTGACACACCGACAGCGCCCGGTCGCCGCACTGAAGTTGCGGCGACCGGGCGCTGTTTTCGTCAGGAGGTCAGGCCGTCCGACCGGCCTGGCCGAGCAGCCGGCCAACCTGGAGGGCGAGCGCGAGCCCGCGCTGGCCCTGTTCGACCGGGCCGGGAAGATCGCCTCCCTGCTGGACATCTTCAAGAGAAAGCGCAGGTGAGCACTGTGAGATTCCACCGCAGCAGCGCGGCGTGAGGGTCCGGGGGTTCGCTCCCCGGGAAGCTGGAGCAAGCGGAAGCGCAGGTGAGCACGGTGAAGCTCGATCGCTCATGGCTCTGGTTCGGAGCCTGGGTGCTGGTCGGCGGCGGTTACGCGCTGGCGCTGGCGACGCTGCTGTCCGTCGGCGTCTTCGTGCTGGTGCTGACCGCGGCGGCGACCGTGCTGCTGGCTTCGCGCAGGGGCTCGCTGGTGGGGCTGCCGGGAGCGCTGTCGGGCCCGGCGCTGCCGCTGCTCTGGATCGCCTACCTCAACCGGGGCGGTCCGGGCACGGTCTGCTCCGGAACCCCGGAGGGCGGCAGTTGCACGGAGGAGTGGAGCCCCTGGCTGTTCCTCGGCCCTGGGGTACTGCTGCTGGTCGCCGGGGTGGTGCTGTTCCTCGTCGTCCGACGCAGGACGCGTGCAACGAGCAGCACCGGGGCCGGGCGAAACGTTCCGCCGGCCCCGGTGCCTGGGGTACCGGTACCGCTCAGATGTGAAGCACTACCGCTCTACCTACCGGCCGTAGCCGAACGAGTCCAGGTAGGCCTCGGTGGGCGAGCCGACGCCGGTGGCGTTGTCGTAGCCCTTGGTGGCGGCCAGACCGTAGTCACGGCCGAAGGCGACCAGACGGACCCTGAGCGATCCGCTGACGATGCCGGCGTCGAATACCGCGTTCAGCGGCTCCTTGCCCGGCGCGGTCGTCTTGTTGACGACGTCGGTGAAGGCCTTGCTGCCGGCCTTCAGGTAGATCTCCGGGTTGGCGAAGCCGATCGCACGGCCGTGCTGGGCCTGGATGGCGTCGGCCTGGACCGCGGAGAACTCCGGCGCCGAGACGCTGGTGCCGCCGTAGCCGCCCTCGCTGTACGGGGAGCCGTCGGACATGCCGACCAGCACCGAGGTGTACAGGTCACCGTTCATCGCGACGTCCGGGGTGACCCGCTGCGCGGTCTTGCTGGTCGCACCGGTCATCAGGGTGTGCGACAGTGAGCTCGGGACGGTCCAGCTCTGGTACCACGGCTGGGCGAAGTCCTCGCTGGTGCCGCCGCCGCCGCCGAAGTAGAACTTGCCCGGGAAGGGCGACCAGGAGGTTCCGTCCGCCGACAGCACCGAGCGCAGGGTGCCCATGTCGGTCTCGAAGCCGTAGGAACCCTTCTTGTTGGAGATCGCCAGCGCGGTGCCGCCGACGCTCGTGGCCCAGTTGTCCGAGCTGGGGAAACCGGTCTGGGCGCGGGTGCTGGTGCTGTCGCAGTTGACACCGGTGGCCGCCGCGGCCGGCGAGTTGTCGCCGCAGTCGCCCGAGCTGAAGTCGAAGCCGATGCCCTCGATGGCACCCTGCTCGAAGATCTGCTCGTAGGCCGCGATCTGCGCGGCGGGCTCATCGCCCCAGGTGCCGTGCATCAGGCCGTCCCAGGAGTTGGAGACGACGTCGGCGAGGTGGTTGTCGACGATGTTGGCCAGGGCGGCCGAAAGGTCGGCGTCCGTGCAGGAGTTGGCGCCCACGTAGACGACGTTGGCGTCGGGCGCGAGCCCGTGCACCATCTCGACGTCCAGGGCCTCCTCGCCCGCCCAGCCGGCGGCGCCGCCGCAGGCGTCCTGGTTGTTCCACTGGGCCGGGGTGACGACCTCGGTGTACTGGCCGGTCCGGAAGGCCTTGTCACCGTGGTTGGTGGAGAACTGGTTGGCGTCCGCCTCCATCGTGGTGGAGCCGTAGGCGTCCACGATGGCCACGGTCGCACCCTTGCCGGTCAGGCCGGAGGCGGTGATGCCGTAGGCCTTGCGCAGCTGCGAGGGCTGGAAGGAGCACTCGTCGAAGCTGGTCTTCTTGGTGTAACCGGTCGGGCCGGCCTTGACGGCCTTCTGTCCCCAGTAGTCGGAGCAGGTCGCCACGGTCGGCAGGCTGCCGCTGGACGTGGAGCCGGCGCCCGCTGCGGCGGTCTTCACCGAGACCGACTGCGGCTTGACCGTGGGCGCGGTGCCGCTGAGGCCGACGACGCCGCTGACCAGAGCGGAGACCGAAGCCGGCACGACCGCGTCCTTGGTCGGCGCGTCGACCTTCTTGCCGTTCAGCGAGTACTGGTGCAGCTGGGTGTTGAAGGCCTTCTGGATCGCCGAGGTCCTGCCGCTCACGCTGACCGCGTGGTCGGTGGCGCCGGTGACCGTGAGGCCGGCCGAGGTCAGCCAGTCCTTGACGGTCTGGATCTGGGCCGGGGTGGCCAGGTACTTGGCCTTGGCCTGAGCGGCCGTCAGGAACTTCCCATAGGTGGCGCTGCCGGGTGAGGAGACCGCCTTCGCGTACGCGGCGAGGCCGGCCGGGTCCTGGCCGGCCAGGTACACGGTCGCGGAGGTCACGGTGTCCGCGGCCACGGCGCCCTGGTCCGCCGTGGCGGTGGCCCAGGCCGGGTGGCTGCCCATGAGGGTCTTGGCCGTGGGCGTGACCGATGCTGCGTGGGACGGCGCAGCGAGCGCGAGCGTGCCTCCGGCCAGAGCCATGGAGGCGAACGCCGCGGTGGCTATGCGAGTACGCCGCCCGCGTGTGGACTGGTTATCGGTAATGACGACTCCAGGAGTGAGGGTCCGTCAGGACATGGGGACCGAGCGACCCGCGTGAACGCCCGTTCGGAATACCCCTGTGATGTGTACACGGGTCAAGAATTGTGGCGCAAGGGGTTGGCGAGAACTGATTCCAGACCTGCCACCACGCCGAGTGGATGCAACAGGGGATTTACGCAGGCGACATCTGACGGTCCGCCATGAGTGCGGAGTGCGCCTATTATCGGACAACTGCGGGTCAGGGGCGGTGCTCCCGGTCCCCAGGGTGGTCGCTTCGAGGTTCCGTGATGCGGATATACCCGGACATGATGCCCAGCCGACCTGATTGCGGCCATGAGTTGGATCACGGCGCCGACGCCCGGCGCAGAATTATGCGGATGCGCCCCCTCCGCGCATCCTCCGGCGGCCTGTCCCCAGCAGCTCAGACGACCTGGTGCAGCCAGCGGACCGGAGCTCCGTCGCCGGCGTGCCGGAACGGCTCCAACTCGTCGTCCCACGGCTTGCCCAGCAGCCGGGAGATCTCGGACTCCAGATCCCCCTCGCCCATCCGGGCCCGCAGCAGGGCGGAGCGCAGCCGGTCCTCGGGGATCAGGATGTCGCCGTGCACACCGGTGACGGCGTGGAAGATGCCCAGATCGGGCGTGCTGCAGTAGCGCTCGCCCTCCAGGCCGGTCGAGGGCTCCGCGGTCACCTCGAACCGCAGCAACTGCCAGCCGCGCAGCGCGGAGGCGAGCCGGGAGGCGGTGTCGGGCTCGCCCTGCCAGGAGAATTCGGCACGCCAGGTGCCGGGAGCGACCGGCTGGCGAATCCAGTCGAGACTGACGCGCACGCCGAGCACGCCGGCTGCGGCCCACTCGACATGCGGGCAGAGCGCACGCGGCGCGGAGTGCAGATAGAGAACTCCACGAGTCGTCACCGGGACCTCCAGTGTGGTGCGAGGGGCGCCTTCCCCAGCGGCCTCGTTGCCACGTCCGAGAACTCCAGATGCCGACATGATGTCAACACGTCACCATGGGGATGACTACCCGAAGTGACGTTCCGTAAACACTACTCGGTCAATTATCTCAACAAATCGGACACGGGCTCACTCGTCGTGTCCAAAATCCGCCCGATTAGGCCCATCCATCAAGAAGTTGAGCGCTCATCGGAATGCTGAGGAAACGGTACCGCGCTGCGGCCCGCTGTGGGTGACGGTCCATCGGAACCACCCAAAAGCACGCGCATCCCACCCCGGAAGGGTGGAATGCGCGTGCTTGTCGGATGACCGTATTCATCCTCTTGGATGATTAACCTAATTGAGCGTCAGAATGGTCAGCGAGTAGGCGGCGAAGGTCCGGGTGAAGGTCGTCCCGAGCCCGTGCACCGGACTGGTCACCGGGACGACATGGGCGGGGTCGCTGATGGTGTTGGTGTCGGTCGGGTGGGCCGAGCTGAGCACCGTCTGGCTCCCGGTGTCGGCGACCGTGCCGGCGCCGGCCAGGTCGACCGTGACGGGCTGGGCGGTGCCGCCCGGGTTGACCACGGCGATGTAGATCCGGCCGGTCGCGGAGTCCTTGGTGACCACGGTGTTCAAGCCGCCGATTCCCGCGTAGGCGGCGCTGAGCACCTGGTCCCCATGGTGCTGGGCCAGCATCGACTGGGCGTAGTAGCTGGGCGAGCCGTAGCTGGTCAGCGCGTCGAAGCCGATCAGGTTGGTGTTCCACTGCACGCTGTTGACATTGGCCAGCAGCGGCGCGTACGCCTCCTGGGTGACGACGTCGGAGTTGCGTTCCAGGCCGGTGAGCCAGGAGGCGTCGCCGAGCGCCGCGTTGAGGTCCGGGGTCGGCTTGCCCTCCTGCGAGGCCCACTCCCCCACCATGATCTTCGGGCCGCTGCGGGAGGTGGAGTCGTACAGGTTGGCGTGGCTGTTCATCCAGGCCGGGGTCTCGTAGTAGTGCTCGTCCAGCACGTCCGGGGTGCGGGACTTGACCGCAGTGGTGGCGATGATCTTGATGGCGGGATATGCCTTCTTGATGGCGTCGTAGAACTGCGCGAAGCGGCCGTTGTCGCCGTCGTAGCTGCCGGAGCCGTCGAACTGGTCCTCGTTGCCGACCTCGACATAGCCGATGCTGAACGGCTTGGGGTGACCGTCGGCGGCGCGCTTGGCGCCCCACACCGTCTTGGTGGAGCCGGTGGCGTACTGGATCTCGTCCAGGGCGTCCTGGACGTAGGGGCCGAGCTGGCTCAGATCCACATGGCTGCCGTTGAGGTTGTAGCCGGCGTAGACGGCGAGCAGCGGCTGGGCGCCGAGGCTCTCGGCCCACTCCAGGTACTCCAGCAGGCCCATGCCGTCGGTGGACCAGTAGCCCCAGGCGTCGTCCTGGTGGCCGGGGCGGGTCCAGACCGGGCCGATGGTGTTCTTCCAGTCGAAGCGGGTGGCGAGGGTGTTGCCCTCCAGGTAGTTGCCGCCCGGTTCGCGGATGAACGAGGGCTTCAGCCCGGCGATCTTGGTCATCAGATCGGTGCGCAGACCGTTCTTGACCTTGCCGTAGGTCGGCGGGAAGAGCGAGACGTCGTCCAGCCACAGGGTCGCGCCGCTGCCGGTCTGCGCGGAGACGACGAAGCGGGCGGCGGCGGTGGACGGAGCGTCGTCACCGGTCCTGATGGTGGTGGTGAACTGCTTCCAGCCGGTGCCGACCCCGTCCACCCGGCCCTTGGCGTAGACGGTGCCGTCGGGGCCCTCGACGTCGACCGTGAGCGGACCGCTGAAGCCCGCGCTGGCCTTGGCGAAGAAGCTGACCTTGTAGCTGCGGCTCGCGGCCACCGGGATGCCCCAGAAGCCCGAGTTGGCGACCCCGGCCCGGCTGTCCTTGGTGGCGGTGTTGAGCGAGACCTTGAGCGACTGGGTCAGCGCGGTGTTGAGCGGGTTGGCGGTGTCCAGGGCGATGGCGGAGTCGCCGACCGCGGACCAGTCGACCGGGCTGGTGCTGCTGGCCATCATCGAGCGGTTCTGGATCAGCTCGGCGTAGAGGCCGCCCTCGCCGGAGTGGTTGATGTCCTCGGTCATCACCCCGAAGAAGGTGGAGGGCAGCGCGTGGGCCGGGTTGGCGGCGTCCACGCTGAGGGTGCCGCCGGAGGTGCCGACCACGGTCTGCACCTCGTCGGCGGTGAGCGCGTGGTCGAACAGTTGGACGTCGTCCACGCCGCCGCCGAAGAAGTCGGCGGGCGCGGCGTTGTAGCGGCCCCGGCCGATCACGGTGTCACCGGTGGCCTGCCAGTCGCCGGTGTACGCGGTGGTCCCCTGCAGCACGCCGTTGACGTACAGCGAGAGCTTGCCCGCCGCTACGTCGTCCACCCCGACCAGGTGGTACCACTGGCCCGCGGTGGGCGCGGCGCTGGCCGGTACGGTGGCGACGGCCGCCGAGTCCGAGTCGGAGGCCAGCCTGGTGAAGGCGAACTTGCCGGTGTCACCGCGTAGTTGCAGATAGAAGCCGCTGACGTTGGCGCCGTCGATACTGACCGCGGTCTGGAAGCCGCTGACGGTGGTGGGCTTCACCCAGGCAGAGACCGAGAAGGACTGCCGGGTGTCGACCACGGCGCCGGTCGCGGTGGCGTTGCCGTTGGCGGTGCCGTCCAGGGTCAGCGCGTGCGCGCCGACCCGGCCCGGGGTGGCCCAGCTCGCGCCGCTGCCCAGGGTGGCGGTGTGGCCGTTGCCGGAGGAGTCGGCGGCGCTGGTGCCGCTGCCCTCGTCCAGACCCCAGTGTGCGGAGGTGTTGATGGCGGAGACCTGATCGGCTGTCAGTGCCCCCTGGTAGAACTGGACGTCGTCCACCGATCCGTTGACGAAGTCCACCGGGTTGCCCCCGAACAGGCCGCGCCCGATCAGGGTGTGCCCGGCGGCCTTCCAGCCCCCGCCGGTGTAGGCGGCGTCGGTCTGCGCCGCGCCGTCGACGTAGAGGTGCAGCTTGCCGGCGCTCTCGTCGTCGACGCCGACCAGGTGGTACCAGGTGCCGGTGGAGGGGGCGGCGCCGTCGGTGGCGATCGCCGAGGTGGCGGCGGAGGTGGAGTCGGAGGAGAGCCGGGTGAAGGCGAAGTCGCCGGTGTCCCCGCGCAGTTGCAGATAGAAGCCGCTGACGTTGGTGCCGTCGATGCTGACGGCGGTCTGGTAGCCGGAGGTGTTGTTGAGCTTGACCCAGGCGGAGACGGTAAAGCTCTGGGTGGTGTCGACGACCGGGGTGGGGATGTCGACGTTCCCGTTGCCGGTGCCGTTGAAGCTGACCGCGTGCGCCCCGACCTGGCCGGCGCTCCAGGTGGCGCCGCTGCCGAGGGTGCCGGTGTGGCCGTTGCCGGAGGAGTCGGCGGCGCTGGTGCCGCTGCCCTCGTCCAGGGCCAGGTGCGCGGCGAGGCTGGGCGCGGTGGTGGCCGCTCCCGCGGTGCCGCTGCCGATGGCGGTGGTGAGGCCGCCGAAGAGCATCGCGGCGGTGGCGGTGAGGGCGACGACGCGACCGCGCCCCGGTCTCATTCGTGATGTGAACATGACACCTCTCAGCTGACGATGGATCCCGATCCGTACGTGCTGTGCTGTGATGATGTGGGGCCGAGCCGGGGCCCGGGCATGCCGAGCCGAGAACTCGCGCGGGTCGGCGACCGGGGTGCCCGGTCGCCGACCCGAGTCAGCTCTCCGCTGTCGGTCGGTCAGACGATCAGTCGACGGTTCAGCGTCGTTTGGCGAGTCGGCGTGCCCGCAGCCGGTCGGCGGTGATCGCGATGCCGAGCACCGTGCCCAGCACGATCTGGGTGTAGTTGGAGTTGATCTGCAGGGTGGTCAGGCCGTTGTTGATGAGCTCCAGCAGAACCGCGCCGGCCACGATGCCCACGATGCGTCCCTGACCGCCCATCAGGCTGACCCCGCCGATGACCGCCGCGGCGATCGCCGAGAGCTCCCAGCCGACGCCGACCCCGCTCGCGGAGCCGACGCCCATCCGGCCGAGCACCAGCATGCCGCCGAGCCCGGAGAGGAGGGAGCTGGTGACGTACATGGACACCACCCGGCGGTTGCCCCGGATGCCGGCCAGCCGGGCGGCCTCGGCGTTGCCGCCGACCGCGTACACCTGACGGCCCTGGTAGGTCCGCTCCAGGAAGAACCAGGCCGCCACCGCCACGATCACGAACAGCACCAGCGGCACCGGGATCTGGGCCAGGTAGCTCTGGCCGAGGTTCGCGAAGAAGCCGGAGATGCCGGGGATGGAGGTGCCGGAGGTGATGGCCAGGGTCACGCCCTGGGCGACGGTGTAGGTCACCAGGGTGGTGACGAAGGGCGGCATCTTCAGCCGGGTCACGGCCAGCCCGTGGATCAGGCCCACGGTGCCGCAGATCGCCAGCGTGAACAGGATCGCCACCCCGGCCGGCAGCCCGGCCCTGACGTTGAACCAGGAGGCCAGGATCACGCTGGTGCCCAGCAGCGCCCCGACCGAGAGGTCGATGCCGCCGGTCAGGATCACCAGGGACTCACCGATGGCGATCAGTCCGTACTGGGCCAGGTCGAAGCCCATGCCCTGCAGGTTGACCGCGCTTGCGAAGGTCGACTTGTCGATCGCCAGCGCGGTGAACACCACCACGCAGGCCACGACCACACCCACCTCGGGCGTCTCCACCAGCCGCCGGAGCAGGCCTGCGCCCGGCTTCGGCGCGGCGGCCGGCGCCGCCGGAGCGGGCGCGGTGTCCGTGCTGCTGCTCATGCCATCGCCTCTTTCGCTGCGGCCTGCGCTTCCGAGGACTCAGTGCCCTGCGTCCCCGCTGCGGCCGTCATGATCAGTTCCTTGCTGAACCGCTCCCTGGGGATGTCGGCGACCACCCGGCCGTTCGCCATCACCACGATCCGGTGGCAGATCCACAGCAGCTCCTCCAGTTCGGAGGAGGCCGCGATCACCGCCAGACCCTCCTTGGCCGCCTCGTCGATCAGCCCGTAGATCTCCGCCTTGGCCCCCACGTCCACGCCGCGGGTCGGCTCGTCCAGCAGCAGCAGTCGCGGCTCGGTGGCCAGCCAGCGGCCGAAGACGACCTTCTGCTGGTTGCCGCCGGACAGGTCGCCCACCGGCTGCTCGGCCGAGTGCAGCCGCACGCCCAGCTCCTGGACCAGCCGGGCCGCGTGCTCGCGGTCGGCGCGCGGGGTCAGCACCCCGCGGCGGCTGATCCGGCGCAGGGTGGCCAGGGTGATGTTCCAGCGCACCGAGGCGCCCAGTACCAGTGACTGCTCCTTGCGGTCCTCCGGCACCAGACCGATCCCGGCCGCGACCGAGTCGGCCGGATGGCGCGGGTGGAACGGCTCGCCCTTGAACTCGACGGTGCCACCGGTCCTGGGCTGGGCGCCCATCACGGTGTGCAGCAGCCGGCTGCGGCCCGAGCCCATCAGCCCGGCCACGCCGAGGATCTCCCCGGCCCGCACCTCCAGATCGACCGGGCCGAGGCCGTCGGCCGTCAGACCCTCGGTCCGCAGCACCACCTCGCGCTCGACCGAGGGCGGCGGGCTGACGTCGGCCTTGGCCAGCTCGCTGCCGACCATCTCCCGGATCAGCCGCTCCTCGGAGGCATCTTGCGGCGTCAGGTCGGCGACCAGTCGGCCGCCGCGCAGCACGATCACCCGGTCGGCCAGCGACCTCACCTCGTCCAGCCGGTGCCCGATGAACAGCACCGCTCCGCCGGACTCGGCGTGCCGACGGGCCAGCGCGAGCACCTTGTCCGCCTCCACCGGCCCCAGCGAGGAGGTCGGCTCGTCCAGGATCAGCACCAACGGGTGGTGGCCCCAGGCCTTGGCGATCTCGATCATCTGCCGGACCGGGACGGGCAGCCGCTCCACCGGGCGGTCGACGTCCACGCCCTCGACCCCGACGTCCGCCAGCAGCGCCCGGGCCTCAGCCTTGGTGCCGGCCCGGTCGTAGCGCCAGCTGCTGCCGAAACGGCGGCCCTCGCTGCTCGTGGGACGGCGGCCCAGCAGCAGGTTCTCGGCCACGCTCAACTGCCCGACCAGGGGGAACTCCTGGGCGACCAGGCTGACCCCGAGGCTCTGGGCGTGGTCCGGGCGGCCGCTGTGCAGCTCCTGCCCGTCGATCACGATGCTGCCGGTGCTGGCGGCCACCGTGCCGGACAGCACTCCCATCAGCGTGGACTTGCCGGCGCCGTTCTCGCCCACCACGCCCACGATCTGACCGCTGATCAGTTCCAGCTCCGGGATGTCCAGCACCTTGACCGGCCCGTAGCTCTTGCTCACTCCCCGAAGGGACACGGCGACGCGAGCCGCCGTGTCCCCCGCGGTCCGTGCTTCCACGGCTGCCATATCGTTTACCTCAGCCTATGCCGAGCTGGGTCAGCATGGCCTGGTAGGCGGCGATGTTGGACTGGGTCACCACACCCGCGCCGGTGCTGAGGCTGGTCCCGTCGCTCTCCAGGTAGGGCTTGACCAGCGCCAGGGTCGCGTCCTTGCCGAGCACCTTGAACGCCGCCAGCAGGTAGGCGCCGGTGTAGCCCTGCTGGTAGGGCTGCTGGAGCACGGTGGCCTGGATGACGCCGCTCTGGATGAACTTGAGCGTCTGCGCGTCGCTGTCGGAGGAGATGACCTTGATCGCACCGGTCTTGCCGGCCGACTGGACGGCCTGCCCGGCGGCGGGGCCGTCGTAGGAGTAGACCCCGTACAGGCCCTTGACGTTGGGGTCGGTCTGGAACGAGGTGGAGGCGTTGGACAGGGCCTTGGAGGCGTCCGTGCCGTCGTTCAGGGTCTGGGTGATCTTGATGTTGGAGCCTTCCAGGGCCTTCTTGAACCCGGCGATGCGCTCCAGCGAGTTGGAGGCGGTCAGCGACCCGGTGAGGATCACCACCTCGCCCTGGTTGTTGAGGACCTGCTTCATGGCCTCGCCGGCCTTCTCGCCCAACTGCTCGTTGAGGCTGCCGAGGTAGAGCGCGGAGCCGTCCTCGGCGGGCAGCGGGGAGTCGATGGCCACGACCGGGATCCCGGCCGAGTTGGCCGAGGCGATCGGGGCCTTGATGGCGGTCGGGTCGATGGCGGAGACCGTGAGGCCGGTGATGCCCTGGCCGCGCAGGGTCTGGATGATCGACAGCTGCTGGTCCAGCCGGCCGTTGGGCGGCGCCTGGAAGGTGCCCTTGATGCCGAGGTCGGACAGGCCCTTGTTGAAGCCGACCTTGCCCGCGTTCCAGTAGTCCACGGCGACGTTGACGACCATGGCCTCGTCCAGCTTGGAGAGGTCCTTGCCCGCGAGTGCGGCCTTGATCGCGGCGTCGAGCTTGGTGAGGTTGGCGTCGTTGAACGAGATGTCACCCGAGAGGGTGACGGCCGGGGCGGAGCTGGTCCCCCCGGAGGCCGCGGCCGACGTACCTCCGCCGGCGGCGCCGGTCTTGCTGCAGGCTGCGGCACCGAGGGCGAGCAGCAGCGCGGTGCCCACGACGGCGAGCTTCTTGGATCTCGTGCTGCTGGAGTTGAGTGCGGACGGCATGGTGGTGGTCCTCTCGATCGGTTTCCAGGCACGGCGGAGCGAACACCCCGCCAGAATTGTTTGCGCTAACAATTGAGCAGACGACAGCTAACAATTGAACAAGTGCAACGTGCATTCGAGCGTGTGCGGACGTGCTTCCGTACTGCCGTGCAGCCGTGCTTTCCGTACTTCCGTGCGGTGCTACCGCCGGCCCTCAGCCGACGCGACAGGCGGTGCCGCCGCTGTGCTTCCCCGGAGCACCAGCTCAGGGGCGACCAGCACCCGATCCTTGCTGCCGGCCTCGCCCTCGACCTGCGCCACCAGCAGTTCCAGCCCGCGGCGGCCCAACTCGCCGAAGTCCTGGCGCACGGTGGTGAGCGGAGGAGTGAAGTAGGAGGCCTCGGGGATGTCGTCGAAGCCGACCACGCTGATGTCAGCGGGGATACCGCGACCGGCCTCGTTCAGCGCCCGGAGGACCCCGAGCGCCATATGGTCGTTGGCGCAGAAGATGGCCGTGACCTCAGGGTTCTCCAGAAGGTGCAGCCCGGCCTCGTAGCCGGACCTGGCGCTCCAGTCCCCGCTGACGACCTCGGGCACCGGAGCGCCCGCGTCCGCCAGCACGGCACGCCAGCCGGCGCGTCGGGCCTGGGCGTCCAGCCAGTTCGAAGGTCCCGCGACATGGTGCACCGTGCGGTGACCCAGATGGAGCAGGTACTGCGTGGCCGCCCTCGCCCCGGCCTCGTTGTCCACGGCGGCCCCCGGCACCCGGGCCTGGGTGCCCGAACCGACGGCGACCACCGGAACCGCACTGCGGACCTGCGCCAGCGCCCCGACGGCCGAGGTCTGCGGCGCGATCACCAGCACACCTTCCACCGCCTGGTCCCTGAGCCGGTCCACGGCCTCCTGCACCGACCGGCCGTCCAGCGAACGCAGACTCGCGATGCTGACGAAATACCCGGCGCTGCGAGCAGCCTGCTCGATGCCGTACAGCATCGAGGCCGGCCCGTAGAGGGTGGTGTCGAAGCTGACCACCCCGAGCGTTTGCGACCTGCGGGTGACCAGGGTGCGCGCGGCCGAGTTCGGACGGTAGTCCAGCTCCCGGATCGCGACCAGCACCCGCTCCCTGGTCTCCTCCTTGACGTGCGGATTGTCATTGAGCACTCGGGAGACCGTCTGGTGCGAGACGCCCGCCAGCCGCGCGACGTCGGCCATGACCGGCTGACGCCCGTTGACGGTGTTCGCTGCTCCCATGAATTCCTCACTCCGACCTGCGCCGATACGGCGTTCTTGAGCACTCGGGACTCTTCGACAAGGTACGGCATCTGTTTCCCCGCCGTTTCCGACACTGCATTGTTAACGCTCACATGACAACGCGTCAACGGGTAGCGCAGGTCACATTTCGGCTACCTGGGAGCGCACCCACAGCGACCCGGGAACCCGCCCGACACGGACGGCCGGCACGGCGCCCGGGAGCACAGGGCCCGAGTGCGGTGCAGACCGGAAAAACCCCTGGCGCCCAAAACCGGCCAGCTGCTTGAGTGCCCGTCAGTCCCACACCACAACCACACCCTCCGCACCCGCTCGCACCTGTACCCCCACCGCACCACTTGCCCGTCCCGCCTCGCCCCTGCCCTGCCTCGGCCCCGCACCGGGCTCGGCCCCGCACCGCCGGGCAACGGCAACGTTGAGTGGGGCGCGTCGGCCGCCGTCTCCCGGGCTCCGCCCGGACAGAAGCGGCTCCGCCGCGCGACAAGGGCCGGGGCGGGGTTGCACTGGCGCGGAGCGTTTCGCGGTGGGCCGGGGTGGCGCCCCACGCTTGCAACGGCAGCGTGTGGCGGGGCGTGTTGCCCGCCATCTCCCGGGCTCCGCCCGGAACGAGGCGGCTCCGCCGCGCGACAAGGGCCGGGGGCGGCCCCGGTCCGGCGCGAAGCGTTTTGCGGTGGGCGGGGGTGGCGCCCCACGCTTGCAACGGCAGCGTGTGGTGGGGCGCGTTGCCCGCCGTCTCCCGGGCTCCGCCCGGACAGAAGCGGCTCCGCCGCGCGACAAGGGCCGGGGGCGGCCCTGGTCCGGCGCGAAGCGTTTGGCGGGGGCGCGGGGCGGGGGGCGGGGCTTTCGCGCCTGCCGTTCGGGTGGTTGGGGAAGTCTGGCCTCACCCTGGGGAGTGCTGGACTCGCTCAGCGAGGCGGATCTACCCCAGGGCGAGGCCAGACGTCCCCAACGACCCCGCTCGAGGGCCATTCGAGCGGTTTGACGGGCTGCTGGGGAGAGTTACAACCACGCTGGGTGCCGTAGCAACCATATATGGGTGTAATTCACCCCAGCATGGTTGTAACTCCCCCCAGAACGGGCAATCCGGCCCGAAGGAACGTTTCTGCAGCCCCGACACCGGCGCGCACCCGGCAACGCACGCCCCACCAACCGCCCCGCTCCTCGCAGTTGGCCAGCGAGCGGAGCGAGCCACCCCAGACACCCACGGACCGGCGTGCCCCACGGAGGCGACGGACGATCAGCGGGAGCAATCGCGCACCGGAAACCCGGCCGCTGGAAGGGGGCTCGGCAGCGAGACGGACCCCGCCCCGCCACCGGCGGACGCCGCCCCGCCTCCCCCGCCCGCCCGCCGCCAGTCACCCCACCCGGATCACGTTCCACGACAGCGGCGGGAGCAACGCGTTCAGGGTCGTGCCCGCACCCGCGCCCGCCCTGTCCGCCGCCAGCGCGGTCCCCTCGACCGCCCTCGGGGTGACCCGCTCCGGCTGCTCCAGGGTGTTGCGGGCGTCGGGGTCGGCGTCCGTCAGGACGGAGTGCTCGATGACCTTGGTCAGGTGGTTCAGCCCGCGCAGGTCGACGGTGAGCGGGAGGGCTTCGGTCTGGCTGCGGTTGACGGCGAAGACGGTGACCGCGCCGGTCTCGTCGTCGATGGTGGCGGTCGCGTGCAGCAGCGGGACCTCGCCGTACTTGGCGGTGGTGTAGGTCGGGCTGTCGACGTTGACGGTGAGCACGCGGCCGCGGCCGTAGGCCGAGGCCTGGGCGAAGGGGTAGAAGGTGGTCTGGCGCCACGCGGGGCCGCCGGGCTCGGTCATGATCGGGGCGATCACGTTCACCAGCTGGGCCAGGCAGGCGACGGTGACCCGGTCGGCGTGGCGCAGCAGTGCGATCAGCAGCGAGCCGAAGACGACGGCGTCGGTGACCGAGTAGACGTCCTCCAGCAGCCGCGGCGCCTCCTCCCAGTTGAGCGGCTCGGCGGCCTGGGTCTTCGTCAGGTACCAGACGTTCCACTCGTCGAAGGAGATGTTGATCTTCTTCGACGACTTGAGCCGCGCCCCCACGTGGTCGCAGGTGGCCACGACGTTGTCGATGAAGGACTCCATGTCGACCGCCGAGGCCAGGAAGGAGTCGCGGTCGCCCTCCAGCTCCTCGTAGTAGGCGTGCATGGAGATGTAGTCCACGACGTCGTAGGTGTGCTGGAGCACCGTCGCTTCCCAGGTGGCGAAGGTCGGCATGGACTGCGACGAGCTGCCGCAGGCGACCAGCTCCAGATCGGGGTCGATCATGCGCATGGCGCGGGCGGTCTGGGCCGCCAGGCGGCCGTACTCGTCGGCGTCCTTGGCGCCGATCTGCCAGGGGCCGTCCATCTCGTTGCCCAGGCACCACAACCGGACCCCGAAGGGATCCTTGTCGCCATGGCTGATCCGCCGGTCGGCGAGGGCGGTGCCGGCCGGGTGGTTGGCGTACTCCTGCAGCTCAAGGGCCTCCTGGACGCCGCGGGTGCCCAGGTTGACCGCGATCATCGGCGAGGTGCCCTCGACCTTGCGGAGGAAGTCCATGAACTCGGAGAGCCCGAAGCGGTTGGTCTCGGTGGACCGCCAGGCCAGGTCCAGCCGGCGCGGCCGCTCCTCCGCGGGGCCGACACTGTCCTCCCACTTGAAGCCGGAGACGAAGTTGCCGCCGGGGTAGCGGATCGCGGTGACCCCCAGCTCGCGCACCAGGTCCAGGACGTCGGTGCGCAGGCCCTCGGCGTCGGCGGCGGGGTGGCCCGGCTCGTAGATACCGGTGTAGACGCAGCGGCCCAGATGCTCGACGAAGGAGCCGAAGAGGCGGGGGTCCACCGTGCCGACGGAGAACGCGGGGTCGAGGACGAGACGGGCGTCGCTGGGCATGACTGCCTTTCGGGGATTGCTGGGGAGTGCGGGAGGTGCGGCGGGTGCGGGGCCCGTCGGATCGGTTCAAGGCCCCGCACCCGGTCCTGTTGCGCGGCGTGGCCCGCAGGGCAGGGGCCACGCCACGCACGATATGGCGCTGGAGCAGCGCAAAGCTGACACGGCAGCCCGCTCCCCGTAGCCGCCGTGCCGCCGTGTCACACCGACATGTGTCCTGCGCTGCGCGCACCGCAGGACACACACCATGCCTGATGCCCCGTCAGAACCCCTGGGCCAGCCGGTAGTAGGCCTGGTTCCAGCGGAGCTCCTGGGTGAGCCTGCGGGTGGTGGTGTCCGCGTCGACCAGGGCCAGTTCGGTTCCGGTCATCTCGGCCAGGTCGGCGAGCTCCTCCGCGCCCACGGCGCTGGAGTAGACCGTGTGGTGCGGGCCGCCGGCGGTGAGCCAGGACTCGGTGGAGGTGCGCAGGTCGGGGCGCGGGCGCCAGACCGCGCGGGCGACCGGGAGCTCCGGCAGGGGCTCCGGCGGGGCGACGGTGTCGATCTCGTTGGCCACCAGCCGGAAGCGGTCGCCCAGGTCGGCGAGGCCGACGACGATCGCCGGGCCCGGCGCGGCGTCGAACACCATCCGGACCGGGTCCTCCCGGCCGCCGATGCCCAGCGGGTGGATCTCCACGCTGGGGGTGTCCACCGCGATGGTGGGGCAGACCTCCAGCATGTGGGCGCCCAGGATCAGCTCCTGACCAGGAGTCAGATCGTAGGTGTAGTCCTCCATGAACGAGGTTCCGCCGGGCAGGCCGACCGCCATGGACTTGAGGGTGCGCAGCAGTGCGGAGGTCTTCCAGTCGCCCTCGCCGCCGAAGCCGTAGCCGTCGGCCATCAGCCGCTGCACGGCCAGGCCGGGGAGCTGCCGCAGGCCGCCCAGGTCCTCGAAGTTGGTGGTGAAGGCGCCGAAGCCGCCCTCGCCGAGGAAGCCGCGCAGGCCGAGTTCGATCCGCGCCGCGTAGCGCAGCGACTCGTGCCGCTCGCCGCCCTGGCGCAGCTCTGGGGCGACCCGGTAGCGGTCCTCGTACTCCTTGACCAACTCGGAGACGGAGGCGTCGGTGGCCGCGTCCACCACCTCGACCAGGTCGTTGACCCCGTAGGTGTTGACGGAGAGGCCGAAGCGCAGCTGCGCCTCGACCTTGTCGCCCTCGGTGACCGCGACATCGCGCATGTTGTCGCCGAAGCGGGCCAGCTTGAGGGTGCGCAGCTCGGCGCGGCCGACGGCGGAGCGGACCCAGCCGGCCACCCTGGCGACCGTCACCGGGTCGCTGACATGGCCGGCGACCGTCTTGCGGGCGACTCCGAGCCGGGACTGGATGTAACCGAACTCGCGGTCGCCGTGGGCGGCCTGGTTCAGGTTCATGAAGTCCATGTCGATGGTGGACCACGGGAGTCGGACGTTGGCCTGGGTGTGCAGGTGCAGCAGCGGCTTGCGCAGCGCGTCCAGTCCGGCGATCCACATCTTGGCCGGCGAGAAGGTGTGCATCCAGGCGATCACGCCGATGCAGGCGTCGTCGGCGTTGGCCTCCAGCATCACCCGGTGGATCGCCGAGGCGTCGGTGAGCACCGGCTTGACGACCAGCTGCACCGGCAGCCCCGCGGCCAGGGTCGCGGCTATCTCCCCGGACTGGTCCGCGACCTGACGCAGCGTCTCCTCTCCGTACAGGCCCTGGCTACCGGTGAGGTACCAGACCTGGCGGGTGGGGAACGGGGTGGAGGCGGTCATACGTGGTCTCCTTCGGAGCCGACAGTCACGGGAGCCTGGGCCTCATCCGGGGCCGGGGCCTGAGCCTTGGCCTGGCCGTAGACGTTCTGGTAGCGGTCGTAGAGCCGGTCGATGTCCTGCTGCGGCAGTCGGCTCACCGGCCCGAGCTGGCGGGCCAGATGGACGGTGCGGGCCACGTCCTCGCACATCACGGCGGCCTTCACGGCGGACTTGGGGTCCTTGCCGATGGTGAAGACCCCGTGCTGCCGCATCAGCACGGCGGGCGAGCGGTGCCCGTCCAGGGTGGCCACGATGCCCTGGCCGATGGAGTCGTCGCCGATCAGGGCGAACGGCCCGACCGGGATGTCGTCACCGAACTCGTCGCCCATCGCGGTGATGGCGCAGGGGATCGGCTCCCCGACCGCCGACCAGGCGGTGGCGTACGGGGAGTGGGTGTGCACCACGCCGCCGACGTCGGGGCGGTTGCGGTAGACGTAGGCGTGGGCGGCGGTGTCGCTGGAGGGGGACAGTTCACCCTCAACGACCTTGCCGTCCAGATCGCAGACGATCATCTGCTCGGGCGTCAGCTCGTCGTAGGAGAGCCCGCTCGGCTTGATCACCATCAGCTCGGTGCCGGGGAGCCGGCCGCTGACGTTGCCGCTGGTCCAGGCGACCAGTCCCCAACGGAGCAGTTCGGCGTGCAGGGCGCAGACCTCTGCCTTCAGCCGGTCGAGAGGGGTGGTCATCGGGCTTCCTCCAGCAACAGAGCGGGGTCAACGGGGTCGGTGCCAGGAGCACCGGAAGCGCCGGCGGCACTGGCGGCGCCCGCGGCGGCCTGGGCCGCGGTGCGCGTCGCGTCGCGCAGGACGCGCAGCCGGTGCAGCGCGTCGCTGCCGCCCCGGCCGAAGTGGTCGTGCAGCTCGCGGTACTCGGCGAAGAGCAGGTCGTAGGCGTCGGCGCGCTTCTCGTCCGGGGTGTGCACGGCGAGGTTGATCCGGCCCATGGCCGCCGAGGCGGTGCGGATGTCCGGGTACGCCCCGGCCGCGACCGCGGCGTGGATCGCCGAACCCAGGGCCCCGCCCTGCTCGGAGCCGATGACATTGACCGGGCGGCGCAGTACGTCGCTGTAGATCTGCATCAGGAAGTGGTTCTTGGGCAGCCCGCCGGCCACGGTGAACTCGGTCACCGGGACCCCGGCCTGCTCGAAGGCCTCGACGATGACTCTGGTCCCGAACGCGGTGGCCTCCAGCAGGGCCCGGTACAGCTCCTCCGGACGGGTGTCCAGGGTGAGGCCGAGGACCAGGCCGGAGAGGTGGTGGTCCACCAGCACCGAGCGGTTGCCGCTGTGCCAGTCGAGGGCGACCAGGCCGTGCGCGCCGACCGGCTGGGCGGCGGCCTTCTCGGTGAGCAGCTCGTGCAGGCTCAGCCCGCGCTCCCGTGCCTCGACGGCGTAGGACTCGGGCGCGGCGGTGCGGACGGCCCAGGCGAAGATGTCGCCGACCCCGCTCTGCCCGGCCTCGTACCCCCACAGCCCGGGGACGACGCCGTCGCGGACCACCCCGCACATGCCGGGGACCTCGGCGAGGACGTCGGAGTTGAGGATGTGGCAGGTGCTGGTGCCCATGATGGCGAGCATGTGCCCAGGGTCGAGAGCCCGGGCGGCGGCGTTGGTTACGTGGGCGTCGACATTGCCCACGCTGACCGGGGTCCCCTCATTGAGCCCAGTCAGCGCCGCCGCCCGGGCGGTCAGTGTGCCCGCTGCGTCGCCGAGGGCGGCGAGCGGGTGGTCCAGTTTGGCCGTGAAGCCGGCGAAGCCGGGGTTCAGCCGGCTCAGGTACTCGGCGCCGGGTCGGCCGCCGTCCTCGGCGGGCAGCAGGTCGGGCTGGTGGATGCCCTTGTAGCCCGCGGTGCAGAGGTTGCGGTTCTCCTGGCCGGTGAGCTCCCAGACGATCCAGTCCGCCGCCTCGATCCAGCGGTCCGCGGCCGCGTAGAGCTCGGGGTCCTCCTCCAGCAGCTGGAGCGCCTTGGCGTACTCCCACTCGCTGGAGATCTTCCCGCCGTAGCGGGCCAGCCAGGGCTCCCCCAGCTCGGCCGCGAGCGCGTTGATCCGGTCGGCCTGCGGCTGGGCGGCGTGGTGGCGCCAGAGCTTGGGGTAGGCGTGCGGCCGGCCGGCCAGGCCGGGGAGCTCGCAGAGCGGGGTGCCGTCGGTGGTGGTCGGCAGCACCGTGCAGGCGGTGAAGTCGGTCCCGATGCCGATGACCTGGTCAGCGGTGACCCCGGCGAGCTCCAACGCCCTGGGAATGGCGTTGCGCAACACGTCCCGCCAGTCCTCCGGGAGCTGGAGTGCCCAGTCCGGCGCCAGCGTGGTCGTCCCGTCCGGCAGAACGGTGTCGATCACGCCGTACCGGTACTCGTGGACGGCGTCGGCGAGCTGGGTGCCGTCCGCGACGGAGATGACGACGGCCCGGCCGGAGAGCGTGCCGAAGTCGATGCCCACAGTGACGGGGGTGGTGATGTTAACGCTCACAATTGGCTCTCCGAGGAAGCGGCAATCCCAGCGGGACAGGTTACAGGCGGCATGCAGAGGCCGTCGCAACGGTTCTTCCGGCGGATCCGGGGGTCCGTCGGCCCCTCCGTGCTGGCGGCGTGGTCAATTGTTAACGCTCACATGCGGGCAGCGTCAATAGATTGCGCAGAAGTAAACGGACCACCGAAACCCTTTCGCCCGCGCCGGTACAACCCAGCCGCGCACCCCGGCCCGTGCACCCGGCCGCCGCCCCCGGAGCGGAGGGCGGCGGCCGGGGCAGGCGGCGGCCCGGCGGCCGCAGCAGCCGAGGGAGGGTCAGCCCTCCACGCGCACCAGCATCTTGCCGGTGTTGGCCCCGCGCAGCATGCCGATGAAGGCGTCCACGCTGTGCTCGAAGCCGTCCACCACGGTCTCCTCCACCCGCAGCTTCCCGTCCCGCAGCCAGCCGCCGACCTCGGCGGCGAAGGCCGGCTGCAGCCCGAAGTGGTCGCCCACCAGCATCCCCTGCAGGCGCAGCCGCTTGCCGATCGCCAGCGCCAGATTGCGCGGCCCGACCGCGGCGCCGGTCTCGTTGTACTGGGCGATCGCACCGCACAGCACCGCGCGGCCCCTGAGCGTGAGGGCGCCGATCGCGGCCTCCAGGTGCTCGCCGCCGACGTTGTCGAAGTAGACGTCGATGCCCTCGGGGGCGGCCTTGGCGAGCTGCTCGGCGACCGGGCCCGCCTTGTAGTCGAAGGCTGCGTCGTAGCCGAACTCCTCGACCAGCCGGCGGACCTTCTCCGGCGAGCCCGCGCTGCCGACGACCAGTGAGGCGCCGCGCAGCTTGGCGAACTGGCCGACCATGCTGCCGACAGCCCCGGCCGCGCCGGAGACGAACACCGCCTCGCCCTCCTTGAACGAGCCGACCTCCAGCAGCCCCGCGTAGGCGGTGAGCCCGGTCATGCCCAGTACGCCCAGGTAGGACTGGAGCGGCAGCGAGTCGTCGACCTTGACCGCCTTGGCGGCGTCCAGAGTGGCGTACTCGCGCCAGCCGAGACCGTGCAGTACCGCGTCGCCCACCGCGAAGCCCTCGGCCTCGGAGGCGACCACGCGGCCGACCGCGCCGCCGTCCATGACCGCGCCGAGCCGGAACGGCGGGACGTACGACTTCACGTCGTTCATCCGGCCCCGCATGTAGGGGTCGACCGACAGGAACTCGTTGCGGACCACGATCTGGTCCGCGCCGGGCGCCAGCACCGGCGCCTCGACCAGCGCGAAGTCCTCGGGGGTCGGCCAACCGCTGGGGCGGGCCGCCAGGTGCCACTCGCGACCGGTCGCGGGGAGGGTCTGCTGCGCCATGTCGGGTTCCTTCACTTTCTCGTTCATTGACTACATCTTTAGTTGAGCTCAGTAAGTAAACCTGCACCAGAAAGGTTAACCATGTCAAATATTCAGCTACCCTGAGCGTATGTCGCAGCAGCTGGATCCGCTCTCCCTCGAAGTCGTCGACCTGATGGCCAACCTGGTCGCGCTCTTCCACAAGGAGTACGAGGAGGCCGCTTCGGCCCGTTCGCTCACCGGCGCCCAGGCCAAGGTGCTGGCACTGCTGCGGCGCGGACCGATGCCGATGCGCCAGATCGCGCAGACCATGAGCTGCGAGCCGTCCAACATCACCGGCATCGTCGACCGACTGGAGCTGCGCGGCCTGGTCGCCCGTCAGGCCGACCCGGACGACCGGCGGGTCAAGCGGGTCGCCGCCACCGAGGCCGGCCGCGTCGCCTCCGCGGAGCTCCGTGAGTCGCTGAACTTCGCCCGGGCGCCGCTGGCGGCCCTGGAGCCGGACGAGCGCGAGCAGCTGCGGGATCTGCTGCAGCGCATCGTCGAGGGTGCGCAGCAGCCGCGCTGACTCCGATGCGGCCGGCCACACCCCCGTCCCAGCTGCGTTGGTGCACGAAAAAGCGCAGATCAGAGCGCTTTGTGGTCCAAAAGGATGACTTCCGCCCACCCGCCCAGGGGGACGTTCCCGTTTGAGCGAACCGCTAGACTCCCGCGGATGACGAGTCGACAGGGGACCCGTCGGACGCACGATTCCAACGGGGGACATGGCGGGGGATGTGGCAGTAGACGGCAGTCAGCAGAGCACGGCCACCCAGAGTTTCGAAAACCTCGACAGCGGCATCGACAGCGGCCTGAAGAGCGGCCTGCGGCTCAGCCGTACGGACGAATCACCGAACCGGAATCGGAACCGTAGCCGGAACCGGCCCGGCACGCCCCGCGTGACCCGCTGGGTCGTCGGCGGCACCCTGCTCTCCCTGCTCGGCTACGCGTTGGTCCGGCACTTCACCCGGGTCGACATGGTGGACATGGTCGTCTACCGCGCCGAGGGCGACACCGTCCGCCAGGGCCGCGACCTCTACGCCATGGTCGTGCCGCAGTTCAACCTGTCGGCGACCTACCCGCCGTTCGCGGCGCTGCTGTTCGTCCCCACCTCCCTCATCCCGGTCGGGGTGCTCCGGGTGCTGGTCACCGTCGGCAACTTCGCCCTGCTGGGCACACTGGCCCGGCTCGCCTTCCAGCTCGTCGGCTGGCCCCGGCGCTCGCTGCGGCCACAGGCGGTGGTCGCCGCCGTGGGGTTCGGCGTCTGGCTGGAACCGGTGTGGACGACGCTCAGGTACGGGCAGATCAACCTGCTGCTCGCCTGCCTGGTCCTGGCCGACCTGAACCGGCCCGACGGCTCGCGGCGCAAAGGGCTGCTGATCGGCATCGCTGCCGGGATCAAGCTCACCCCCGGCCTCTTCGGCGTCTACCTGCTGCTCACCGGCCGCCCACGGGCCGCGCTCACCTCCTTCGCCGCCTTCCTCGGCACCGTGCTGCTGGGCGGGATCGCCCTGCCGAACGACTCCTGGCACTTCTGGACCCACTACCTCTACGACGCGCACCGGGTCGGACGGACCCAGATCTCCGACAACCAGTCGGTGCGGGGCACCCTGGCCCGGCTGCTGCACGAGCCCGACCCCACCCTGTCCTGGGCGGTCCTCGCCGGACTGACGGCGCTGGCCGGCCTCGGCATCTCCGCCGCCATCGTGCGCAACCGGCAGCACCTCCCCCGCGCCGAGGCCTGGGGCGTGCTCTGCGCGGCCGTCACCGCGCTGCTGATCTCGCCGATCAGCTGGACCCACCACTGGGTCTGGTGCGTCCCCATCATCGTGCTGCTCGGCGCCGAGGCCGCGGCGGAGCAGGCCCGGCCGCACGGCCCACGCCGTCTGCGCTGGCGCCTCGTGCTCGGCGGCGCCCTGATCTGCTTCCTTTGCTTCAGCATGTGGCTGACCCCGCACAGCCCCGACACCAGCCTGCGGCTGCGCTCCTGGGAGCAACCGCTCTCCTCCGTCTACTCCCTGTTCGGCCTGCTCCTGCTCGGGGTCGCGCTGACCCGGCTGCTGCGCTGCCGGCACGCGGCGGACCTGCGGCTCACGGCGGTGCTCCCGACGCAACGGGAATGCCCGCTCGCCCCCCTGGAAAGATCCACCTAATAGGAACCCCCCGCGCGAACAGCGCGTCTCACCAGCTATGCTGCGGCGAGCGGTGCTCACCAGAGCCGCTCGTCCTGCTGTACGACGATCAGTCAGAATGTCCAGTACTGGTCAGTACAGGGGAACCCCGGACGGTCCGCCGACCGGGTTGCCAGGGGGCGGTAGCTCAGCCGGTTAGAGCAGGGGACTCATAATCCCTTGGTCGTGGGTTCGAGTCCCACCCGCCCCACCGCAGGAAGTAGGGCTTTATCAGCCACTACGTTAGTTGAAGGGCCCCGCGATGCATGCATCGCGGGGCCCTTTTCCACTCGAACGGGTCCACAGGAACGGGCCGAGGGGCGATGGAGTGGGCTGACGGTCCCCGACGCGTCAGTGCGCCGCGTCCAGGCGGGCTCGCTGGTCGGTCGTCAGGTCCAGGTCGACGGCGGCCAGGGACTCGTTCAGCTGGGCCACTGAGGAGGCGCCGACCAGGGGGAGGATCGGGACCTCGCCGCCGATGAGCCAGGAGAGCACGACCTGGTTGACGGTGGCTCCGGTCTCGCCCGCGACCTGGCGCAGCGCAGCCAGTCTGACCTGCGTGCCGGGGTGGTCGAAGGCCGGGCTCAGCGGCTTGTCGGTGCGGGTGTAGCCGCCGGCGATCAGCGGGGAGTAGGCGATCATGGTCAGCTCGGGGTGCTCCCGCAGATAGCTCAGCAGGTCGGCCCCGACCAGGCCGTGGTCGCCGTCCTGGGAGAGCTGGCCCGGCAGGTCGGCGCGGGGGCGGAGGTAGGTGTGGCGGTACTGCAGCACCTCGTAGCCCGGCAGTCCGGCCGCCGCCGCGATGCTCCTGGCCCGCTCCACCCGCCAGGCCCAGTGGTTGCTGACGCCCAGCAGGCCGACGGTACCCTCGGCGACCAGTTCGGCGAAGGCCTCGACCGTCTCCCGCAGGTCCACCCGCGGGTCCTCGATGTGGGCGTAGAGCAGAGGCAGCCGGTCCAGGCCCAGCCGCTCCCGGCTGCGCTCGGCGGACTCGCGGATCACCTTCGCCGAGAGGCCCTCGGGGTTGTCGATGTAGCCGGTGCCGGGGGCCAGCGGACGGGCGCCGAGCTTGGTGGCGATGGTGATCTCGTCCCCGATGCCGCGGCTGCGGCGCCAGCGGCCGAGCAGTTCCTCGCTCTGGCCGCCCTGGCTTCCGTCGTCCCAGAAGGCGTAGTTGTCGGAGGTGTCGATGAAGTTGCCGCCGGCCTCGACATAGCGGTCCAGGATGGCGAAGGAGGTCGCCTCGTCGGTGCGGCTGCCGAAGAGCATGGCACCCAGGCTGAGCACGCTGACGTCACGACGGGTGGCGGGGTCGGTGCCGATCGTACGGTTGCGCATGGGGACTCCTCAGCGTCACGGCCCGTCACTCGCGGGCCCTGACAGGGAGTCTGCTTGCTGGAGCGCGCTCCAGGTCAAGCACCGTCAAGCACGATCAGGCACGGTCAGGCGCGGGCCTTCTGGACCCGGGCCCAGAGCCGGCCGTCGACGGCGCCGACCCGGCGGCGGAAGTGGTCCAGCGGAACCTCGCGCGGCTCGTCGGTCTCCAGCCAGCTGGCGCGCTGGTCGCGGTCGCCCACGCTGCCGGGAGGGAGCGGGAGGACGCCGGGGCGCTCGGTGTGATGCTTGCTGGTGATCTTCAGCACCGTCGCGGTACGGGCGTTGCGGTGCAGCACCAGGCAGGGGCGGTCCTTGGAGCCGGGGCCGTCCTCGAACGGAACGTCCGCCCACCAGATCTCCCGGGGCTGCGGCAGCCGGGAGGGAGCGGTCCTGGGCGGCCCGGCCGGGGTCGGACGCGACGATCCGCCCCGGCGCCTGCGGGCCGCGCCGTAGCCGAGTGCGCCGGCCACCACGACCGCCACGGCGGCCAGAATCTCCAGTATCTGAGCCTGCGTCATCCCCTGGTCCCTCCCTGCTGCACGCCGCAACAGCCCCGCAACGGCAAGGGCCCCGACCGTGGTCGGGGCCCTTGTGTGGAGCTCCTCCAATTGGACTCGAACCAATAACCTGCCGATTAACAGTCGGCTGCTCTGCCAATTGAGCTATGGAGGATCGTTCGTAATACCGGTCTGGCTTTCCGGCAGCTCCCCCAATTGGACTCGAACCAATAACCTGCCGATTAACAGTCGGCTGCTCTGCCAATTGAGCTATGGGGGAAGGTGCGGCTGCGAGGACCGTCGCCCCGACTCCGTCGGGCTGCTGGGCCGCGCTTGCTGCGGGTCATACATTAGCGCACGTAGGGGGGTGCTCCGCCAATCGTTACCCCGGCCCGCCCCCGGCCCGCCCCGGCCCGCGCCCGCGCCCTCCCGCACCTGCCTGGTTCACCCTCCGTCGTGGCGGGTAGGCGAGCCCGGACGAGCCCCGTAGGCTCCGAAGCAGGATGCGGTGCGGACCCGGACGGAGCGCGCGGGCCCTCCGCACGGAGAGAGGTGGAGGCGACATGCGCAAGCTCACGTTCCTCGCGGGGCTGGCCCTCGGCTACGTGCTCGGCACCCGCGCCGGGCGCGAACGCTACGAGCAGCTCCGCAAGACTGCCCGTGATCTCTCGCAGACGCCGGCCGTGCAGAACGCCACCCGCAGCGCCAAGGACGCGGCGGGCAACGCGGCCGGGAAGGCCGCCGACGCGGTGGCCGGACGGGTCGGCGACAAACTGCCCGCCTCGGTCACCGACCGGGTCCCCTACCTGCGGGAACGCACCGCGGCCGCGAAGAACGACGCCTGGGGAAGTACCGGGAAGTAGTCGCCCCCGACACGGCCGGAGTGTCCCCCCGTGCCGGGGTGGTGCTGACGGCCCTCCGGGTGCGGCATGATCTCGTTCCATGGCGATTTCTGCTGGCATCGACTGCTCCACCCAGAACACCAGGATCGTTGTCTGCGACACCGACACGGGCGCTGTCCTCCGCGAAAGCCGTGCTCCGCACCCGGGCGCGGCCGCCGCCGGAAGCTCCGTGGCCGAGATCGACCCGCAGTCCTGGCTCCGCTCGCTGGGCGCCGCGGCGGACGGCGGGATGCTCGAAGGCGTCCGGGCGATCGGGGTCAGCGCCCAGCAGCAGGGCGTGCTCGTCCAGGACGCCGGCGGGGTGCTGGTCCGTCCGGCGCTGCTGCGGGCCGACCCGCGCGCCGCCGGCGCGGCGGCGCACCTGGTCTCCGAGCTCGGCGGACCCGGCGCCTGGGCCGAGGCCGTCGGCGGGGTGCCCACCACCGGATCGACCGTCGCCAAGCTCCGCTGGCTGGCCGAGCACGAACCGATGTCGGCCCACCGCGTCGCCGAGGTGCTGCTGCCGCACGACTGGCTGGTCTGGCAGCTGCTGGGCCACCCGGCCCGGCGCACCACCGACCGCGGCGACGCCTCGGGCACCGGCTACTGGTCGTCCGCGACCGGTCGCTACCGGGGCGACCTGCTCACCCTGGCCCTCGGCCACGAGGCCGCGGTCCCCGAGGTGCTGGACCCCTCCGAAGCCGCCGGCCACAGCCCGGAGGGCCTGCTGATCTCGGCCGGCACCGGCAGCACCATGGCCACCATGCTCGGCCTCGGCCTGGAACCCGGCGACGCCATGGTCTCCCTCGGCAGCAACGGCACCATCCACGCCGTCCACGACAAGGCCGTCATCGACCCCAGCGGCATGGTCACCAGCTTCGCCGACGCCACCGGACGGCATCTGCCGCAGGTCACCACGCTCAACGCGGCCCGCGTACTGCAGGCCACCGCCGAACTGCTGCGCACCGACGCGTCCGGGCTCAGCGATCTGGCGCTGCGCTCCACCCCCGGCTCGTACGGACTGGTGCTGCTCCCCTATCTGGAAGGCGAGCGCACCCCCCGGCTGCCGCATGCCGCGGGCACCCTGGCCGGACTGCGGATCGAGTCGATGCGTCCGGAGCACCTGGCCAGGGCGGCCGTCGAGGGCATGCTGTGCGGGCTCGCGGACGCGCTGGACGTGCTCAGGGACCACGGGGTGACGGTCCGTCGGGTGTTCCTGACCGGCTCCGCCGGACGGCTGGCCGCCGTGCAGAGCATCGCCCCGCTGATCCTGGGCGTGCCGGTGGTGGTCCCCGCGCCCGGCGACTACGCCGCGATCGGGGCCGCCCGCCAGGCCGCCTGGGCACTGGCCGACACCGCCCTGCCGCCGGCCTGGCCGCTGCGCGACGCGGTCACCATCGACCCCGGCGAGGACGTCAGCGTGGGCCGCGCGATCCGGCAGCAGTTCGCCGCGGTACGGGCGCAAGCGCACCCAGAGCTGAGCTGACGGTGCGGCAGCACCCTCCTAGTCCAGGTAGCCGCGGAGCTGGTCGGCGAAGGCGTGGTCGCGCAGCTTGTTGAGGGTCTTGGACTCGATCTGGCGGATCCGTTCGCGGGTGACCCCGAACATCCGCCCGATCTCCTCCAGGGTCCGCGGGCGGCCGTCGATCAGCCCGTAGCGCAGCTGGACCACCCGCCGTTCGCGCTCGCCGAGGGTGGAGAGCACCGCCTCCAGATGCTGGCGCAGCAGCATGAACGCGGCGGACTCCACCGGGGAGGTCGCGTCGCCGTCCTCGATCAGGTCGCCCAGGGCGACGTCGTCCTCCTCGCCGACCGGCGCGTGCAGCGAGACCGGCTCCTGGGCCAGCCTGAGCACCTCGACGACCCGCTCGGGCGGCAGCTCCAGCACGGCGGCGACCTCGGCCGGGGTGGGCTCACTGCCCCGCTCCTGGAGCAGCCGCCGCTGCACCCGGACCACCCGGTTGATCAGCTCCACCACATGCACCGGGACCCGGATCGTCCGGGCCTGGTCGGCCAGCGCGCGGCTCATCGCCTGCCGGATCCACCAGGTGGCGTAGGTGGAGAACTTGTAGCCGCGGGCGTAGTCGAACTTCTCGACCGCGCGGATCAGGCCCAGATTCCCCTCCTGGACCAGGTCGAGCATGGTCAGGCCGCGTCCGACGTACCGTTTCGCCACCGAGACGACCAGGCGCAGATTGGCTTCGATGAGGCGGCGCTTGGCGATCCGGCCCAGCACGATCAGCTTGTCGAGATCGCTGACCAGGAGGTCGTCGTCCAGGCCGGGACGGGAGTTGAGGTACTCCTCGGCGAACAGCCCGGCCTCGACCTGGCGCGCGAGGTCCACCTCGTCGACGGCGGTGAGCAGCGGAATCCGGCCGATCTCGCGGAGGTACTGGCGGAACAAGTCGGCGGAGGGACCGGCCGTGTCGTCCAGGGAGGGGACGGGAGCGTCCGAGCGGTCGTCGGCACGCTCGTCCGCCTGTACAGGATCGATGAGGGGATCGATGGCGGGCTCGTCGACGGGATCGGCGACAGGTTCGGCGTCCTCGTCGGCGAGGAGGTCGGGCGGCGGCAGGTCGGGTGCGCTGAGCCGCACCTGCGCGTCCTGCTCGGGACTGTCCTGCTGGGCTGGGCGGATGGCCGTGGCGAGGTCCACGTCCTTCCCTTCCGGCGCCGGATGTCGCATTGCGGACGAGGGGGCCGACGCCTGCTGGCCGGGGCTGGGACCGTTCGTGGAACTGTGGATCCTGGAGGGGGGCGGCGGAGCAGGTGGCATCGGGACGGCGGGGGCCTCGCCGCCCTCCGTCCGGGACGCGGTAGGCGAGATTCCGCCGGGCTCGACGGTCTCGCGCTCTGATGAGTCGGGCACCGCAACCCAGTGTGCTCCTGCGCTGACGCTCAGGCAGAGACGTGTGCGCGGACTTTCTCGGTACGCACGGTGACTGGCATGTGCCCGGCGCAGCGCTTCAGCAGCCTGCTACAGGGCTGCGGCACCGCGCTCGCGCAGCGACTGGCCGTACTGCTGGAGCGCCCACAGCTCGCCCTGGACGGCGGAGAGCTGCTCCGCCGTGGCCCGGGGCCCGAGCCGCTGGAGGTGGGCGCGGCAGTCGGCGACCCTGCGGTCCACCGCCTGGAGCCGCAGCTTGACCAGGAACTCCCCGGCGTAGACGGCGTCGGCGGCGCGGCGGGTGCGGACCGGTTCCACCGTCAGCTCGGTGATCAGCCCGCGTACGCCGTCGTCCGGCGCGGCCGCGCGGACCAGACCGGACCAGGAGTCGGGGGCGGCCGCCCCCGCCTCGACGCCGCCGGCCGCCGCGATGGCGGCCCGCACCGCGCCGTAGGGCGGGGTGGGGAACTCGTCCTGGGCGTAGAAGTCGAAGGTGGGGGCGACCAGCGCGGGGTGCTGGAGCGCCAGCTTCAGCAGCTCCCGCTCCACGAACTGGGCCGGGTCGCGCGGGTTCAGCCGGTACGCCGGGCGCATCGGCGCCGCCGCGGCGGGAGCCCCCTGCTGCTGGCCCTGGCGACGGACTCCCGAGCGCGCCGCCTGCTGGTCCCGCTCCCGCTGCCAACGCGCCAGCTGGCTGACCCGGCGGACCACGAACTGCTCGTCCAGGATGCCGACCATGCCGGCGAGTTGGACCGCGTAGTCGTGCTGGATCGAGCCGTCCTTGATCCGGGCGACGATCGGCGCGGCCTGCTCCAGCGCGGCCGAACGGCCTTCCGCGGTCTCCAGGTTGTGGCTGGCGACGGCGGCCCGGATGGCGAACAGGAACAGCGGCACCGGGTGCTCGATCAGCGTGCGCACCGCCTCGTCGCCCTGGGCCAGCCGCAGTTCGCAGGGGTCCATGCCGCCGGGGCTGATGGCGATGGAGGTCCTGGCGGCGAACTTCTGGTCGTCCTCGAAGGCCCGCAGTGCGGCCTTCTGTCCGGCCGCGTCGCCGTCGAAGGTGAACACCACTTCGCCGCGGTAGGCGGAGGTGTCCATCAGCAGCCGGCGCAGGATCTTGATGTGGTCCTCGGCGAAGGCGGTGCCGCAGGTGGCCACCGCCGTGGTGACGCCCGCGAGGTGACAGGCCATCACATCGGTGTAGCCCTCGACCACCACCGCCCGGCCGGTCCTGGCGATGTCCTTCTTGGCCAGGTCGATCCCGTAGAGGACGTTGGACTTCTTGTAGAGCGGGGTCTCCGGGGTGTTCAGGTACTTGGGGCCGTTGTCGTCCTCGCGCAGCTTGCGCGCGCCGAAGCCGACGACCTCGCCGGTGATGTCGCGGATCGGCCAGACCAGCCGGCCGCGGAAGCGGTCCATCGGGCCGCGCTGCCCCTCCGAACAGATGCCGGAGAGCAGCAGTTCGCGGTCGGAGAAGCCGCGCCCGCGCAGAAAGCGGGTGAGGTGCTCGAAGCCGCCGGGGGCGTAGCCCACGCTGAAGTGCCCGGCGGCCTCGGCCTCGAACCCGCGCTCCTTCAGGAAGCGCCGCCCGATCTCCGCCTCCGGGCTGCTCAACTGCTCGGTGAACCAGGCGGCGGCGATCTTGTTGATCTCCAGCAGTCTGGTCCGCTCGCCCTTCTGCTGGCCCGGCTGGTAGCCGCCGCCCTCGTAGCGCAGGGTGATGCCGACGCCGGGCGCCAGCCGTTCGACCGTCTCCACGAACGACAGATGCTCGATCTTCATGACAAAGCCGAGGGTGTCGCCGCTCTCCTGGCAGCCGAAGCAGCTGTACACGCCCTTGCTGGGGTTCACATAGAAGGACGCGGACTTCTCGTCGTGGAACGGGCAGAGGCCCTTGAGCTGACCGCCGCCGCCATTGGTGAGCTGGACGTACTCCCCCACGACAGCGTCGATCCGGACGGCGGCCCGAACCGCGTCCACGTCCTCGTCCTTGATGCGCCCTGCCACGTCGTGCAGTGTATGCCCGGGGGCCGACAGTGCCGGACGGTGCGGGAGCGACCCCCGTGGTCGCTCCCCGGCCCGTCAGAGTTCGCCGAGCGGGATCGCGGGGTCGGCGAGCCGGTCGGGGTCGATCGGACGCCCGGAACGGACCAGCTGCTGGATGCCGCCGGCCACGTCCCAGACGTTGACGTTCATCCCGGCCAGCACCCGTCCCTCGGGGTCCTGCCAGAAGGCGATGAACTCCCGCTTGCCCGCGTCGCCGCGGACCACCACGTGGTCGTAGGAGCCCGGGGCGGCGTAGCCGGAGTACTCCAGGCCGAGGTCGTACTGGTCCGAGAAGAAGTAGGGGACCCGGTCGTAGACCACCGGCTGCCCCAGCATCGAGCGGGCCGCCGCCGGGCCGCCGTTGAGCGCGTTGGCCCAGTGCTCGACCCGCAGCCGTCGCTGGAACAGCGGGTGCTCGGCCGAGGCGACGTCACCGGCCGCGAAGACGTCCGGGTCGGAGCTGCGCAGCGCGGAGTCCACGGCGATGCCGCCGCCCTCCTCGCGCGGGGCTAGGGCGAGGCCGGCGGCCTCGGCCAAGGCGGTCTGCGGGGCGGCACCGATGCCGATCAGCACGGCGTGCGCCGGGTGCTCGTCCCCGTCGTCGGTGTGCGCGGCCAGCACCATGCCGTCCTCGCCCTCGATCCCGGTCACCCCGGCGCCGAAGTGGAAGTGCACCCCGCGGTCCTCGTGCAGCCGGGAGAAGAACTCGCCGAGCTCGGGGCCGAGCACCCCGTGCAGCGGGGTCGGCTGCGGCTCGACGACGGTGACCTCCGCCCCGTAGCCGCGCGCCGCGGCGGCGACCTCCAGGCCGATCCAGCCCGCGCCGACCAGCAGCAGCCGGCCGTTCTCCCGGCCCAGGGTCTGCAGCGAGGCCCACAGCCGCTCGGCGTCGGGCAGCTTGCGCAGGTAGTGGACCCCGCCGAGGTCGATCCCGGGGACGTCCAGGGTGCGCGGCGCCGAGCCGGTGGCGATGAGCAGCTTGTCATAGGTGAGCACGGTGCCGTCGGCGAGGTGGAGGGTCCGGGACGGGCGGTCCAGCCGGGTCGCCGGGGCTCCGAGCCGCAGCTCGATGTCGTGCTCGGTGTACCAGTGCGAGTCGTGGACGAAGAGATCGGCCCGGGACGCGGTACCGGTGAGAAAGCCCTTGGACAGCCCGGGGCGTTCGTACGGAGCCTCGCGTTCCTCACCGATCAGGATGACCCGGCCGGTGAAACCCTCGGCGCGCAGGGTCTCGGCGGCCTTGGCCCCCGCCAACCCGGCTCCGACGATGACATAGGTCTCGTGTGCGTCCACCATCGTGGTCTCCTTTGTCAGTTCGGCCCGCACCCTTCATAGCGCCTGTGCGCCCCGCGCAAAAGGCCGCGGCAAAGCCCAGGCAAACACCCGCACAGCTGCCCGACTACCCGGAGGCGAACTCCCGGTGCCGGGCCGCCGCCGAAGCGTCGGTCAGCGTGGCGATCTGGTCCACCACGGCGCGCAGCCGGCCGGCGTCGTCCGCGGCCTCCTCGTACAGCGCCCGGAACACCGGGTCCAGGCCGACCGGTGCCGCGGCGACCAGCGCCTCGGCCAGTTCCCCGATCACCGCGCGCTGCCAGGTCCGCAGCTGTCCCTGGTCGTCACGCTGCATCACATAGCGGACCGCGACGGCCTTCAGGACGGCGCACTCCAGCCGGACCCCGCGCGGGACGATCAGATCGGCGCTGTAGCGGCTGAGCGGGCCCGGGCCGTAGCGGGCCCGGGTGGCCTGCTCGGCGGCGGTGCAGAAACGGCCGATCAGCTGGCTGGTGGCGTCCTTGAGCGCGGCCCTGCCCCGGGCCGAACCGTCGTAGCTGTGCGGCCACCACTCCTCGGCCTGCAGCCGGTCCAGCGCCTCGGCCAGCTCGCCCTCGTCCGCACCGGGTGCGTAGTGCCCGGCGACCGAGAAGAGCTCGGCCCGCTCGGTGGCGGAGTGCAGCGCGGCGGGCGCGACATGCCCGGCCTGCAGACCGTCCTCGACGTCGTGGACGGAGTAGGCGACATCGTCGGACCAGTCCATGACCTGGGCCTCGAAGCAGCGGTGGCGCTCCGGCGCGCCCTCCCGCAGCCAGCTGAAGACGGCCAGGTCGTCGGCGTAGGCGCCGTACTTCAGCGGCAGTTCGGGGTGGCTGCCCCTGGTCCAGGGGTACTTGGTGGCGGCGTCCAGCGCGGCCCTCGTGAGGTTGAGGCCGACGCTGCGGCCGTCGTGGCCCGGGAGGTCGTCGAACCGCTTGGGCTCCAACCGGGTCAGGATGCGCAGGCTCTGGGCGTTGCCCTCGAACCCCCCACAACTCGCGGCGGCCCGGTCCAGGGCCGCCTCGCCGGTGTGGCCGAACGGCGGGTGGCCGATGTCATGGGACAGACAGGCCGTCTCCATCAGGTCCGGGTCGCAGCCCAGGGCGGCGCCCAGCTCCCGGCCGATCTGGGCGCACTCCAGCGAGTGGGTGAGCCTGGTCCGGGGGAAGTCGCTGGCCAGCGGGGCGACGACCTGGGTCGTCCCGGCCAGCCGGCGCAGCGCGGCGGAGTGCAGCACGCGGGCGCGGTCGCGCTGGAAGGCGGTCCGGCCGGGACGCTTGTCCGGCTCCTCCACCCAGCGGTCCTGCGCCGCCGCGGTGTAACCGGCGCTGACCTGTTCCTTGTCGTCCATATCCGGCAACCGTATCCGCCGGGTACGACAGAAACCGCAGGACACGCCTCCGGAGAGGGCGTCAGACCGCCTGCGCGGCAGCCATCACCCGGTCCCCCGCCGCGGCCCGGTCGAAGCGCTCCAGCACCAGCGCCGCCATCGCCTCCTGGGCGCCGAGCGGGGCCGCCACCAGCCAGGGCGCGGCGCCGGCGGCCAGCCGGGCGAAGTCGCCGGGGGCGGTGAAGTAGGAGGAGACGGCGATCCGTCGGTAGCCGCGGGCGCAGAGGGCGGCCACCGCCTGCGTCACGGTCGGCGCAGCCGCCGAGACGAACGCGGGTACGACCGGGACGTGCAGCCGGGCTGCCAGCAGCAGCGCCTGGGTCTGCGCGTCCTTGACCGAAGCCGGGTCCCTTGACCCGGAGGCGGCGAGGACGACGGCGTCCCTGGCCTCGCGCCGGCGCAGCCTGACGGTCTCGGGCTCGTCCCACCCGGCCTCGGCCAGCCGCACCTGCAGCGCCTCGGCGAGCAGCGGGTGCGGGCCGAGCGGCGGGGCGACGGCGGCGTCCAGATGCGGGTGCCGGGCCAGCTGCTCGGGGATGTCGACGCGTACGTGGAAGCCGCGCCCCAGCAGCAGCGGGACCAGCACCACGTCGCTCCGGCCCGACCGGGGCAGGTCGCCCAGGACCTCGTCCAGCCGGGGCTCGTTCAGGTCCAGGTGGGCCAGCCGGACGTCGAGCCCCGGACGCTGCGCGCGGACCTGGTCCAGCAGCCGCAGCGCGGTCGCCAGCGCGGCGGGGTCACGGGAACCGTGCGCCACGGCCACCAGCACGGGTCGCGCGGACCGCCGCGGGGACCGGGACGGCAGGGCCCGGAGGTGCCGGTGCGGGTCCGAGGGACGGGGCGTGAAGCGGTGGGCGATCTCCGCGATCAGCTCGGCATGGCTGCTGCCGAGCGGGCCCTCGTCGGGTGTGGAGTCGGTCGGCGTCATGACGCCAGCCTGCCGGACGGGTGTTTCCAGCCAGTTGCACCCCCGTCACACCGAGTTTCCCCACCCCTCACGGCGGGCGGGGGCGGCCGTCAGCAAGGGACACCGGCCACCACGGGTTTCGCGGGGGTACGGGGGGTCGCTCCCCGGGAAGACGCAGCCCCACCCCTCACGGCGGGCGGGGGCGGCCGTCAGCAAGGGGCACCGGCCACCACGGGTTTCGCGGGGGTACGGGGGGTCGCTCCCCGGGAAGACGCAGCCCCACCCCTCACGGCGGGCGGGGGCGGCCGTCAGCAA
>NZ_JBGCAQ010000030.1:0-102198 GCF_041261405.1 Streptacidiphilus sp. EB103A | reverse complement strand
TCTGGGACAGCTCCCGGAAGTAGCCGATCACCGTTAGGAGAGCACCTCGTGGAGAAGATCCTTCAGTTGCAGGACCTGTCGGTCGCCGACATCGATGACACCACGCTGCCAGCCTTCAGCTCGTTGAGCTACCTCTGCGAAATCCACCAGGACTAGCGGGGGTTGAGCGGGAGGTGCTGTGTCCCGCTCACCCAGCGTCGTTCTGAAAGCGGCGCGGGCGGTCGCCCATCTGGGCACCGTCCGCGCCGCCCAGCACCGTACCCACCGTCCGGAGGAACAGCGATGGACAGCCCGCCGCTTCGCCGCAATCGCGACTATCAGTGGCTGTGGAGCGCACATGCGCTCTCGGCCTTTGGTTCGCAGGCCTGCTACATCGCTCTTCCCCTGGTCATCCTGTCGGCCACCCACTCTGTGACGGACTTCGCCGTCGTCACCTTCGCCGAGACCGTCGTCGGCCTGGTGGCGGCCCTTCCAGCGGGCGTCCTGGTGGACCGGGTCAACCGCAAGGCTGTCCTGCTGGCCTGCGACCTCGCCCGGGCGCTGGTCTTCGCCCTGCTCACCCTCGCCGTCGGCGCGCACCGAGTCACCTTGCCCATCGCCTTGATCGCCGCCACGGCCAACAGTGTCCTCACCGCGCCCTTCGGCCCTGCGGCCTCCGCCGCGCTGCGCAGCGTCGTTCCACCGTCGCAGTTGACCGCGGCGCTCTCCCTCAGCCAGGTGCGTGCGGCTGCGGCGACCCTGGTCGGCCCGCTGCTCGGTGCCGCCCTGTACGCTGCCGCACCCGCCCTGCCCTTCATCGTGAACGCTCTCTCGTTCCTCGCCTCGGCCGGCTGTATCGCCTTCGTGAAGATCCATGGATCGTCAACTACGAGCAGCGCCCGCGCCCACCCTGCTCGCAAACTGCTGCCCGATCTGACCACCGGCCTGTCCGAGGTGCGGCGCAGCCCGTTTCTGCGCTACACCCTGATCAACTCCGCAGTCGTCAACTTCGCCTTCGGCGGGATCATCCTGACACTCATCACCGCCAACTCCGCCGGCGGAACAACCGGCTTCCACAACGGCCTGATCATTGCCTGCTCCGGAGGCGGCAACCTCCTCGGCTCCCTTCTCGCACCCTGGGCAGGCCGCCACTTCACACCCCGCATCCTGGTCCTCGGCGTCCTGTGGATCACGGCAGCGCTGGTACCGCTGCTTGCCGTCCGAGGAGGCATCGTCCTCACAGTGCTGCTCATCGCCGGCTGCAGCGTGCTGGTTCCCTCCGCCAATATCGCCATCTCGGCGGCCACCCTGCACAGCGTTCCGAATCACCTGCAGGGGCGTGTCCAGACGGCGTGCGCGATCCTCCCCGGCCTGATCGTTCCGTTCGGGCCCCTCACTGCGGGTCTGCTCTTGGAGCACCTGGCCAACCCCGAGGTCTTCCTTGTCTTCGGCGCCGTCCTGAGCGTCCTCGCGCTCTTCAGCACCACCGACAACGGCCTTCGCCACATCCCCGATCTGCGTGATCACGCAGCCCCGACCGGTCCGCAACCGTCCAGCAGTAGGAAGGCCGCAGCATGACCGGTGCCCCGACACCGCCGCCTGAGGCCCTCCGGCTGAGGGAACCCTCGCAAGGCGCCAGCCGGGCAGCGCGGTTGCGACGGCTTCAGCGTCTGCGGGCACAGCGCTGTCCGGTCGGGTCGTCATGTCAGGATTTCCTATTTGCTGTCCGTTGGCGTCTCCCCTTCCAGGTGCCAGTGCAGGTTGCGCACCCCTGACTCCAGGGACAGCCGGGCGATGACGGGTTCCCATGCTTGGGGCGCATCGCCGCTGATCGCCACGGGAGTCCGAGGCTGGCGTACTCGCCGTGGTCCCAGTGGGCGCAGTCCGGTGGGGGTTAGCCCGTGGGCGGCCAGGGACTGTGCAGCAGTAGCGTCCGCATGTGGGTCTCCGCGCGGTGCTCGTTCTTCAGGATTACTGCGGCGCGCACCGCGTCCGGATCCGTGCCGGCGGCCGGGGCGTGGTTCAGCAGGCGTGCGACCGGGTGCAGCGCCAGGTGCACGGTGAGTACGGGCAGGGTGCCCAGCAGGGCGACGAGGAGTCCATCGGCGGCGGCCAGCAGTCCGAGGGCGGCCGAACACCACAGCGTGGCGGCGGTGTTGAGGCCGCGCGCTCCGGCGCCATCGCGCCGGATCAATCCGCCGCCCGGGGAAGCCGATGCCCGACACGACGTACGAGGGCACCCGGGTAGGGCTGTTGGTGTCGCCGACTGCCACGCTGTAGAGCACGAAGAGTGTGGCGCCGGTGGCGACCAGGGAGATCGGTTTGCAGGCCCGCTATCCGGGCTCGCCACTGCCGTTTGACGCCGGTAGGCGCTCCGCAACCCGCCCAGTCGCCAGCCGGAGCAGGAAGTCGAACATGGACAGATGGTGAGTGGAGCACTTCTTTCACAAGTGGTTCGGGGTCCGCCGGAGCACCGGCTCTAGTGCCGGACCCTTGGGCTATGCCTGCACAGCCCAAACCTTGACCGGCGCGTCCTCGAGTTGGTTTGGCAACTGCCAGGAGCGGAGGTGCTCCCATAACAACGGTGGGGGCATCCCCAATCGGGACACCCCCACCACCAAGATCTTCAGCCGGCTTCTAGTCGGCGCGGTCGGGCTAGGGGATGTTGACGGGGAGGCAGCAGCACGAGCAGGACCAGGCGGTGTTGGCGGTGGCCGGCTCCGGCTTCGCTGCCGGGTCGTGCATGCTGGTCACGGTCAGTGCGTTGAGGTCGAGGTCGCTGAGGTCGAACTCGACCTCCATCGCCTTGGTTTCGAGGATCTGGGGCATGGAGTCCTCCTACGTGTTGTGTTCCGACGCGACCCGTCCGGATTTTTGCAGGGCGGTATCGCGTATCCCGTCCACTCTCGGACTTTCGGCCTTGTCCGGCATCGGTAGAAGTACTTAACGGTGTACGTCTTCAGCTGCAGGACTGGCGTCGGTCGGAGATGTACGTAAGCGGTTAGGCATTTTTACCGACGCGGCTGGGGCGGACGGCTGCGAGCATCGCCTTCATGATCCTTGACGCCGCGCGTGGCCTGCCGCGCGGACTGGGCGGGCCGGAGGAGGCTGGATGACCGACACGACGGTCGGTGCGACGGATTTGCCCGCCGCCTCTCCCGGCGCGGTGACCGTGGCGCCGTACGCGGTGGTCCGAACCGTGGCGCTCTCTGCCCCGAAACCGTCGCCAACGGCGATCGCGTATCGTGAGATCGTCGGACGACTGGTCGACCTGACTTCCTGGTCCGAACGAGCCGGCCTCGAGCTGTGCGACACCCTGCACGACCTTGCCGGCTCCACACCACCAGATGTCCGTAGCCGGGTGCTGGTGCCCTTGCGACGAGACGTGCACAACCAACGATCACCGCGGCCGAAACTTCGGGCCGCGCTCGCAGACCTGCCCCAGCATTCCCCCTTGCTGGACGAGTGGCTGTCGTGGCGCGACGAAATCGACCGGATCGTCGACCAACTCGACATGCTCACCGAGCCGGCGTTGAAGGCCGACCGCAGTTCGCTGGCCGAACTCTGCCGGAGCGAGGAACTGCAGTGCGCCGTCGCACTGACCAGCGGGGATCTACTGCACGCGGTGCAACGTGCGGCCATCCAAGGTGAGGCACCGGACAAGCAGGCCCGCAAGTCCGAGGCCACGGTGCTGCGGTACGCGATGCGCGCCGTCACCAAGACCAGCCCGCTGTCCTGGTTCTCTCACGTCGGATGGGGCCAGTGGCGCGAGGATGACAGCGGACACGATCTGCGTCGCGCCGTGCCGTCCGCTGTGGCCCGGGTGGAGCGATCTACGCTGGAAGCGTTGGTCCAAGCGGTTCTCGGGCGCGGGGAGTTGCGTGCGGTATTGGACCACCGGCTCGCGCCGGGCCTGCGCTTCGACGGGTCGCACGTGCGATACCGTCGACGCTCCCCCGTCGACGAGACGTCCCCAGCCATCGTCCGCGAGGAGCAGGTGGCCGTTCCGCTGACCGCGCCGCTGCGCCATGTGCTTGCCCATGTCGGGGTCGGCGGCACCGTACGCCCGCACGACCTCGCCGCGGGTATCGCGGCCCGGCTTCCCGCGTCGTCGGACGAGGCAGAGCGCGCCGCGGTGGCGTACGTCGACGGGCTCATCGACCAAGGGTTGCTCCAGCCGGAAGACCCGTTCGATCCGCAGGCGAAAGACATCGTCCACGAGGCCACCCGCTGGCTGGTAGCCATCGGGTTCGCCGAAATGGCCGCGAAACTGGCCGACATCGGAGCGGACACCGAGAGGTACGCGCAACTTCCCGCGAAGTCCCGAGCCGAATGCCTGGCCCGGATCCGGTCCCGGTGGGCGGAGGCATTCTCACTGGTCGGAGCTGCACCTGCAGGCCGCAGGGCGCCGCTCACCGAGGATGTCGCCACTCACACGGTGACGGCCCTGGCCGCCGGTCACGGCAGCGCGGTCCTACCCGACATAGTCCGCCTGAGCCCCCTGTTTGAGCTGTTCGATGGATACTCGGTGGCCCGCCAGGTGGCACGGGACCGGTTCGTCGCACGCTTCGGCGTCGGCGGGAGCTGCGACTCGCTCGTCGAGTTCGCCGACGAAATCACCGAGGCATGGCGAGCGCTCGACCATGGGGACCGGGACAGCACGCTCGGCCGCCCCGACGGCCTACAGTCCGTCAGCGGTCAGGTCCAGGAGTTGCTGCGTCTGCGCGCCGAAGTGGCCTCCGCCGTCCCGGCCGCGGGAGTGGACGGCGAAGCGGTCCTGCCGGAGCAGCTGGTCGCCGATGCCGGACGTCGAAGTCCCGCCTGGCTCCGGACCCGCCCGACCTCCTACAGCGTGTTCGTACAGCCCGTCACGGATGCCGGCACCGCCCGCTTGTGCGTCAACCATGTCTACGGCGGCTGGGGGCGCTTCACGAGCCGCTTTCTCGACCACCTCGGCCCGGACGCGAAGCAGCAGGTGTCGGCGCAGATCGCCGAAGCGCTCGGCAGTGTGGAACGGGTAGCCCAGATCCGCCCTGTGGGCGGGTTCAACGCCAACCTCCATCCCCGGCTGGTGGCTGACGAGGTGTCCGAGGTCGCGGCCTGGGCGACGCTTCAACCAGAGCAGCTGGAGCTGGTCCACGACACCACTGGCGATCAGCTGCGGCTGCGGGTCGCCGCCACGGGCGAGCTGATCAATGTGCTGTACCTGGGCTTCCTCATGCCGTTCGTACTGCCAGGCCGTTGGATGCCGCTGGTGAACGACCTGGGGTCTGGCCTCGTGGACCTCGGTGGGGCGCTGGCGCGGACACAGGACCGCGACACCGCAGTGGGCCGCATACGGTACCAGTCCCGGTTGCGCTACCGCGATGTGATCCTCTCCCGTGCCCGGTGGCGGCTCCCGGCGGAGACGGCACATGCCTGGCGGGCCGATCTGGATCACGGATCACCCGTACAGGCGGCGTCTCGCTGGCGGGCCCTGCTCGGCATCCCCGAGCACGTCTTCGTCTCAGCGGCACCCCCCGAGGGTGCCACCGGGCCGAGCTCGATCACGTCCTTCTTCAAACAGCCCAAGTCCCAGTACGTGGACCTCGGAAGTGCCCTGCATGTGCGCTGCCTGTCGCGCACCCTGGCCCGCTACCCCGACAGCCTGATCATCGAAGAGGCGTTGCCGGAGCCCGAGGCCGGGATGCGCACCGTCGAGATCGTCGCCGAGACCTACCGGAGTCACCCGTGACAGCTCCAACCCTCCGTACCGCAATGCTGCGGCTGCGGCCGATCGTGCACGCCAGCCCGGTCCCTGACGGAATCCATGTACGGGGTGCTCAGTCGAGCTTCACCATGAACGGCGCTTCCGGACTGTGGCGACTGTGGCAAGCGACCTCAGTGGCCCTGGCTGACGGCCGCTCTCACGAACAGTTGCTGGACATGGCCCCCAACCCGACCGTCCGGACCGCGATGACCACACTGGTGCAGCAGTTGCACGAACACGACATGCTGGTCGAGATACCCCCGGGATGGGGTGAGTCACTGGACCCCGCCGACCCACCCGCGCGGATCGCCAGTTGGCTGGCTGCGGTCGCACCGGATCCCGTCGGCGCCTGGGAGCGGATCCGGTCCGCGGCGGTCACCGTCAGCAGGAGCGGTCCGGTCGCCGCCGCCGCTTCCCGGGCCCTGAGCGGGGCCGGGGTGAAGGCACTCTGCGCGGACGGTGTCGGTCAGCTGCCGGCCGCGCCCGTCCTGCTCGCCGCCGGTGACGTGTCTGTGGCGGTGGCGGCCTGCGGCGACGTCGGTTTCGTGACCCCGGCGGGATCCGCCGTATCGGCACACCGTGACGCCGAGGCGATCGCCGACCGGATCGGGCTGCCCGCCGAGATCCCCTCCCCGGCTGTGCTCGCCGCGTTGGTCGGCGGTGCCGCAGCGCATCGTCTGGTGTGCGCGATCGCCGGTCTGCCCGACCCCGGCGAGGACACATTCGCCGCCGCACCGGCAGCACCGTCCACGATTGGTTACCCCACCGCCCTCATCGCCCGCCTTGATCCGCTGCGTGCCGAATACCACCCGTGGTTGGACTCTGCCGAGCCCACCCTGCCGGTCGGCCGACCGGCCGATCAGGACACTGTGCTGACCCGGGTCGAGGCTCTGAGCGACCCCGAGACCGGCGTGCTGCCCGTTCTCGAACTGGACGACCTGCCGCAGCTGCCGGCCGGACTGGCCCAGTGCCGCATCGGCAGTGCCGTCGTCTGCGGCATCGGCACCGATACTGCCACGGCCCGGCTGAGCGCCGCCGTGGGTGCAGCAGAACACCTGATCGGCCTGGACAGCGGAGCCCCCGCCGTGGTGGGCGCCGACACCAGGCACGCCGAGGGTGTCCTGCTGCGCCGGCTGGTCCATGGACACCACCCTCATCCCGGCGGAACCGAGGCGGAGGCGGCGGATTGGGCGCTGTCGCCAGATGCCCGCCGCTGGTTCAAAGCGGTGACTCTGCGCTTCGGCGTCGAAGCCGACCTTCGGGTACACCGGACGGCCCCGGGCGTCTATCATGCCGAACTGCTCGGCGACACTGAACTGTTGGGCTGGGCTGTGGAGAACACCCCGGCGGACGCTGCGGCATTCTGCGCGCTGGCCGCGGCCGGGACCCTGCAATGGCGGGCCGCCGGCGGTGACCCGGCGGCGACAGTACATGCACCCTGTGGTGCCGCTCCCGCGCCCGCCACCAAGGCGCCGCGCTCGGTGCCTTGGCAGACCGGTAGCTGGATCTGGCCGGCAGCCGCGGCCGAGCGCGAAGACGCTCTGCAGCGTGCACTGCGTCGACTGCTCGTCACCCGTGCACAGTCCGCCACGCCGGTGGCCACGAACAGTGGCCTGCCCCGGGCGCTTGCGGTCGCCGGGTTCGTCGCCTTGGAGTTCACCCCGTGACCGGCACCACGCTCCGTTCGAAGCGACTGCGTCACCTTCTCGCCAGCGCTATGACCGACGCCGAGCTGCCGTGGCCGGTTCTGGACCTGAACACGGCGCTGACTGCCACCGCCCCTACCGCGGTGGTGGCACTGGACGATTGGACCCCCGACCAGGCTTCCGCCCTGTCCGCCCACACCTGGCGGACCGGGGCGACGCTGCTGCCGGTCCGGGTCGATGGGTCGACGGCACTGGTCGGGCCGCTGCTGCACCGCGACGCTCCTGCCTGCCTGGGCTGCGTCGAGACGGAACGCCTCGCGACCATCGGCGGTCGTACTCCGAGGGATCAGGGCGATCTACTCCTTGGCGGCGTGTGCGCGCCGACCGCGATCCCGCTGCTCGCCGCCCTTGCCGCGGATGCCCTCGCCGACCCCGCCCGCTGGTCGGGCACCATGTGGGCGGTGCGCACCAACGATGGCAGCTGCTCCACTCACTGGTCCAGGCCACGTCGCGGCGGCTGCTCGATCTGCGGGCCGCTGCCCAAGGACACGCCGGAACGTGCTCGGCTCGTCCCTGCCTCACGACCACTGGCCGATCCCTACCGGCTGCGTCAGGACAACCCGGCCACCAGTCGTGACGGGCTGCGTTCCGCACTGCACGACTGGCGGCTGGGCCCTGTGGCGGGCCTGTCCCGCCAGGAGGAGTACCCGCTGGCACTCGCCCACGCCGCAGTGGTCGGCGACTGGGAGAAGCGCGATGGCGGATACGGCCGCGCACTGACCTTCGCTGGTGCCGAACGGATTGCGCTGTTCGAAGCCGTCGAGCGGATGACCGGAATGGGCCCGCGCGGCAAGCGCACCGTGCTGCGCGGCAGTTTCGCCGAGCTCGGACCGCAGCGCGCCCTCGATCCCGCCCAGCTCGGGCTCTACGAACCGCACCTGGAGGAACTGCCGGAGTTCCGGATCGCCCGCTACACCCCGGAAACGACGACAGATTGGGTATACGGCTGGTCGATGGGCCGGGACCGAGCGCTCGCGGTGCCCGAGCAGGTGGCTTACTGGGGCCTTCCCCAGCGGCGGTCCGGCGGTGACTCGCCTCCGTTCGTCCTGGAGAGCTCCAATGGCTGCGGTCTGGGCAACAGCCTGGAGGAGGCGGTGCTCTACGGCCTGCTCGAGGTCGCCGAGCGAGACGCGTTCCTCATGGCCTGGTACGCCCGAACACCCTTGACCCGGATCGCGCAGCCCTGCGAAGACCCACTCGTGGGCCACTCGGCCGACCGGCTCGACGCCCTGGGCTACGACCTGCTGCTGTTCGACGCAAGCAACGACTTCGGCGTTCCCGCCGTGATCTCCCTCGTGCTGTGCCGCGACGCCGACTCCGCTGCCCCGCAGGCGTTCTTCGCGGCCGGAGCCCACCCCGATCCCATGGAGGCCATCCGCTCGGCCGTCGTGGAAGTGGTCGTCAACCTCGAAGTCGCCGCCGAACAGGCACGCACGTCGCCCCACACGTTCGACCGGGACCGACTGCGGCGGATGCTCGACGAGCCACAGCGGGTAGTCGCCCTTGACGACCACACCGGCTTGTACGCGCTGCCTGAAGCCCGTTCACGCTTCGACTTCCTGCTGGCGGACAGCGGACCGCCCCGACCCTGGCAAGAGATCTGGCCCGGACGGCCACAACCCGTACCTGATCTCGGCGTCCTGCTGACGGAGATGGCCGCCCATGTGGTACGGGCCGGCATGGACGTCGTCGTCGTCGACCAGACGGACCCGCAGGTACGCGACACTCTCGGACTCCATGCGGCCAAGGTAGTGGTGCCCGGCGCGCTGCCGATGACCTTCGGCCATGTCTACCGCCGCACCCGCGGTCTGCCGCGACTGCTGGACGTGCCGTGGCAGATGGGCCGCCTGCCGGTCCGTCCCCGCTACGAACACCTGCCTCTCGACCCCCATCCCTTTCCTTGAACGGGCAGGCATGACCGATCCCATGCGCACCGCGCTCGCCACCGCCTACGCGCACGGACCCGGAAAATCGATCCAGGCGTCGAACCGGACCGTACGCCCCGACCGGTACCGAGCAGCACACTCTGTGGCTCTGGGGAGCCTCGCTGACATCCCGGACTTCGGCCCGGCCCTGGTCCGAACGCTCACCGCGGCGCTGGCCCCCCACCGGTGGGAGCCCTGGAACCCGCACAACGACCACCGGGCCTACCCGTCTCCGCGCTGCGTGTACCTCACGGACGCCGCACTGCGGCTCGGTGAGCACCGCTGGCCGATCGATCCGGTCAGACTTCTGCTGGAAGGAGAACGACGGCTACCCGATCCGTCCACGGTCACCTCGGCCACGGTCGAGCTGACCGTCGAACCCCACCGGCTGTCCGACGGGTACGGCACCCTGCGCGACGCACTCGCCCTGTTGGAGGCCGGCCACCTCAGCTCCGCCCTCGTCGAGGCAGGGCGCGCCAACGGGCTGGCCGTGCATGCCTCGCCCCAGGTCGGCGGAGGCGGATCCGGCGTTGTGGCGGAGGTGACGATCCGTCACAGCACGGCCGTGACCTGGCCATGGCAACAGGTCAGCGCTGCACGCAGTTCGGCGCTGGGCCCACGGGGCCTGTCTGCGGATCCCCGACCGTTGCCTGCAGGGGTCCTGCAGCGCCTGCTCCAGGACAGCCGCCCGCCGACGGGTTCCCTGGCCGGCCGGCGCGGCGGGGGAGCGCTGCGGCACAGGCTCGCGGTGCGCGGGGTGACCGGGTTCACGGACGGACTGTACGAACTGGGCGAGGGAGGACTGATGGCACTTCGGCCAGGTCAGGCCACTCAGGGGATCCAGTCCGCGTTCCGGTTCGGTCCTGCGGACATCGACGTGACCGGCATGAACGTGGTCTGGGTGATCAGCGCCGATGTGGACGACGTGATACGAGGTCAGGGCCCCGACGGCTACACGAATGCGCTGCTGAGCGCAGGGGCGGCTGCCCAACACGTGTGCTCCGCGGCCGCCGCGGCAGGACTGTTCTGCCGCCCGGTGCGCAGCCTCGACGAACCCGCCACCGAGGCCGCAGTGCAGGCCGACATCGGCGAGGACATCGTCTACATGCTGCTCGTCGGCCGGCCCCGTGCCCAGGACTTCTGCTATGACCTCACGGACCCGGAGGAGCCGACATGGCAGTGACTCCCGCTTCGTCCCGCGGCAGGACATGGAGCAGCCTGCACTGCTTTCTGTACTGGCGGCCCGAGCACACCGATACCTTCCTCACTGCGACCCTGACACCGCTGATGGAGGCCCTGCGTACGTCCGGCCGGATCGAGGAGTGGTTCTTCATCCGCTACGCCGAGAACGGACCCCACCTGCGGATCAGGGCCCTGGGAGCTGACCCGGCGACCACTGAGGAACTGCACGAGCACCTGACCGAAGCCGTGCGGGCCGCGCCGTATCCGATCGGTGACCAGGTCGAGCAGGCATACCGGCGGACCGCGGGCGATCCGGAGGCCCTGCGCGGGCATGGTGAGGTGCGCGAGACCGCCTACGAGCCGGAGACCGAACGCTACGGCGGCGCAGCTGCGCTGCCGGTCGCGGAAGAGGTGTTCTGCCAGTCCAGCAGGATCGCCGCGGCGGCCGTCGCATGCACCCCGCAGCACGGCCAACGACTGGCCGCCGCAACAGACTTCGTTCTGGCTACCGCGCTGGCACTCGACCTCGACCCGCTGGATACCGTCCGGTGGCTGCGTCGCGGTGTGATCGCCTGGCGTGGGTACTCCGAGAGCACGAGTCTGGCTCCGACGACGGTCCAGGGCTCGGCACTCGACGCGGCGGCGACTCAGTCGGCGGCCGTCGTCCGCCGCTGGCACGACATACACTCGTCGAGTGCCTCCGGAACGCGGTTGCGTGACCAGTGGGGCGCCTGCGTCAAGGCGGCACGCTCGCGCCTGGAGGTGGACGACGCGGTCAGCCGGGAGCGCTGGCTTCAGGTGTGGTCCTCGCAACTGCACATGCAGCTCAACCGGATGGGCGTGCTGCCCGACGAGGAGCGTTCGCTCTACTGGTTCATCGCCTCGTCCCTTCTCGCTCCCGGCGGCACCACCGACTTCTTCGCCGACCACCCCCGGGCTGTGGACCGCTGTTACATCGACGCCAGCAACTACGCGCCGAGTCGGATGCAGTGGCAGCAGCCGAGAGACCTACCACGGGTCGAGAAGCAGACCCAGCGCAAACCGTTCGTCGGATCACCGGTGGCCCTGACAGCCGGAGAGTCGCCGAGTATGCCGCTGGGCGAGGCCATGACCCGTCGGAGGTGCGCGCAGGGGGATCTCGGCGGGTCCACGAACGCGGAGGATCTCGGCAACCTGCTGTGGTCCGCCCATGCCGGACATGCCGCACCTGATACCCGTGGCTACCAGCCTCGCCCGTACCCGAGCGCCGGCGCGAAGTACGTCGCCCGACTTCGGCTCATCGCCCGCGACGTCGCCGGCCTGAGCCCGGGCATGTATGAACTGGAGCCAGCGACCAGGACGCTGCTGCCGATCGGGGCGGCACCGACAGCCGATGAACTAGCAGCTGCGTCCATGTGGTTCAGGCGCGAGAACGCCTCTGCCCCGTATGTCGACGTGTCGGCGCTTCCCGCGATGGTCGGCCTCCACGTTGAACTCGGCGCGCTACGAGAACGCTACGGCCTGCGCGCTCTGCGGTTCGCCTTCCTGGAGGCGGGACACCTCGCTCAAAATCTGGCTCTCACGGCCGCGGCAACGGGGCTGTCGCTAGGCGTGGTGGGTGCGTTCTACGACGACATCGCACACGAGCTGTTCATGCTGGACGGCATTGATGACGTGCTTGCCTACTTGTTGCCGGTCGGCCAGCTCCGGTCCGGGGTGACTGGAGTTGTCGGACGGGCGGATCGCTGAAGGGCCGTACGGCTCTAGGAACGATAAGGATTGTCTGTGTTGTCGACGTTCGACCCGTGCCTCGAGCGGGAGCAGCTTGCGGTAGCCGTCTTCTGGTGCGAGGCGGTCGCCTACCCGGCCGACCACGGCCGGGCGTTCCGGCTGGGCGGGTACGCGGCCAGGACTCCCGAACTCGCCTTGGGCTGGCTCTTGGAGCGGGCCTCCGATGTGGCCGACCAGGTCGCGGAGATGGCGGCACTTCCCGTCCACTGCTGGCTCTATGACGCTCCCGGGCACGCGAGTGTGCTTCGTTCCCTTGCAGCCGGAGAGATGTTTGTCTTCACTGTCTTCGACGAAGGGGTCCGGTTCATCCTTTCCGCCCGACCGCCGGTGTTCCAGTCACCCTCCCGGGCACTCCAGTTGGACACTGCCGGAGGCCAGGTGCAGTTCCCGGAGCACCCGAACCCGGACAGGTTGCTCTCCGGAGGGCCGTAGTGAGCTCGCTGCTACGCCCACCGGTGCCGAGACTAGCGGGGCAGTGGATTGCGCATCGGAGTGATCAGGCCGAGTCGGCGTCATTGGCGCTGAGGAGGAGGCTGGTCAGGGCCGTGCGGGAGGAGACGTTGAGTTTGCGGTAGATCCGCGCGAGGTGGGCATCCACGGTGCGTTTGCTGAGGAACAGTTGTTCCGCGACATCGCGGCTGCGCTTGCCGGTCGTGACCAGGGCGGCGATCTGGCGCTCCCGCTCGGTGAGCAAGTCGGTGACGCCAAGCTGTGGGGATTCCGTGACTGTGCTCTCGGAGGTGGCGCTCGCTGCCAGCAGATCCTGTGCCGCGACAGCGTCCTCATGGACCCGCACGGCTCCGTGGATGTCGGCCAGGTTCACAGCTGAGGCCAGCCAGTTGGCGGCGGTCTCCGGGCCGAGTGCACTTTCGACTGAGGACGCGCCCACAACCAGCGTCCAGGCATGGTGGATCGGCCTTCCACCGCGCCGGAAGCCGAGAGCGGCCTGTTCGAACAGTTTGGCCGCCAGGGCGTGCTCACCGTCGGCCATGTGCAGGATGGCTTGAGCGCGGTCGACATGCGCCTGCTGGACAGGAAGCCCCAGTCGCTCGGCGGTGGAGTCACCGTCGCGGGCCCAGCGCCGGGCCGCGTCGGCATCGCCGGTGAACAGTGCAGCCGTGGACAGCATGGCCAGTAGCATCGGGTGGTAGTTGGGCTGGAACAGGTGCAGGTCCTCGCCTCCGCCTCCCTCGAGCAGAGCTTCGGTGCAGCCGGGGGCGTCTCCGCTGATCAGTCGCACCATGGCCAGCTGCATGGCTGCGGACCCTGCCCACCAGCCGGGCTGTGCGGTGCGTGCGCTCTCCTCGGCGAGTGCGACGACCGCGGCGGAGTCGCCCCGGCTTCGCGCCCAGACCATCGCGCCGACTCTCATCGCTTTGCTCATGCTGATTCCGTCGTCCGCACCGGTGGCCCGGGCGACACGCTCCGCCTCCAGCGCCCATTGCTCGGCCTCGTTCAGCCGGCCGGCCTCCTGATCGATGTAGGACAGGCCCAGCAGGCAGTGCGGCACCATCTGCTGCGGTCCGCCAGCCTGTGCGAGGGTCAGACCGCGGCGGAAGTGCCGCGATGCGGCGGGGTGCTGCTCGGTGAACAGCTCGGTACAGCCGAGCATGGCAAGGAGTTCGGGGGTGCGTGCGGCTGCGGCATCCGGCAGGCCGTCGACGAGTTGGGTGCAGTCGAGGAGCGCGGGAATCGCGGCGGTCATGTCGCCGAGGTAGCTGTCGCCGAACGCGGACAGGACGCGCACAGATGCGACGGCCGTGGCGTTGACCTCTCCGCTGGTGCCGGTCTCGTCCCTTGCGGCAGTCGCCGCCGCGACTTCGCGTACCAGCGTGCGCGCCTGCCGGTAGGTGCCCCAGAACACGTGCAGGCTTCCGTATTCGAAGGCGAGCTCGGCAGCGGCTGCGGGCAGCGGTCGCGGCAGCGCGTGCAGGGCGGTTCGCGCGGAAGCCTCGGCCTCAGCGAATCGGCCGAGTTGGCGTTCTGCGGCCGCGCGGGCGGCGTACGCCTTCAGGCGCAGGTCCTCTGTCAGATACGTGTGGTCGCGCAGGACTTCGTGGGCCATGGTCCGGGCGGCCTCGAGTCTCCCGGCCGCGCTCAGGGCGCGAGAGCAGTCGATCATCAGGGCAGCCCGTTCAGGGGTCGGGCGGTCGCCACTCGGCAGGGCGTCCAGGGCCAGGCGAAGCCAGCGGACCGCAGTCGCCGGAGCGTCCGGGAGGACTCCTGTCGCGCCCTGGGCCAGCAGGATGACGGCAGCCGGCGCGTCCGTGCCGACGAGGTGCTCGGCATGCCGTGCCTGTTGTACGACGGAGGCCCCACGGGCCGCGAGTAGGCCCAGCGCTCGCTGATGGGCGGTCAGGCGGTCCGATATCCCGGCGCGATCGTGGGCGACGTGGCGCAGCAGCGGGTGTCGGAAGGTGAAGCGCCCGCTCGACGTGACGGGACGCACCACGTCGGCTCGTACGAGGTCGTTCAGCGCGTCGAGGGTCTGGTCGAGATTGTGCCCGGAAACCTCCGCGACGTCCTCGGGGCGGAACGGGTCGCCGAGTACGGCAGCTGTGTGCGCTGCCGTAGCCGCATCCGGCGTCAGCGCGTCGAGCTCCGCAGTCAGGGCCACGGCCTCGCGAAGCAGCCCGTCCGTGTCGGATCCGGGGCGGTCCGGCCAGAGCTCGGGCTCCCAGCCCCCGGCTAGAAGAATGCGCAGGTGGCGCGGGTTTCCCTCGGACGCGGCGCGCAACTGCTCGGCGAGCTCGGAAGAGCTGAGAGGCTCGCGAACGGCGGCGGCAGCCACCGGGACGCGCCAGTGATCGAGCAGGACGGTCACCGCTTCGGTGTCCAGCGGTTCGGGGTCGATACGGACCACGCTTCCGGTCCGTACGCCGTGGTCCAGCGCCTCCAGTAGTACGGGGTCGGTCCGTCGGGGCTGGTGTGCCAGAGCGAGGATTAAGGGTCCGGGTACGGGGGTTCGGACCAGCCGTGCGGCCAATTCGGCAGAGGCAGGGTCGCACAGGTGGACGTCGTCCAACAGCAGCATGCCCCCTCCGCCGTCGGCGGCCCATTCCGCCAACCGGGAGCGGATCGCGCGGAAGACCGCTTCGTCGTCCGCTGCCGACACGCTCAGGCCCGGCCGGTCTCCCCAGGCGTCGCGGAACACCTGATAGGCAGTGGTGTTCCCGCGTACGGCATGGGCCCGGGCCACCTGGACCCCGCATCCCCCGGCCAGTTCTGCCAGCACGCTGATCAGGCGGGTCTTGCCGATGCCCGGATCCCCGGCGATCTCCAGGACAGCGCCGTGTCCGGAGCCCATTGCTTCCATCACCCCGATGAACCCCGTGGTTTCGGCCTCCCGCCCGACCAGCAGGTCATGGGTCCCCTGAAAAGCTGGAATGAACATGCGCACCCCTCCTGGCCGCGCCCCGAGACGTATGTTCCGTCGCGGGCGGATCCCGCCGGCAGACCCGAATGCAGGTCGAAGACGTCCGGTGCTCCGGCGGTCCGGAGGCGGCAACAGCTTGCACTGTACCCGTCACGCTGAAGCGGAGCCGCAGAGGAGACTTGAGCTTCTGAAGCGTAACTTGATTTTAACTTCTGATTCCAAACACAAAATGATGGGTGAGCCGCTCATTCCGGCACATCCCAGGTGAAGCGGTGGACGTGGATGCCGAAGTAGGGGAACGACTCCACCCCCCGCACCCCAGGGATCGTCCGGATACGGTCGTTGATCACCGCGGACAACTCGTCCATCGTGCGGCACACGACTTCGGCGAACAGGTCGAAGGAGCCCGCTGTGGCCACGAGGTAGATCACGCTGTCGATGTGACCGAGGGCGTCCGTGATCTCCCGCGGGTTGCGGTCGACCTTGATGCCGAGCAGCGCCATGACGGGCAGGCCCAAGGCCAGCGGATCGGTCACGGCGGCGATCTGCAGCACCCCGCTCTCCATCAGCCGCTGCACCCGGGTCCGGACCGCCGGAGCGGACAGTCCCACCTCCCTGCCGAGGTCGGTGTACGAAGTCCTGCCGTCTTCTTGCAGTCGCCGGATCAGTGTCCTGTCGACTGCGTCCAAATCGATGCGGGCCGTCACATGATCACCTTGCGCTCCACGGATCAGATCAGAGGGGTCCGATAGCTGGTCAGGCTGACTGCTTCTCCGACACAGACAACCGGGTCCTGCCTGAGGATAGACACGCGATCATGCGAACGTAACAACGGTGCAGCGCCCTGGTCGCGATCTGCTGCTGCTTCGCGCCCGAGACTGGATGTGATCCACGGGAGATGACCCCCGGGTGGGCGACCCGGTGGGAGTCCCACGGTGCGCCGCCCAGCTGTGATCGGCGGATCCGGCGGTGTCCCTGTACACCGGAAGCATGTCGACTGGACCTCCTTGAGCCCGGACTGCGTCGCGGCGTGCCCCTGCGCAGGCGCACATGCTGGGCGAACACGAAAAGCTGGGGGCTGAGTTTGACGATCACCCGCGGGATTGACTGGGCAGGACCACTAGACGTGGCCGACGCTGCGCCAACCGCCACCGGCGCTCAAACATCGACCGATTGAGCCGAGCCGGGTAGCTCATCGCACGGCACCCTTCGGATGCTGTTCGCCTGGACTGGACCTTCTGGTATCCCCACGACTCGTACAGGGCCTGGACGCGGGGTGGGTGGTGTCCACCAGCAGCACTGGCAACCGCCAGCTCTTCGCCGACTCCCCGCTGTACGCGGTGATGGTCAAGCACCTGGCCGTCGCCAACTCCGCCGTGAGCGCATAGGACTGCCCCGCCAGCTCGACCAGATCGACGCGACCCGCTCGGAGATCGCGCACCTGAGCCAGGAGATCGACCGGCAGTTGCAGCCCTACCGCCGCCAGGTGGAACTGCTGTGCACCATCGCCGGGATCAGCCAGACCCTCGCCGCGGTGATCCTCGCCGAGGTCGGCGCGGACATGGGCCGCTTCCGCACCGCGGGACACCTGGCGTCCTGGGCGGGGATGTGCCCGGGCAACTACGAGTCCGCCGGCAAGTCCAAGCCCGGACGAACCCGGCACGGCGACAGCTGGCTCAAGGGAGCCCTGGGCATGGCCGCCAGCAGTGCCTCCCGAAGCAAGAACACCTACCTCAACGCGCAGTACCGGCGCCTGGTCCCCCACCGGGGCAAGAAACGGGCCCTGGTCGCTGTCGGCCACTCCATCCTCGTCGCGATCTGGCACATGCTCGCCCACGACATCCCCTACCAGGACCTGGGCCCAGACCACTTCACCGCCCGGATCAACGCCGAACGCCGAGCCCACCGACTCCTGGCCGAACTCTCCAAACTCGGCTACGAAGTCACCACACAGCCCCGCCACGAAACCGCCTGACCTGCAGCACAGTTCACCGGTGCGGGTCATTTTCTAGAGAGCTCGGGAATGGTTGACGAGATCCCGTCCGATCCAAGTGATCGGGCGGGATCTCGTGGTTTTCGGGTCTGCAGGCGGTCGTCGCCGGGGCGGTGGCGGTGCTGGTGGAGTTGCACGGGAGCGGCTGGTCGGGGTGGTGTGCTTTTTGTGAGCGATCGTTCAACTATGGAGGTGCCGGTGGGCCGCAGACGGCTCTGGGGCCGGGCAGAGGTCCTGGCCTCTGCTATGCGACTCTTCCGCCACCGGGGTTACCTCGGCGCCTCGCTGCGGGACATCGAGGAGGCGACCGGGCTGCACCCGGGCAGCCTGTACCGGGTCTTCGAAAGTAAGGACGGCCTGTTCCGCGCCGCCCTGGACGCTTACAACGACCAGGTGGTGCAGGGCCGGGTCCGGGTCCATCTCCTTGAGCCGATGGACCCCGTGGCCGGCATCCGGTCGTTCTTCACCTCAGCGTTCGAGACCGGCCTCGATCCCGATCCGGGCTGTCTGCTCACCAACACCGCCGTGGAGTCCTTCACCGTTCCGCAGGCCGCCGCCGGAGTACGCCGAGGGCTGGACGCGATCGAGTCCGGCTTCGCAGACGCGCTGACGCGGGCCCGCGCGCTGGGCCTGCTGTCGGCGGATCTGGACGTCGAGGTGTCGGCAGCCCGGCTGCTGGCGCTCTATCAGGGTCTGCTGGTGCTGGTCAGGGCCGGCACGCCCCTCACGAAACTGCACACCATCACCGATGGCGCGATGGCGTCGATCGGCCCCGAGAAAGACGGACAGCGATGAGTGACTCACAGCAGCTCTGGACGAACTATGCCGCGTGCTGGTCGGCCGACCCCGACGAGCGGCTCGCCGCCCTTCGCGCGGTGGCGGTCGAAGACGTCGCCTACCGGGACCCGGGCACGGAGGTCGGCGGGCTGACCGAGCTGGCCGCCTACATGACCGGATTCGCAGGAGCCTTCCCCGGCCACCGGTTCCGTATAGACGAGGTACTCGACCACCACGACCGCTCGCTCGCACGGTGGACCCAGCTCGGCGAGCAGGACCAACCCGCCATGGCGGGCGTGAGCACCGCGCTCCACCGCGACGGCCGACTCGCCGACATCACCGGGTTCTTCTCCGCGTGAGCGGATCTCGCAGCCTCGCCGAGCATGTCGCCGATCAACTGGCGCCGCTCGGCGAGGTCACCATCCACCGCTACTTCGGCGGCTGGGCACTGCGCAGCCACGGCAGGCAGTTCGCGATCGTGATGGACACCCTCTACCTCCGCGTCGACAGCGCGGCCCGCTCCTTCTACGAGAGGGCCGGGTCCACGCCGTTCACCTACCACGCCGCGGGCCGCCAGGTGGTGGTGCACACCTACTACAGCGCTCCGGCAGAGGCGATGGACGATCAGGACGGACTGCGCTCCCTGGCCCGCACGGCACTCCGCTGATCAGCCGAGCCCCAACCGCCGCACCGACGGCACACCGCTCAGAACTCCGCCCCCGGTCGCTGCAAGCGGCCCGTCCGCCCGGTGGGGCAGGGCCGGGAACGGCGGCGACGGAAACGCGAAGGTAGGTCTGAGTTCGGGAAGCGATCATCACGGACTTGGGAAGCGATCTACAACGGCTCGAACCGCTGCTGGCCAGGCCTATTCGTGAACACCCTGGGCGACGGATGACCAGGCCGTCCCCGGTCGGAGCAGATCGCCGGGTCCGCAGTGGCCAGATGTCAGCGTGGGTAGGGTCGGGGCGTAATCGGACAGCGCGACAAGGGGGAGCGATGGGACAGGCCGTGAAGCGGATCGACTCGCTGGATCCCGGTGACCTGGGCGTCCGGGTTCCGGGCGGCCTGCAGGTGCAGGTCATGCACCCGGTGACCGGCCAGAGGCAGGACCGTCCAGTGCGCTGCCCGTGGTGCCAGGGCGGCACCGACCTGCTGCTGCGCACCGGCCCGAGGGACGCGACGGTGATCTGCGACCAGGGCCACGCCTGGACCGACATCGGCGTGCGGACCGCAGCGGTCCCCCAGCTCCACGCCCTGGCCCGGCACGGCGGCGTTCCGATCGCCGCCCCGGTGCTGATCCCGCAGACCGCCAGTGGCGTGTGGCTGTGGCTGCTGCCCGACGCCGAGGCCCCCGGCGCCGGCGGCGAGGACCTGCCCGTGACCGAGGCCCCGGACACCGCGCCTGGGTACTGCTGGACGGCTGCCCGACCTGGTGGTGCGTGACCCCACCGCGCCGCTGTCCTCGCGCTGGGCCCACTTCACCTGGGGACTGCTGGGCTGGGCCATCGCGAACGACGGCACGCTGTACGACCGCCTGGTCCACCATCCCGAGACCGGACCAGACACCCGCACGGTGGGTCCGGCGCTGTGGCTGCTGCTCTACGACACCGCCACCACCGGGCCGTTGCCTGCCGAGCACTGGATGCGGCTGGACCTGGCGGACCTGGCCGCTCGTTTGAACCCCGACGACCAGACCACCGTGCCCCTGCGGGATCGGCTGAAGACCCGGCAGGACCCCGAGGTCTGGGAGGCACTCAACGAGACCGAGACACCTCCGTGCTCCGCGCCTCCAGCACGGAGGAATGGATTCAGGCCTGCGCCCTGGCCCATCTGGTCCTGCTGGCCCAGCTCTACCAGGCCAGCATTGCCGGGGCTACGCGGCCGGGCTGCGCCTGGACCCGACGTTCGCGCGACCGCGGGCTGCTCGACTGCTGCGCAGTAAGGGATCGGCATGGAGACGTTCTTCAGCGACGGGAAGCTCTGGCCGGGTGGCGGCCCTTACCCCCACTTCCTGGTCCAGCTGGGCGATCGTCCGCAGTTCTGTGTCTACGCCCGCGCCCACCACGAGCTGTTCGGCCGGTATCCGTAGCTCGGCATCGTCCCGGAGCGGTGGCTGCACTCCACGGTCCAGGGCATCCACCAGCGCGCCACGCCCCGGCAGATCGACCTGTTGCGGGCTGCTGGCCGTAGGGAGCTGCGGATCATGCGGCCCTTTACCGTCCAGTGGGGCCCGACGTGGCCCGGGATCACCGCAGTCACTGTCGCCGCCTACCCCGAGACCGGCATGGCCGAGCTGAACCGGCGCGCACGGGCGGCGACCAGCAGCGTTCCCGGGCTCGCCATGCGTCCTGCCGAATCGCGGTTCTGGGCGCATTCGACGCTCTGCTACGTCACGGAGGCGTTCGAGGACCACCGGCTGAACCGCGCGCTGCGGGCCCTGCGTCCCGAACGCGTCGACGTCACCGTCGACCGGATCCATCTCGTAGACCAGCGCCAGGATCCCATTGCCGGGTACTACACCTGGGACGTGATCGAGGAACTCCCCCCACAGCCGCTCCATGACCCGCACGGGCCACGACGGGCCCGGTCAGCGTCACCTTGGTTGCGCTATCTGCTGCGGGACGCCTTCGGCGCGGTGCCCGTCACCGGGGACGCCTCCATGGACGTACGCGCCCTGGCCCTGGCCTACCGTATCTTCGCGCTCCAAGGCCCCACACGCTACGCGTTCATGTTCGAGCAGGCGGTGCCCAAGTTCGACCCCGGCCCGGACCTCCGGGCGCGAGCCTTGGAGAGCACCTTCGGGGTGCTGGCCGCCGCAGTCGCGCAGGCCGACGCACAGGCGACTCCCGAGCGCGGCGCGTACCTGCTCTGGACGGCAATGCACGGCATGGTGAGCATCGAGCTGACCCATCGAGACCGCACCGAGCTGCCCGGCTGGTCCATCGCGTCGGACTGGGAGGGCATCTACCTCGACGGCGTGCGCGCAGTCTGGAACGGCCTCGCCCTCTGACAGTGATGATGTGACTGGTGGTTCTGCTGATGAGCCTGACTCGCCCTCTGACTGACGTCTCGGACTGTCCTGTTTGGGATTTGTCGGCTCATCAGCGGCACCATCACGCACGCGGCCGGACGGGCGCTTGTGACTTCAGGAGCTTGGTCCAGGAGCCCCGTCACTGTCTTGTCCACCCGCCCGACCGGCGCGTGCCGCCCTCGGCTCGGACAAGCGGCAAGGACGGACCTGACCAGCATGACAGTAGCCGCCGTCGCCCCAGGACTTGGTGATCGTCGCGTAGGTCGCGGCCACGGTGCTGTTCCCGGTCGACTACGATGGCGACCGCGCCTGGCCGATCGGCCCGGCCGGCCGCCGCTTCGAGTTCGTGGCAGCGGTGCCTGGCTGGCATTACCGGAGCAGTGGCGCCGACTGGATCATGTTGTTCTTCGAACCCGTCGACCGGCTGGCCCTGTTGACGTTCGATTGGAGCTGACGGCCCGGCCGGCCGGTCCCGTTGTTGCTCGCGAGAGGCGGAGCGAATGTCGCAGGACGACCGGCAGAACGATCAGGGCGCAGCAGGCGCCAGAGCGGCTGCGCAGAACTTCTTCGACGAGATGCGCCGGTGGGAGGAGTGGATGGAGTCCTGTCGGCGCGACACCACGTACGCTGAGCAACTGGCAGCAGTGAAAGCGGTGTTCAACAGATATCTGGCGAAAAAGGCGCTGGCTCGGCATCAGTCGCGCTACGACCTGCTGTGCTTCGGCACGCCGCCGGATTTCGAGGAGCCGATCCTCCGCGTCGAGCAGGAGACGCCGAGGAAGTGCTGGGTGTACGTGCCGGAGGGACTGATCGGCGGCGAGGCCCGGTACGCCATGGTGCGCGAGGGCGGCGCGTGGAAGGCCGCGTTCAAGGAGGTCGACGTCGCCCTGACGGGCAAATGGAAGCGGTGGCTGGATCTCTAACGCCCGGCCGGACAGGCGCGTGCTAGTGCAGCGCCGCGTTATTTCGTTGAGGTGTCGGTGAGTCAGGCGGCCGGGTCGAGGTACAGGCGGCCGTTGTGCTGGCGAGGCAGCCTGTTGTCCTCGTGGGGGTCGCGGCTCGACGCACACGCAGATGGTGCTGCATCGGCTCCGCAGGACTCTTTGGCACGCAAAGCGCGCTGCCCCGCATCCGGTGCCTGTCGTGATCACCGCCTGCCAGATCACACTCCTGACCGGGTGGCGAGCCGTGACCGCGAGAGGATGAGACAGAGGTCGGTCAGCGTCGGGGGCGCCGGATTTTCATGTCGTCGAGGCTGGTTGCGGTGCCGCGCAGCGTGCTGTGGCGGATTCCGCGGTTGGCCAGGTCGGAAGCTGCCCTGTCGCAGGCCCGTTGGACTGCCGCGGCGTCATCGGCGTCGGCGGGTTGCCGGACGACGCAGCGGAACGTGAAGTTGCGTGGCGGCAGCTCGTAGATGAGGGTTCCCTCGTCGGTCAACGTGGCATTGAGGATGTCGTGTTCGGCGGCGGTCTCGATGAGTGCGGCACGTTGAGCCTGGTCGAGGTCGGCGAACGTGCCGCGGACGATGACGCGGTAGGTGCGGTCATTCATGTGTCGGGGGCTTCCGTTCAAGGGGGGCGGGTTCAGCTGTCGGGTGTGCGTGGTTCTCGGCGAGCAGGGCTGCCAGTCCGTCGAGGAGACGTTCGAGACCGAAGGCGAAGCGGTCCTCCATGGACGGGGCGGTGAGGTCGCCGGCCAGGGCGACGAGGTTCGGGTAGGTCGCTTCCGGCAGTCCGCGCAGTCGGTCGGCCGCCACCTGGGCGACCTCGGAACGGCTGGCGCCCTCGGTCTCGGATGCGGAGATGGGCGCCTGTTCCTGGAGCACGAAGCCCTGGACGAAGGCACCGAGAAGGTAGTTGGCCAGGGCGGCATCGGCGTCGGAGAATCCGGCTTCCCGCAGCCGGTCCAACTGATCCTCCATGAGACGCAGCAGGTTCGGGCCGAGTGCGAGCCGCCCTGCCACGACCTTGGCGGAGTCGCGCTTGGCCAGCAGGTGCCGCCGGTAGCGCAGCGAGTACTCGCGGAGCTGCTCCCGCCAGTCGCCCTGTCTGGGTGGCGGCTCAGCGTCGGCCATGAGCTCGTCGGTGAGCAGGTCCAGCAGTTGTTCCTTGTTGCGGACGTGCCAGTACAGGGAGGCTGCTTTCACTCCCAGTTCGGCGGCGACCTTGCGCATCGACAGCCCGGCGATGCCCTCGCGTTCCAGCACCCGCAGAGCCGCTGCGAGGAGCGTCTGACGGGTCAGTCCCGGCTGTGCAGGGCTCTCGGCTGCGCTGTCGTCTGCCACCGGCCACCTCCGTCGAAAGAAAACCAGATTGCAATCTAACACCGTTAGGGGCAGTCTATCGGCGCTGGACAACCAACTAACACCGTTAGGGAGTGTGATGGAGGAGTTGACCCCCCGGCGCAAGAGGCTCGTGCTTGCCGCCCTGTGCGCCACGATGTTCATGGCGATGCTCGACAACGTCATCGTCAACATCGCCCTGCCCCGCATCGGGCAGCAGTTGCACAGCGGTGTCAGCGGACTGCAGTGGGTGGTCGAGGGCTACAGCCTGGTCTATGCCGCCCTCCTGCTCACCGGCGGCACGCTCGGCGACCGGTACGGCCGCAAACGGATCTTCCTCAGCGGACTGGCGCTGTTCACGGCAGGATCGGCGGCCGCGGCACTGTCCGGGTCGATCGGCCTGCTGATTGCCGCACGGATGCTGCAAGGACTCGGCGCGGCACTGCTCACGCCGGGCAGTCTGTCGATTCTGCGGCACGTCTTCACCGACGAGAAGGAGCGGGCCCGGGCTGTCGGGCTCTGGTCCGGCGTCTCCGCCGTGGGCCTGGCGATCGGCCCGGTCCTGGGCGGGCCGATGGTGGACGCGTTCGGATGGGCCAGCGTGTTCTGGATCAACGTTCCGATCGGAGCGGCAGGGCTGGTGCTTGCCGCCCGGGAACTCCCGGAGTTCGCAGGCCGGGCCCGGCGAGTGGACCTTCCCGGCCAGTCGCTCTCTGCGCTGGGCTTCGGCGCCCTGGTCTACGCACTCAGCGAAGGACCGGCCCGCGGCTGGACCGACACCCGCGTCCTGGCCCTCGCAGCGGCGGCGGCAGTAGCCCTGCTGACCTTCGTCGCGGTCGAACTCCGCACCACGGACCCCATGCTCGACCTGAGCTTCTTCCGGGACCCGGTGCTCAGCGGGACCGCGTTGAGCGGATTCATGGTCAGCTTCGGCGTCTTCGGTGCGTCGTTCTTCTTGCCGTTGCTCATGCAGGATGTGTTGGGCTGGGCACCGTCGAACGCGGGGGTGGCAGGGCTGCCCATGACCGCGATGATCGTTGTCGCCGCGCCGCTGTCCGGCACACTCACCGCGCGCTACGGTCCCCGGATACTTTTGGTGACCGGCCTGGCCCTGTGTGCCGTGGCTCTCGGCGGCCTCTCCTTCTACAGTGAGCACGCCCGCTACCCGCAATACCTGTGGGTGTTGCTCACGATGGGAATCGGCATGGGGATGACCTTCACGCCGGTGTCCATCATGGTCATGCAGCGCGTCCCTCTCACCCAGGCCGGTATGGCCTCTGCGACCCTCAACATGCTGCGCGAGATCGGCGGTGTCGTCGGCGTCGCAGCCCTGGGAGCCGTCCTCACCAGCCGCCTGGCCGCCACATTGACCGGATCGCTCGATCGGCTCGACGTTCCCCCCGGCACCCGCCACAACATCGCCGACTCGGTCGCCGGCACGGGAGCAGACACAACCCTGGTCCTGCCCGCACCCGTCCATGACGCCGTGAACACCGCGTTCATCGAAGGGCTCCATCTGGCACTGCGCTGCGGCGGCGCGGCCATGGCCACCGCAGCTGTGCTCGTAGCTGTCCTCCTCCGCTCGGCACCGGGCCAGGCCACCGCGCCCGCCGGCGAACCGACACAGCAAGACGAACCGGCCTACCAGTAAGAGGAGGACAAGCGGGGGATGGGGCGGGCGACGGCGGTGGCCGTGGTGCTGGACGAGGCCACCCGCAGGTGGCCGGAGCGGACCGCCGCATCCGCATCCGGGCAGGTCCGCCAGGTACTACGGGCCAGGATCGTGCTGAGCGCTGCGGACGAACCGACGAACGGCCGCGCGGCCGGATCGCCGCTGCCGCGAGGGGTGGCGTAGGGGTGCTCGGTCGCCCAATTGAGCAGTGCCAGGAGCGGCAGGGACGCGCCGAGCACGGTGACCGCCCACCAGCCCCCGGCGCGGTAGGCGAGCGTGCCGAGCTGCGACCCGAGCGCACCGCCGGCTAAGAAGATGGCGATGAAGACGCTGTTCAGGCGGGCGTGGGCGCTGGGATCGAGCTGATATACGACGTGCTGGCCCAGGATCAGCGTGGTTTGGACGGCGACGTCGAGCAGGATCGCGGCGAGGGCGAGGAGCGCGATGTTGTGCCCGCCGAAGCCGGCCGGCAAGGCCGCGAGGGCCCCGAGCAGGAGCGCTGCCACGGTCATCGGGCGGCCCAGACCGCGGACGGCCCAGCGGCCCACCAACGGTGCCACGGCCACGCCTCCGGCTCCGACCAGTGCGAAGAGGCCGACACCGGATGCCGGGTAGCCGAACGCAGGGCCGGTGAGCAGGAAGGAGAGCGTGGTCCAGAAAGCACTGAAGGATCCGAAGACCGCCGCTTGGTACAGCCCGCGCCGCAGCAGCGCGGGGTGTGTGTGGACCAGGCGCACGGTGGAGCGCAGCACGTGATGGTACGACAGGTCGGTGGTGGGTGCGTGCTGCGGCAGGGCGAGGTGCAGGGCGAGCGCGAGCAGCGCCGTCAGGACGGCCGAACCGAGGTAGACGACCCGCCATCCCGCGGCGCCCGCCGCCAGGCTGCGGAGGGTGCGGGAGAGCAGGATGCCGGTGAGCAGCCCGGCCATCACCCGGCCGACGATCCGGCCACGGGCATGGTCGGGTGCCAGGCTCGCAGCGAAGGGAACCAGGATCTGGGCGACGACCGAGGTGGCACCGCTGACCAGCGAGGCGAGCAGAAGGATCGGGAAGCCGGTCGCCGCGCTGGCGACGGCCATGGCGAGGCTGGTGACGGCGAGCAGCAACGCCACCAGACGCCGCTTCTCGACGCGGTCGCCCCGCGGCACCAGGAACAACATGCCGAGCACGTAGTCGATCTGGGTGACTGTCACCAGCGCCCCGGCCGTGGTGGTGCTGACCTGGAACACCCGGGCCGGGTGGAGAGCAGGGGCTGGGCGTAGTACAGGTTCGCGACCGTCATGCCGGTGGAGAGGGCGAGCAGCGCCACGAGCCAGCCCGGAACGCCCTCGCGGGAGCTTCGCAGCGTGGGGCCGACCGGGGCAGGAGCGGTTGCCGGTGTGGGGGTGGGTTGGGTGGCCGTGGCTACCTCCTGAGGCACGTGCGCTCCGGGCTGGAGCCGGCCTTCGCCGCGGGGCCGGGACCGTCGCCGGTCGGGCGTGCCAGTTCGACGTCCTGGTCGATCGCCTTCGGCGCCCGTTGACGTTCAGCCTAGGAAGGCCCAGTGGATCGGCTTGCCCGACGGCGCACCCTCTTGGCACAGTCCGTGCACTCGTTGCCCGGCGAGGGGATCCCTTGGAGCCTCGGCGGCGGTGGGGTGCGGCATCCTCGCCGGCTGCTGCGCGTCTGAGCGGCCCGGCTGGCAGGATGGCTTCATCGCTCCTCGGCAACTACGCCCTGACCTCGCAGAGCAGGAAGCAATGTGTCCGCACCTTCGGCTACCCGCTGATGCGCCTGGTGGCCGTCGTCGAGTGCGGGACCCGCGCCCTTATGCGCGCGGCGTTCGGGCCCGACCGCTTCGGCGAACTCAGTCGGCGTCTGCTCGGGGTGCGTGCTGGGCGGTTCATGGTCAGGGGGTTGACGTCTCCTTGATGATTTTCTCGAGGAGTGCCACGGTGTCGGCGATCGGTGCTGCCACCAGGCTGATGCGGTCCATGACGGACATGTAGGTGTCGACGTCGGTGCGTTTGTCCAGGTAGAGGGCGCTGGAGAGTTGTTCGAGGTAGACGATGTCGGGCAGGTCCGGCACGGGGAAGCGCAGGATGGTGACCGGGCCGCCTGCCGCGGCGTGGCCGCCGACGTGGAACGGCAGGATCTGGAGCGTGACGTTGGGCAGGGCGCAGGCTTGGATGAGGTGTTCGAGCTGGGCGCGCATGACCGCGCGGCCGCCCAGGGGCCGGCGCAGGGCTGCCTCGTCGATGACGGCCCACAGTTTGGGGGCGTCGGGTCGGGCGAGGTGTTCCTGCCGTGTCATCCGCAGGGCCACGCGGCGCCTGGTCTCCTCCTTGGAGGCGTTCGGGAAGCCGAGTCGGGTGACTGCCTCGGCGTAGTCGGCGGTCTGTAGGAGGCCGGGGATGAACTGGACTTCGTAGGTGCGGATGAGGGAGGCGGCTTCCTCCAGGCCCAGGTGCGTTTCGAACCACGGGGAGAGGATGTCGCCGTACTGGCGCCACCAGCCGGGCGTGTTGGCCTGCCGCGCCAGTTGCAGGAATTCCTCGCGCACTGCGGCGTCGTCGACGCCGTAGGTGGTGAGCAGGTCGGCGACGTCGCGTTCCTTGAAGCCGGTCCGGCCCAGCTCGAGGCGGCAGATCTTGGCGTCGGAGGCGCGGATCACCGCACCGGCTGCTTCGCGGGTGATGTGGCGTGCCTCACGCAGGCGCCGCAGCTGGGCGCCCAGAACGATGCGCTGGACCGTGGGGCCGCTCGATTCGCGGGCGCGGAGAACCGCGGGGGCCGGGTCGCGGTCCGCTTGAGGTGCGATCATGCCTGGTCCCCCTGGGGCTGCCTGCGGCCCGTCGCCTTCGTATCCATGGTCGCCGTACGGCCACTGGGCCGACCGGTCCTCAGAGCTGCGGTGCTCAGGGCTGGACGTAAAACTTTAGCAGTCGATGGCCCCCGCTTGCGGCGGTTGCCCGAGTCGCCGAAGCCAGGGCCCTGCAGCGGACGGGTGGATGCCGTCGGTGCGGCCGCCGGGGTCGACCCGGTTCACCGGCCCGCGAGGAAGGCGTCGAAGTCACCGTCCCGCGCGCCGTGGACGAACGCGGCGATCTCGGCACGCGTGTAGATCAGCGCCGGGCCGCCGGGGTGGCGGGAGTTGCGGACGGCGATGCTGCCGTCCGGGAGTTCAGCCAGTTCCACGCAGTTCCCGCTCGGGTTGCTGCGCCGGCTCTTGCGCCAGGCGACCCCCTCCAGCTCGGTGGCCGGCATGCCGTTGCTGACGTGCTGCATCTGCGCCTCTCAATGGTGAAGCCGGCGGCCCGGCGGACTGCGCCCGGCTCATCAACCCGGCTTCTCCGCGGGCCCCGTGGACCGTTCCTGCGAGGTCACCTGCGGTCGGGACCCAGGGCGGTGTCCAGGTCCGCAGGGCCCGGCGCCAGAGCCTAGCATGATCATATGAAATTGCATCTGCAGTTACAGATGCACTTGCAGTTGCTGTGGGAAGTGGAGCACGATGCTCAAGAGCAAGCGAGGTGTGCGCACGCGTTCGCCGTGGAGCCCAAGGAGTGCGATGCCCGTAGACCCAGCCGCCCGACTGCTCCGGTTCCCAAAGGCCGACACGGTCTGGGACTGGGTGCCCCAGGCCGCGGGCAGAACCGGACCGCAGGATGCGCGGCAGGAGTGCTGCCCCGGCCCTCCACGCCTGGACCGCTCCACTGTCGACCGGCGCTCCGCGCTCGCGTTACCGATCGGGCCCCCATCGTCCTCTACCGCACGGGACTTCACCCGCACCACACTGCACCAGTGGGCATTGGACGACCTGGTCGACGACGTGGCCATGACGGCGTCGGAACTCGCGAGCAACGCACTGCGCTACGGCCAGGACCCCTGCGCGGCATACACCTCGCCGCCCACACTCTGGCTCGGGACCTGGGCACAGCACTCACACGTGCTCTGCGCGGTCTCCGACTCCAGCGATCACGCCCCCCAGGTCAAGCAACCCGACTGCCTCGCGGAATCCGGGCGCGGCCTGCACGTGATAGCCGGCCTCAGCGATGCCTGGGGATGGACACGGCGCACCGGCGGCGGCAAGGTCGTCTGGGCACGATTCCACAACTGCCCCCTGCGCAGCGCCTCGTGACCACGAATCAAGCAACCGCCCCACTGCTGCGGGCACTACGATCAACCAGGACACGCCGCGCAGCCGCGCACCACGGACGGATCCGGTGGCGCGTGCGCGCCGCACACCAGCACCAGCGGGAGCGTATATGAGCAGCCAGGAGCGGGACTTCCCCTCGATCGACCCCAAGGGGTCCCCGCCGGAGCTCGACGTCACGATCCCGCACTCGGCCCGGATGTGGAACTACTGGCTGGGCGGCAAGGACAACTACGCGGCCGACCGGCAGGCCGCCGAGCAGGTCATGGCGGTGTTCCCGGGCATTGTCGACGTCGCCCGCGCCTCGCGGGCGCTGCTGGCCCGGGTGGTCGCCTACCTGGCCGCCGAGGCGGGCGTCCGCCAGTTCCTGGACATCGGCACCGGCCTGCCCACCGCCGACAACACCCACGAGGTCGCCCAGGCCATCGCCCCGCAGTCGCGGATCGTCTACGCCGACAACGACCCCCTGGTATTGGTGCACGCCCGCGCCCTGCTGACCAGCAGCCCCGAGGGCGCCACCGCCTACATCGACGCCGACGTGCGCGACCCCGACACGATCCTGGCCGAGGCGGCCAAGACCCTGGACTTCACCCAGCCGGTGGCACTGGTGATGCTGGGCATCCTGGGCAACGTGCCGGACTACGAGCAGGCGCAGGCGATCGTGAAGCGGCTGGTGGACGCCGTGCCTTCGGGCAGCTACCTGGTCGTCAACGACGGCACCGACACCAGCACGGAGCGGGTTCAGGCCACCGACCGCCACAACGAGGGAGGTGTCGCCACCTACTTCAACCGCAGCCCCGCACAGATCGCCGGCTACTTCCAGGGGCTTGACCTCCTGGAGCCCGGCGTGGTCTCGGCCTCCCGCTGGCGCCCCGAACCCAACCCGTTCGGCGAACCCCCGATCGTAGACGCCTACTGCGCAGTCGCCCGCAAGCCCTGACCCTCATGATCCGAGCCTGCGGAAAGTGCCGCCCCCGCAGGACGGTGGCTCTGTCGGTGAGTGCCTTGGGGCCAGGGCAGCAGATACTCGGGGCCGGTGAACGGATGAAGGGAGCGTTGCCCCTGCCGAGAATGCCGTCCGTGCAGATCAACCGGCCTGCGACCGTTGCCGAGCAGCACGGTCGATGATCATGCCGCACGGGCGGCCGGAGATCGGGGTGCGTTTCCTGGCCGCCCTCTCGACCCGATCGCCCGGCCCGTGAACGGTGCCGTGCGCCTGCTCCGTCGCAAGGCCGCCGACGTCCGCGGCGCGGAAAGCTTCGTCGGCGAGGCCCTCGCCATCGCACAGGAGGCCGGCGGCATGGGGATCCGCCTGGTGCGCGCGGACAGCAAGTTCTACACCGCCGACATGGTCGCCGCCTGCCGCCGGGCCGGTACCCGCTGCTGTGCACTCATGTACCCCCAGGGGTACATTGCGGCCCGTGCGCCTGGCAGAGTTCCTGCCTGTCAGGCCGACCTGCCCAGCAGTTTCGCCAACCGGGCCGCCACGGCCTCGGCGGTGCCCCGGGCGTAGCGGGAGTTCATCGCCTCGTAGGTGCACCGGTCGTAGCTGTCGGTGTCGGCCATGTACTTCGCCCCGCCGTTGACCATGGTGGCGATCCAGGTCACCGGTGCCGTGGAGGCAGCCTTGACGGCCAGCCCGGTGCGCACGCCCAACTCCGCCTGCAGGCCTGCGATCGCCAGGTCGCCGATGCGCAGCAGGGTGATGACGGCGTGGGTGCGCCCGTCCGAGCGGTACGGGTAGCTGCGGGTCGGGCACAGGGCGTGCAGTTCCGGTGGTGGGACCTGTGCCTCGACTGTGATCTGTTCGCTGACCACGCCCAGTGGTCGGCTCAGGCTGCCGGTGGTGATGGCGTCGGCAGTGCGCAGGGCTTCCTGCGCCAGTCGCGATCCCAGCGCCGCGAGCAGTACCCGGGCGGCGGCCGGGTCGCTGGTGGTCAGGTAGGGCGCCTGGTCTCCGGCGGCGCCGGGCAGGAACAGAGCGACCGCGCCGTCTTCGCGCAGGTGCTCCTCCATCTCGCGGCAGGCGGCCCCGGCCAGGTCTGCGCTGACCTCGCGGGTGGGGCTGTGCGCCGCCGGAGACTGCATCACCGAGGACTGGACCGCGTAGTTCATCAGGAGGGCGATCGGGCGACCGTGCTCGTCGTCGATGCGCAGGACGGCGACGGTGTGGTCGCTCGGGCCGCCGTCGTCGGAGCCCAGCCACCAGCCTTCGGGGGTGCGGACGTCCCGGTTGACGTTCACCCGGCACACCCCGTCACCGGTGCCCAGCCGCGCCGGGCGCAGGCCTTTCACCGCGTCCTCGGCGGCCCGCTGTACGGCATCGTCGACGGCGCGGCTGAGCAGGGCGTTGCGTTCGGCCTCGACGCCGGTCAGCCGGTCGGGAGGGAAGACGTGGGGTGCGGAGAAGGTGTGGCTGGCCACCACCAGGCAGTGTTCGTACGGTGCGCCCGTGGCCTGGTGCAGCAGCGTGAGCAGGCGGGCCAGCTGGTCCTCGAAGACCGAGGTCTGGTCGACCACGGCGAGTGCGACCCGGGTGGTGCCGTCGTCGAGCGCCAGCACTCGGGCCGACAGCGGATCGTGGACGGTGTGGAAGCCATCGAGGGGCAGTGCCTCGGCAGGGATGGCGATCGGTGAGCGGCCGGCTCCGGCGCGCAGGACCGCTGCGGCGGTCGGGCAGGTCACCGCGTGCTCTCCTCTAGCAGGGCGAGGATGCCGCCGACGATGGTGTCCTCGGCGTGTCCGCGCACGATCGGGCATCCGCGCACCGAGTGCACGGGTCGGTCGAAGCGGGCGTCGTCCGCGATGTAGCCGATGCGGTCGTTGGCGATGGAGACCAGCAGTGTGTCCGCCAAGGGCGAGGCCTCGCGCAGCCGTTCGCCGATCTCGGTGACCACCTCGCCGGACACACCCGCGAGTGCGATGTCGCCGATCCGGATCAGCGCCAGGCGCAGCGGCACGGTCTCGGTCCGCTGCTGGCGCATGCTCGCCATGACGTCCACCCCGGCCTTGCACGGCAGGTGGACCGTTCGCTGGCCGGCGCTGATCGGGGCTGTGGAGGAGCCGCGGGTGATGCCTTCGGCGACCCGGACCGCCTCCGCACCGACCATCAGGCCCTGGGCCTCCATGGCGCGGTAGGCGCGTTCGGCCTGCCGCGCGTCCGGTGCCGCTCCGAAGGGCAGGCCCAGGTCGACGCGGGGTGCCTGGTCGCCGATGGTCCCCGGCGTCCACAGGCAGACGGCCTGCTCGTCGAAGTGGTCCTCGACATGGCGGCAGGCGGCACCGGCGAGGTCGGCGCTGACCTCGCCGGTGCCGAGCACGACGGTGGGGTGGACGGAGTAGTTGACCACGAGTGCGATCGGCCGACCGTCGAGCCCGTCGAAGCGCACTACCCGCACCGCCTTGTCGCAGGGGCCTTCCGGATTGAAGCCAAGGATCCACTCGCCGTCGGAGTACACCTCGCGGTTGATGTTGACGTCGGCGCTGCCGGTCGCCGTGCCGACCGTGGCCGGGCGGGCCGAGGCGCGGGCGGTGCGCAGCGTTTCGAGCATCGCGTCGTAGACCGTGGCGGTGTAGGCCAGGGACTGCTGCGAGCCGGCGTGGGCGAGGGCGCCCGGGCTGACGTCGCCGATGCGTGGGGCGCTGTGGGTGTGGGTGGCGGTGATGACGATGTGGTCGAAGGGGATGCCCAGCTCCGCCTCGATGCGTCGGCGCACCGGGGTCATGTCGCCGGCCTCGACCAGGTCCAGGCTGATCAGGGCCACTTCGGTGGTTCCGTCGTCGGCCACCAGGGCGCGCAGGTGGATCGGGTCGTGGACCCGCTCGAAGGGCCGGCCCATGGGGTGCAGACCGGTCAGGTCCTGCGGGGTGATGTCCGTCCTGGCCGCGCCGACGCGCAGTCGGGCGGCCCCGGTGGTGGTGCCCGCGCTGCCGCCGCGGGCGGGGGTCGGGTCGGGCTTGGTGGACAAGGGTGGCTCCTGGGTGCGACGGCTGCCGCCTGGGCAGCCGGTTCTGTACGTGGTCGGAACGGGCTGGGCCGGTGGGTTCGGCCGGGGGAGGGGGCGTGGCGCCTCAGTGCGAGGAGGCGCGGACCGGGCCGGGGAACGGAGGTGCGGCGTCCGGTGGAAGGGCTATGTCGAAGGCGTTGAGCAGCATGGCCAGTGCGGTGAAAGTGCCCAGGCAGCCGACCAGGTCCACCAGTGCCTGCTCGCCGAAGTACTCGGCGGCCCGGTCGTAGAGCTGGTCGTCGACGCAGTGGCCGTGCAGCAGCTGCTGTGCGAAGCGGTGCAGCAACTGTTCGTCCTCGCGCGCGAAGCCGGGTTCTTCGCCGCGGGCGAACCGGGAGAGCGCCTCGGCGTCCACCCCGGCCTCCTGGGCCTTGCCGACATGCGCGTTCCAGGAGTGCCCGGCCTCGAAGGCCCGGGCCGCCTCCAGCAGGGCCAGCTCCCGCAGGCGCGGCGGCAGCGAGGACTCCTTGATGCAGTAGCTGCTCAGTTCCTCCATGCGCACGCCGAGCCCCGGGCTGCGCAGCAGGACCTGGAAGGGCCCCTGGGCACCGCCGGGCCGGGCCGACAGCTGCGCGCGCGGCGCCTGGTGGCCGTTGGGTGCCGGCTCCTCAAGGGGTTTCAGTCGCAAGACGCTCTCCTGGGTTCGTTGCGTGAGCGCCGATCGGCGCCGGGGGGGCTGGGGGACCGCACGTGCCGACGGTCATCAGGATGTGGTGCGGGAGTACGCCGAGGGAAATGGCGTTCCCCTATGTTCGACATAGCGGATCCCGATGAGGTGCCGCCACGGCCCGTGCGCACGTTCCCCGGGTGCCCTTGCGGTTCGCAGCACCGGCGCTGAGCAGGGACTAAGGCCTGGGTCCGGGCTGCGGCCGGTGGCCGAACACGCTCCGGGGACACCCCTGGCCGCCCCGTTCAGGCATATCTTGCGCAGTCGGAACCTTGCGTCCCCTGCGCCGCGGGTGGCACGGTCGTCGCAACCCGGCCCACCTGGCCGCGGACCGCTTGCCCGGGTATCCGCCGACGAACCCGTGAGCGCCGCGCCACCAGACCAGGTCCGTCGGGCAGCACCGCAGGGCCCGTGCGAGGCACTTCGGCGTGCCTTCCCCGTGCCGGGGGACCGCTCATCCGTAGACGGGTGCCCGCCGCAGACGCCCCTTCGGTCCCGCACGCCGTCCACCGTCGCGCCACCCCCAGGGCGTCTGTCATGAGCCCTGGAGGGCCGACGTGTCACTGCCCGAACGTGCCCATTACCATCCACCGATTGATCGAGGAGACGAGTTGACAATGATGTACACCTCAAAGACCCAGCGCCGACGTGCCGCGGTCGCCGCCACGGCGCTCGCGACCGCCGTGTTCACCGCCGCCTGCTCCAACACCATGGGCAGCGCAGGCAGCGGCAGCACCGCGGCGAGTGACAGCGGCTCGCTGTTCGGCGGCACCGCGGTCACCGGCGTGACACTGACGCTGTGGCACAACACCGCAGACCCGCAGGCACTCCTCGACCTGTACAAGGCCTATGAGAAGGCCTCGGGCAACACCATCCAGCTGGTGGACATCCCGGCGAGCACCTTCCCGACCACCGTGCAGACCAAGTGGGCCACCGGGGCCCGGCCCGACCTCCTGGAGTGGCACGGCAACCGCACCGACCTGCTCTCGCTCAACGGGTCGCAGACCATGGTCGACCTGTCCAGCATGGCGTTCGTCGCCAAGGAGGGGCAGTTGGCGACGCTCTCCGGCAGCCTCGGCGGCAAGACGTACGCCGCAACCATCGGCATGCCCACCGTGTTCGGCCTCTTCTACAACAAATCGGTCCTGGCCAAGGCCGGACTGTCGGTCCCGAAGACCTACGCCGATCTGGCCGCCGACTGCACGGTGCTCAAGGCCAAGGCCCCGGGCGTGACCCCGCTCTACGAGGCGGGCGCCTCAGGCTGGCCCCAGCAGGTGCTCTCCTCGTTCGACTACGTGGCCCAGTACAACGCCGGAAATGCCTACGCCTCCTCGATCCTGGCCGGCAAGGCCAGGCTCAACGACTCCAGCGGCCCGTTGGTCACGGGGCTGCAGGCGTACTCCGCCCTCAAGTCAGCCGGCTGCTTCAACTCCGACGCCGCCACCGGCACCTGGGAGACCTCGCTGAAGGAGGTGCTGTCGGGCAAGGCCGCCATGGTCGCCAACGGCTCGGACAGCATCCCGATGCTGGACGCCGACGCCAACGGCGACACCGCCGCAGTCGACTCCGCCGTCGGCTTCACCGGCGTCTCGGCCACTTCCGCGGTCGCCGGCTACGCACCCAGCCCGCTGGGCACCTACTACGTGCCCAGGACCGGCGACACCAACAAGGAGCGCGCCGCGATCCAGTTCATCGACTACGTCACCGGCGCCGGCTACGGGGCCTACATCAAGGCAGCCGGCACCATACCGACGCTGTCCGGCACGGCTACCCCGACGATGCAGGGCCTGATGCAGGAAGTCGACAAGGCCTACAAGAGCGGCGCCACCCTGACCTGGAACTCCCAGGTCCCCGGCTCGGGCAACTTCGGCCCCGAGTCCGGCAAGCTGCTGGCCGGCCAGGAGAGCGCCCAGGCGGTCGCCGACAAGATCCAGGCCTATTACACCCAGGCCTCCGCCGCCGCCGGCAACTGACCTCCCCGAACACGGACCACATGATGAGACCACCGACGTCCCCCGCGCGCGCTCTCCGCCCCGCGCGGACCGCACAGCCAGGCGGCCTCGCCGGCGACGCCGCGCTCCCCGAGACCGGGAGCGCGGCCCCCGCCCGACGCGGCCGCACACTCTTCCACTACCTCTTCGCCCTGCCGTCGATCCTGCTCGTGCTGCTCTTCTTCGTGATCCCGTTCGTCGCCAACGCCGTGTTCGCCTTCACCCGGTGGACCGGCTACAGCACCGTGATCAGCTGGGACGGACTGGCCAACTTCCGGCTGCTGCAGCAGCTCGGCGTGCTCAGCCACGCCACCGAGGTGACCGCGTTCTACGCCGTGACCTCGATGGCCGTGCAGAACGGGGTGGGCCTCGCGCTGGCCGTCGCGCTGCAGCGCAGCAACCGGGTCAACTCCTTCTTCCGGTCGCTGTTCTTCGTCCCGGTGCTCATCTCACCGCTGGCGGCCGGCTACATCTGGAGCGCTGTGCTGAGCCCGGACGGGCCCTTCAACGCCGTCATCTCACTGATCGTCCCGGGCGGCTTCCACTACGCCTGGCTCGGCCACAACCTCTCCGCGCTGGTCTCCGTCGCCTGCGTGGACGCCTGGAAGTGGACCGGACTGGTCACCCTGGTCTACATCGCCGGCCTGAACCGGATCCCGCGTCAGATATCCGAGGCCGCGCTCCTCGACGGTGCCGGCCCCTGGCGGCGCTTCCGGTCCGTCACCTTCCCGCTGCTCGCCCCGGCGCTGACCTTCAATGTGGTGATCACCCTGGTCGGCGCATTCAGCGCCCTGGACGTCGTCTTCTCCACCACCGGCGGCGGCCCCGGCGACGCCACCACCGTCCTCAATGTGGCCCTCTACAACCAGTACGGCCAGAGCTTCTTCGGCCTGGCCAGCTCACTCGGATTCGTGATCACTCTCATGGTCGTACTCACCGCCGTCCCCCTGATCAGCTGGCTGCGCCGACGGGAGGTGCAGATGTGAGGGCGCACACGCGCACCTGGCTGCGCTGCGGTCTGCTCGGCCTGTTCGCCGTCCCGTGGATCGGCATCCCGCTGTGGATGCTGCTGGTCAACTCCTTCAAGTCCCAGGGCGACTCCAGCGTCCTCTCCCTGGACCTGCCCACGAACTGGGACCTGGTGCAGAACTACCGCACCGTCATCGACCGCGGCTCCTACGTCACCGGCCTGACCAACAGCCTGCTGGTCGCCGTGCCCACGATCCTCGCGGTGCTGCTGTTCGGCTCGATGGCCGCCTGGTCCTACGCGCGCTCCAGCTCGCGCTCGCTGCGGGTGGCCTACTACTGCACCACCCTGTCCGTCGTGCTGCCGCCGGCCATCATCCCGACCGTGTACGTGCTCACCCAACTGGGCCTCAACGGCTCGCGGCTGGGCTATCTGCTCACCATCACCGGGACGCGGCTGGGCGTCGTGGTCTTCCTGGCCACCGGGTTCATCCGCACCCTGCCGGTGGACTTCGAGGAGGCCGCCGCCATCGACGGCGCCGGCAAATGGCAGATCTACTGGCGGATGATCCTGCCGCTGCTGTCCCCGGTACTGGTCACCGCCTCGGTCATGCTGATCATCTCGGTCTGGAACGACTTCTTCTTCGCCCTGTTCCTGCTGCAGGGACCGGGCCGCTCCACGCTCCCGCTGACGCTGTTCCAGTTCGCCTCCACCTCCACCCACGGAGTCGCCTGGAACCTGGTGTTCGCGCACGTCGTGCTCTCCAGCCTGCCGCTGCTGGTCGCCTACGCGTTCCTGCAGCGCCGGGTGCTCTCCGGTCTGACGGAGGGCGGGGTGACCGGCTGACGTACGGGGACCGGTGCGCGGGGGAACTGACGGCGACACGGCAGCGGCACCGCGGGGTGTCGCCGTCAGGGCGTGCCCAACGCGGCGCGCAGCTCGCCCCGCAGCCAGCGCAACCCCGGGTCGCTGTTGCGGCTGGGGTGCCACAGCATCGACTCGGTGAAACGGGACCCGTCGTACCCGGGCACCTCCCGGATGGTGAAGGCGCCGGCCCGCGAGGCCCGCTCGGCCACTCGCCGGGGGAGCAGCGCAACCAGGTCGGTGTCCTGGACCAGCCAGGGGAGGTGCGCCCACTCGTCGGTCAGCACGACGACCCGCTGGCCCACCCCCAGCCGGTCGATCAGTTGGTGGGCGATGGTCGGGGCCCCCGACCTGCGGCTCACCCCGGCATGCCTGAGCTCGGACAGGATCTCGGCGGTCAGCTCGGCCTGCGCCGCCACGGGATGGCCGGAGTCGAGCAGACAGACGAAATCGTCGCTGAACAGCTTCTCGCTCTCGGCCGGGACGCTGAAGCTGAGCGGTGCGATCACCAGATCGGCCTCCAGCAGGTCGCGCTCCGCGAAGGCGTCCTTCAACGCGCAGAACTGGACTGACAGCGTCGAGGAGCTGTCGCTCAGCCGGGCACTCAGCGGACGTCCGATCACCCCGGTCGCATAGCCGGAGCAGGAGATCACGAAGCGGCGTTCGCTGGTCGCGGGCTCGAACCCGGCCCGGGTCCGGAACACGCTCTCGGCCGCGGTGAGCGCCTCGGTCACCAGCGGCAGCAGCCGGTGCCCCAGCGGCGTCAGCTCATAGCCCGCAGTACCCCTGACCAGCAACTCGTCATCGAAATAGCGTCGCAGCCGGGCCAGGTAGGAGCTCATGGTCGGCTGGCTCATATGGCACCGCTCGGCGGCCCGGGTCACATGCCGCACCTCCAGCAGCGCATGCAGCGGCATCAGCGCGTTCATGTCGAGGCCGCTGAGATCCATGCCGCCTCCAGACGAGTCCGATCCACCGTTCGCGACTGTGACCCTAGCGCTGACCGGCCCAGATCCAGGCGGCGGCCCCCGGCCCACCGCTCCCGGGGCTGCTCTGGACGGCTGAGGTCGCGGACGGGTAGCGGTCACTGCTTTCGGGAATCGAGGGCGGACCGGGTGCCGTCCTAGACTTCGTCGCCCAATCACCCCGGCAACGGATCAGGCGATGACCAACTAACGCGCCCAATGGCAGTCTTGCGGCGTCACGAGCCTCCCCATTTCACGTTCCCCTACGGATTCGCCGCGAACCGGCTGCATATCGCCATGACGAGAAGAGAACGTGAGATGGAGCGACCCTTGCTCGCGGCCAGGACGCTTTGCAGTCAGTATGCCGTCGTCTGCGATTCCAGGTAGTCCCGCAAGAAGGCGTACCTCGCCGTGCTGTCCGCCGCACCGATCGGCTCGAAAGCGGCGCCGAGTTCCATGGAGACCGGCTTGCTGGTCCGCAGCGCGGGCCAGGCGGGCAGTGAGTCGTGTCCCTGGCAGTTGGGGTTGCCAGTGGCCGCGAAGTTCGCGACGTAGGAGGACATGGTGTCGGCTGCGGCGTAGTCCTGGACCGTCCACGGCCGGTCGGTGCCGGACAGGCCGCCGAAGATGTAGTAGAGATCGGACCCGTGGTAGGCGCCGAGAACCGAGGAGTCCTGGGCGGGCGTGATCGGGTTGGTGGTGTCGATTCCGGGCGGGGCCTGCGTCCACCAGTAGGCGTAGACCGGGCTCTGGGCCCGCGCGGCGAGCCTGAACTGGGTTCCCCACAGGAAGGTGGAGACGCGCTCCTCGTCGTTGGGCGTAGGCGCAGTACTGCTGAGCCGCCTCTGCGTCCGTCGAGGCCGGGTAGAGGGCCAGGAACTGCTCGGCCCGGTCGCCGAAGGTGCCGGCGGCGAAGCTGCGGTAGTCGGCCACGGTCATCGTCAGTGTCGGCGAGGCCCCGTTCTCGTCCCTGCAGTTCCCGGTCAGGACAGGTACGTCGGTCTCCATGCCGGGATGCATCGCCTCGGTGTAGCTGGCCGGCAGCACATATCCGTCGAGGACATTACCGAAGTCGGTCGCGTCGCTCGGCGCATCGGGAGCGAACGTCCGGGCCACGATCTCGCCGGCGGACAGTGCCCGCAACTCGGCCACCGAGGAGGCGCCCAGGTACGAGGCGAACGCGGAGCCGGTCGCCTCGGCGGCGGCCAGGGTCGAGTATCCACCCGCCACATGGCCCAGCGAAGGGTCCTTGGTGTACTGCACCCCGGACGAGAGCAGCGCCCGCTGGAACAGGCCACGGGCGAGTCGGGAGATCATCAGGATGTTGGTGAAGGAAGAGCCGTGCGACCAGCCGGCCAGGGTCACCCGGTCCGGGTCACCGCCGAAGGCGGCGATGTTGCGCCGCACCCACTGCAGCGCTGCGACACTGTCCAGCACGCCCCAGTTGCCGGAGGCGTGGTGGCCGGACTCCGCGCTCAGCTCCGGGTGGGCCAGATCGCCGAAGGGTCCTACGCGGTGGTTGAAGGTCACCACCACGACGCCCTTGCCGGCCAGGGTGGCGCCGTCGTAGATCGGCTGGCCGGACCACATCGCAGAGTTGCGTCCGCCGTAGATCCAGACGAACACGGGTCGGCGCTCGTCCTGGTCGGCGGCGGCCGTCCACACATTGAGGTTCAGGCAGTCCTCGCTGAGCTCCGGCACCTCGGCGGGCGGAATGCCGTCCACCGGTTGCGGGCAGGCGGGCCCCCAGGAGTCCGCAGCCCGGACGCCCTTCCAGGACGGGGCGGCCTGCGGGGGCCGCCACCGGCTCTCCCCAGCGGTCGACGCGGCGTAGGGGATCCCCTTGTAGACCGTCACGCCCCTGACGGCGGCGGGGACGCCGCTCACCAGACCGGACGCCGTACGCACCGCGCCACGCTCGCCGCCCCCACCCGCGGAGGCCGAGGCACTGTCGGCCCCAAAGCCGCTCAGAACCGCCCCGCTGACGGTGACGCCCACGGCGCCCCCGAGGAAGCCCCGACGCCCCAAAGGCGGGGCGCCGTGGTTGGCCGGGTGGGCGTGGTCAATATCGCGCAAGTTCATCGAGTCTCCCGGAGATAGGCGGAGGGCCGCATCGCGGGCACAGCGCTGTGCCCGCTCCCGCCTGCGGATGGATCGGCCTCATGCTAGGTATCGAAAGACGTCCCTACCTATGACCGTGCAGCATCCGATCCGGAATACTTAGCCTTCGAATATTGCTCGGCGCTCCCCTGATTGAGATTCATATTCCGGAACTATCAGTCGATTCTGCACTGTGGTCCCTCGACGCTGTCGCCAACGATGACGGCTTTGCACACGCAAGGACGACGAACAGATTCTGCACACCTCGGTTCCTGTCACCGCCCGGATTCACCTTTTCGGGGACGAAGCCGCGAGGACGCGGACGGCAACGCTCTGCCACTGTGGAGTGATGAGCCGACCCGACCTGAGGGTCAGCCTGGACGAGGCCACATGGCGTGGATTGTTCGCGCTCGCCGAGCTTCACCACACAACCCCGGAACGCATGGTGAGGGGTTGGACGGAGAGCGAGGACGCTGGGCCAAGCTCGGCGCGCTGCCGCGCGGCACTGCCGTGGACACGCTTGCACTGTCTGCCTACACGGCGCTAGGCGGCCCGGAGTTGACCTTCGGCAGTGGCGAGCGTTGGACGCTCCGCTTCGCCGACTCTGCCAACCGCAATGCGAACATCGGCATGCTGCGCGAGCACGCCGCTCCGCGTTCGAAGTGACGGTGACGACGGGGTTGTTGGCGCGTTTGGGTGACAATGGCATATACCCGTGGAAAATGTCGGCCTTTCTCCACCTGGTCTCTTATGCTGCGGCTAAGGCACGTGTCCACAGGGCAGCTTGCACTTGGGAGATGCTTACTCATGTACGGCCAGCTCGCTCGGACCGGCATCCCGGCGCTCGCCCTTGGCCCATTGTTCGTTTCCGTCTGGGCCGTCGGCGCTGGGCGGTGGGTGACATTCGTCATCTCGCCGCTGGGTTCACTGTTCAACCTCTACACCTGCTCGATCCTGCAATACGCAGGACTGGCCACCTTCCTCAAACCAGGTGCTCCACACGCCAGCAGGTCGAGGTCGGCCTCGATACCGAAGAGGGGGCAAGCATCTCCCGGCGTCGTGGACGCGCTGTGCCGTTGAGCCCATGCCGTCGCACCTTCCCCGGCCTCAGCGGGCCAAGACGCCCTGGCCGGGCGCGGCAGGCTGGGCCGACCGCCGCAGCCGCCCGCACGAGAGCCACCACGGCCGCTGCGGAGCCCTCGTAAGGCGCGCGCGAATCGCCCCGGAACCGGCCCGATGCATGCCGACCGCGCGTGCACCGTCGAACCAGACCCATTCCGGGCCACGTGCACTGAGTTCACCGTGCGCAAGTCGCCACACGCCATTACCCATCGCCCAGTCCGGGACGTGCGGCGCGTCCCGCTCATTTGTCGATTCCTGGCGCCCCTGAATACGGACGGATTTTCTAATGCCTTCTAGCCCCCGCAAAGACAGCGCGCACGACCACGACGCACCGACGCTTCCCCTGCGCCGGCCCGGCGTGGTAACGACGGGCTTGGTGGTGCTGGCGACCCTCGTGGGCGCGCTACTGGCGCTGACCCCCACATCTGCGTTCGCCGAATACGATCCTGGCCACCGGCTCACCGACCCGCCGGGGATGTTCACCGAAGCCACCATCACCGCCATCGGCAGCGGTCGGACGGTGTCCGGATTCGAGGCGCCTGCCTCGTTCGATCCCCTCCAGGGCTACCCCGCCGCCATTCCCAGCGGTTCCACCGCCCATGCCAGCGGATATGCCGGGACCATCCAGATCAAGGACCCGATCACCGGACGCGCCGGCCTGACCTACTGCATCGATATCAACACCGAGACCGAGGTGGGGGTGAACTACCGGCTCGACGACTGGAACGAGGCCAACGTTCCCAACCTCGGCTACATCGAGGACATCCTCAGACACTTCTACCCCACCACCGGCCAGCCCGCGGCGGCTACCACCGATGCCGACCGGGGCGCAGCCGTGCAGGCATCCATCTGGTTCTTCAGCGACAAGTACATCCTGGCAACCACCAGCCCTGTCCGCGCCCTGACCAAGGCCATCGTCGCGCAGGCGCTGGCGGACGGGCCGGGCGCAGAGCCTCGGGAACCGCACCTGACGGTCACACCCGCCGAGAAGCCAGCACCGTCCACCGGGGAACTCGTCGGCCCCTTCACCGTCGCCGCCGACGGCCCGGCCACGCTGCGCACCACCGGGGTAGAGGTCTTCGCCGATGCCCAGGGCGCCACGCAACTGCACGACGGTGACGAAGTGCAACCCGGCGCGCGCCTTTGGGCCCGCAGCGCCTCCGCCACCACCCCGCAAGGCTTCGTCCTCGAACGTGTCACCACCGTGCTGGCAGGCACCGTCCTGCTCTACGACGGCTCCAACCCGAGCCTGACCAAAGCCCAAAAGATCGTCCTCGCCCAGCAGACCCAACTGGTCGCCCGGGCCGGGGCCGTGCTGCATCCCTTCGCCGCCGGCGCTCTGAAGGTGACCAAGGTGATCCGCGGCGATGCGGCAGGCCTGCAAGGACCCATCACCATCCATGTGAACTGCCGGACCCCCGAGCCCGACCTCGACCAGCACCACCGGATCTCCCTGCCCGCCGGGGCCCCGGCCGGTGACCACTCCAAGCTCATCACCGGGATTCCCGCGGGCAGCACCTGCGCCCTGACCGAACCGTCCACCGGTGACGACGCTCTGGTCGACCTCGCCCATGCGCCGGTGTTCGTACCCCAAAGCGTCACGATCGAGGCAGATGAGACCCGGCAGGCCACCGTCACCGACACCTACCAGCGAGGGCGCGGCGCGCTGCAGCTTGCCAAGACGGTCACCGGCCCCGGGGCCGGCTGGCAGGATGCGATCGGGCTCGACGTGGCCTGCACCGACCTCGGCCGCACCGGCCACCACCATCTCACCCTCGCGGCAGGAACTGCGGCCGGCACCCACCGCCTGCCCACGATCAGCGGTATCCCGGCCGGCTCGCGCTGCACGGCGACCGAGACCACGTCCGGGGCCAACGATCGTGTGGCTCTGCAGACCGCAGTGTCGATCACGCCGCCGGGCGTCACCATCCAGGACGGCGTTACCAGCCTGATCACGATCACCGACCGATACGTCAGGCGCGGCCAGGCAGGCACCAATGCGGGCACCGAGGCGGGCACCGAGGCCGGACGCCTCGCCGCCACGGGGCTGTCCATGCCCCTGGCAGTACTCGCCGCACTCAGCGTGGCCATGCTGTTGATCGGGTGCGCCGCCGTTACCCGTCGCCGACCGCGCCGCCGCCCATGACCGGTACCGCGCCCGAGTTGGCGAAGACATGCATCAGCAACGGGGCGGCTGCGCCGGCTCTCCACAAGTCCTCTCAGGCGACCGTATCGATCGTGCTCCCGCAGGTCCACGGCGAGGGGATCTTGGTGATGCCTGGAAATCGGGCACGCCCGGTTCGGGAGGCGGTCCGGGGAGACCCACCGGCGGCAACGTCGGCAGGGCGCCCCGGACCGACCTCACCGGCTGGCTGAGCATGCCGGACGCGCCACCTCCGACCGTCTGCAGCACCTGCTCGCCGGCGCCCATTGGAACGCCGACGAGATCCGCAGCTTCAAGCTCGCCCTCCCTGCGAACGGCCCCGGGTCGGCACGTCGGGCACGGGAGACAGCACTGTCGTCGTCGCCGGGCGCCGCAAGGACCAGCTCGACCGCATTACCGACGAACACCCTTCCCTCGACGTCCTGCGGCTCGACGTTACGGATCCCGCCTCGATCGCTGAGGCCGCTGCAGCACTGGTGCGCACGCACCCGGACCTGAACATCCTCATCAACAACGCGGGCGTCATGCTGCCGGAGAGCCTCAAGGACCCCCGGCTGACCGTGTCGGAGAACACGATCCGCACCAACCTGCTCGGCCCGCTGCGCATGACCCAGGCACTGCTGCCGCACCTGCTCGGCCGCGGCGACGCAGCCATCGTCAACGTCTCCTCCGGACTGGCTTTCGTGCCGCTGCCCATCACTCCGACATGGAACGCCACCAAGGCCGCGATCCACTCGTTCAGCGAGAGCCTGCGCATCCAGCTCGCCGATACGAGCGTGCAGGTGATTGAACTGGTCCCGCCAGCCGTGCGCACGACGCTCATGGGCCAGCAGGACGACGGAAGGGCCATGCCGCTGGAGGAGTTCCTCTCCGCGGTGGTCTCCCTGCTGCACTCCGAGCCTGACGCCAAGGAGATCATCGTCGACCAGGTCAAGTTCCTGCGGTACGCCGTGGCCACCGGCTCCTACGACCGCGTCCTCACCCTGCTCAGCAGCTTCTGACTACCACCACGCCGCCGCTGAACATGCAGCCCGGCTGATCTCGTGGGCCCCCGGCGATACGAAAACAGTCGGGCTGCTCGGAAAGGTCGCTTCGCTTCACGCCTGGGCTTCTCAAGGCCTGGGCTTCGCGGCCGGGGATTCACTGGGGGCCCGAGTCAGTTGCCCACGCCGAGGCCTGCCATGAACAAGGACGGGTATCGGTCGCCACGCGCCGCACCCCGCGGCACTGCCTTCTCGATGCCGGCGAGGTCGTCCGTGGACAGGCTCAGCTCCATCGCGGGCAGCGCCTCGGCCAGTCGCTCTCGGGTGCGGGCGCCGACCAGGGGCACGATGTCCTCACCCTGCGCGGCCACCCAGGCGATGGCCAACTGGGCGACGGTGCAGCCCTTCGCTTCGGCGATGCGGCGCAGAGCTTCCACCAGGGTGAGGTTGTGCTCCACGTTCCCGGGGGAGAACCGCGGACTGAAACCGCGGCCGTCACCGGGGCCGGCGGTGTGGCCGGCGGACCAGTGCCCGGAGATGAGGCCGCGGCTGAGGACGCCGTACGCGGTCAGGCCGATGCCGAGCTCCCGCAGCGCGGGCAGAACCTCAGCCTCCACCGCGCGGGAGACCAGCGAGTACTCGATCTGAAGGTCGGCGACCGGGTACACGGCATGCGCGCGGCGGATCGTCGCCGCGTCGACCTCCGAGAGGCCGAGGTGCCGCACGTACCCGGCGTCGATCATCTCCTTGATCGCGCCCACCGTCTCCTCGATCGGGACCGTGGGATCCAGCCGGGCCGGACGGTAGATGTCGATGTGGTCGGTGCCCAGCCGGGTCAGCGAATAGGCCAGGAAGTTCTTCACCGCCTCGGGACGGCCGTCCGTCCCGCCGAACTCCGGGCCCGGCCCCCGCAGCATGCCGAACTTGACGCTCAGCTGGTAGCTGTCCCGGTCCCGGCCGCGCAGCGCCTCGGCGAGCAGCAGCTCGTTGTGGCCCATCGCATAGAAGTCGCCGGTGTCGATCAGCGTGACGCCGGCCTCCAACGCGGCGTGCACGGTGGCGATGCTCTCCGCGCGGTCGGCCGCGCCGTAGGCGCCCGACATGCCCATCGCGCCCAGGCCCAGCGCGGAAACGGCCGGGCCGGTGCTGCCCAGGGTTCGTGTCTGCATCGCATTCTCCTTCGTCGTCGGTCTGCCACCCACTGTGCGTCCGCTCCGCGCCCTACGGGAGCGGAGCGTTGATCATGGGAGTGCCGCTCCCTGGATCGGCTCCTGCGCTCGAAGGACCATGGGGACATGCAACGTGACCAGCTCGCGGACTTCCTGCGCCGCCGTCGGGAGGCGATCCGCCCGGCCGAGGTCGGCATCACCGACGGCCCCCGCCGCCGCACCACCGGTCTGCGCCGGGAAGAGGTGGCCATGCTCGCCGGCATGTCCGTGGACTACGTCGTACGCCTGGAGCAGGGCCGCAGCAGCCAGCCCTCGACCCAGCTCCTGGGCGCGTTGGCCCGGGCGCTGCGCCTTTCCGACGACGAGCGCGACCACTTGTTCCGTTTGGCCGGCCACCAGCCGCCGCCCGCTGACGGGGCGGCCCGCCTGGCCCGCGCCGGCCTGATCCGTATGCTCGACCTGCTCGGTGACACCCCGGCCCTGGTGCTGTCCGACCTGGGCGAGATCCTCGCGCAGAACCGGGCGGCCGCCCTGCTGACGGGCGACCGCACCAGCTTCTCCGGTGACCGGCGCTACGTCGTATACCGCTGGTTCACCGACCCGGGCGCCCGTGCCGCCAGCCCGCCCGAGGAACAGGAACGCCAGGCCCGCGAGCTCGTGGCCGATCTGCGTGCGGCCGTCGGCCGCCGGTCCGGCGATCCCGTCGTCACCGGGCTCGTGGACCGGTTGCGGGCCGCCAGCGCGGACTTCCGCCGGATCTGGGAGGAACACGAGGTGGCGGTCAGGCGCGCCGACCGCAAGACCCTGCTGCACCCGCGCGTCGGCCGTCTGCTGATGGACTGCGAGACCCTGGTCACTCCCGACCAGGGCCAACAACTGCTGGTGCTCACCCCGGCGGACGCCGGGACCCGCGAGCGACTGGAACTGCTGCGCGTACTCGGCACCCAGGAATTCCCCGCAGGGGCGACGGACACCCCGACACGGTGAAGCAGCCGCCCCGCATAGCACCGGCTCGCCACTCGCCGCGCCCGAAGTGACCGGCCAACCGCGGTTGCCGTCCCGGCAGGGCCTCGAAGACTCCGGCCGCACAGCACCGCTGGAAGCGGCTGTGCCAGTAGGGCCTGCCCGGAGAACCCGCGGCTTCTACGGCGTCGCCGCCGTCGGCACCCCTGCCTTCACAGTGGTACTTCTGGCCCTGCGGCGGCCCCGGCCAGATCATCGTGGGCGACGTGAGCGTGGGGTCAGCGCAGAGTGGTCGAGGGCGCAGCTAGGCTCGGTTGCTTGCCCACCTGGCCCCGGAGGTCCCGCGTCCCTGCTTCGGGCTGCGGGACTGCTTCCCTGACCGGTCGGTGCCAGATCCGGCGGGTCGTCAGCTCTATCCATTCCCAGTCGTGTTCGCCGGGAACGGTCCGGCCCTGGTGGCGCCACTGTTCGGCCAGGGCGGCGTACACAGGCTCGTCGGGGTCCGGCAACCGGCGGCGGGAGCGGCGGGCGTGCGTCAAGGACACGCGCTCGACGAGGGGAGCGGCAGTCACGGTCTGCACAACGGTGAGCCCAAACGTTTCGTCACGGCTGCCGTCCACCGGAAGCCCGGTAGGCCGTCCGGGGGAGTGCACTTGCCCGGGTGGTGGCTCGACCGCCACGCTGGGTGGTGTGCCCGTGACGGAACCGGGTGCACAGCCGCGGGGCCGCTCCTGGCGCCAGGCGCCGGAGGTCCCCGTGCTGTGGACGGGGACCTCCGTGACATGCTTCGCGGCGCGGGTCGGCCCTCCGCGTTCGGGATGTTCACGGGGGGCCGACCGTGCGGTGTTGTGAGGCGCCGCGATCAGCCTCTGCCCGTCATGGCGCCGGCTATGCACAACCGCCCCCATCGCGGCGGACACCGCCACGCGGAGACGGCCGGTGTCAGGCAGCACTCCGCATCCTGGGTCGCTGGGGCCTCGGGATCGGGGTGGTCACCGGAAGAAGATTCTGGGCTTCCCCGGATCTGAGTGTCCGTCACTTGCCGCTGGCACATTTATTGACCTTGTGCTGCGGGCATCCCTCCATCAAGCGCCGGCCGCGCCCGGTCAGGAACCTGGGCAGGGCGGGGCTGCGTGTACGCGTTGAACGCCTGAGTGCTTGTGGTTCCCAGGGGGGAGGACGGAGACCGGGCATGGCCCGCCACGCCCCGAACATTCTGCTGGCCGCTCTGCTGGCGGAGGCGCGCTGGAGCGCGGGCGAACTGGCGCGGGCGGTCAACGCCCTTGGCTCTGCCAACACGTTGGAACTTCGCTACGACCGTACCTCTGTGGCCCACTGGCTCTCCGGCTCCCGCCCCCGAGCCCCGGTCCCCGACCTCGTCGCAGCAGCTCTCAGCTCTCGCGCCGGCCGTCTGGTCACCGCTCAGGACACCGGCCTGGCCCAGCCCGTACGCCCCCCGCACTTATCGATGTACGACTGGTCTGCAGAAGTGGACCCGGTGACCCAAATGGTTTCCCTGGCCCGTGGTGACGTCGACCCCGCCCACCGGGCCCTCCTCGCCCGGTCCGCTTACAGTCCGGTCGGCCTCGACCTGCTCGGCTGGCCGCAACGGCTTGCCACCCCGCCATCGGGCTCACATCACCGGGCCGCCGCCGCCGACGCACGGGCGCTGCACGAGATGACGCACGTCTTCGCTGACCTGGCCGAACGCCATGGCGGTGCCCACGCCAGAACCGCCCTGGCCTCCTACCTCGCCGACGACGCCGGCCGCATGCTCACTGCACACGCGCCGACCGCCGTGCACCAGGACCTGCTCACCGCCACCGCCCAACTCACTCACCTGCTCGCCGCCATGACCTCCGACACCGGCCACCCGGGCCTGGCCCAGTGCTACTACCAGACCGCGCTGGGCCTGGCCCGCGCTGGCGGCAGCCGGACCACCTATGCGATCACCCTGCGCGCAATGAGCGCCCAGGCGCTACGCCTGGGCCACCACCATTCCGCCCTCCAACTCGCTGACGCCGCCCTACAAGCCGCGGGCTCCCACGCATCCCCAGCCACCCTGGCGTTCCTGCACATCCAGCGCGCCCTGGTCCACGCCCACGACCGGCAACCAAACGCTGCCCTGGACGACCTCACCACAGCAGAGAGCCAGTGCGAGCGCGCCTCGGCTCCACTCGGGCCCTTCACCTCCTACCCCCGCGCCGGGCTCGACTACCAGCGCGCCCAGACTCTCCTCGTCCTCGGCCACCGCACCGAGGCCCTGGTCGCGCTGCGCGCCTCCGCAGCACATCGACCCGCCACCCAGCGCCGCTCCTTCGCCCTCACCCAGGCCCGCCTCGCCGAAACCCTTCTGGACATCGGCCACCTGGAGGAAGCCTGTACCCACTGGCACCACTTCCTCGACCACTACCCCCACCTCCATTCCACCCAGACCGACCAGGCCCTCAACCGACTGCTGGCACGCCTGCGCCCCCATCAACGCCAGCGGCACGCCGCCGTCCTCTGGGAACGCGCACGTCGTGTTGCCCGACGCTGAAGATCGCCACGATCCGGGCAGGACATGCGAAAGACCACAGCCACGCCCACGACTCCTGAGCCGCCGTCAACGAACCACCGCTGGCTGACCGGATCGCGGCGTGCCTCGGCAGGTGTCGTTCAACGCGTTCACGCATCCGCTGCGCCGCCCCGTTCTTCACCGTGCATATCGGGGCTTTGATGGGGGAGGACCGGCGATCTGCGCGGTAGCGCGGTGCGCAGAGCAGGCGGCGTGCACCGGGTCTGCCGCGAGAAGCGAAGGGGGCTGATGCTCACCACGTCCCGGGGCTGGCGGTTGCCGTTCTCTAGAGGAGTGTCATGTCCGCATCTGAACATGAACCGATTGCTGTCATCGGCATGGGCTGCCGTTTCCCTGGCGGGGTGGAGACCTCGGCCGCGCTGTGGCATCTGGCCGCTGAGGGACGGCGGACAGTGGGGCCGGTGCCGCCGGATCGGTGGGATTCGGCCCGGCTGGTGGCGTTGCATGATCCGGGGCTTCAGGCTCAGGCGGCGGCTGGCTGCTTCGTGGAGGGGGATGTGTGGGCGTGGGAGCCGGAGGCGCTTTCGGTGGCGCCGGCGGAGCGGGAGTGGGTGGATCCGCAGGCGCGGGTGATGATGGAAGTCGCCTGGGAGGCAGTGGAGCACGCGGGGATCCCGGTGGACCGGATCCGGGGTTCGCGCACCGGGGTCTACATCGGCACGTATGCCGTCGACAACCTCTTCCGCGAGGCGCGGCCGGTTGAGGATGCGCCTAACCCGGCCTACCTCTTCGGGAACTACACGGCCAGTACGGCGGGGCGGGTGGCTTTCGCTATGGATCTGCGGGGCCCGGTGATGGTGGTCAGCACGCACTGTTCGTCAGGACTGGTGGCGCTGGACGCGGCGTGTGGGGCGTTGACGCTGGGTGAGTGCGACACGGCCCTGGCCGGGGGTGTGCTCCTGATGCTCGCCCCGCAGACGCACTACTACGAGGCCCCCCTGCTGCTGTCACGACAGGGAGCCTGTCACGCCTTCGACGCGCGGGCCGACGGGTATGTCCGGGGCGAAGGCGCGGGCGCGCTGCTGCTGAAGCGGCTGGCCGACGCGCGGCGGGACGGGGACCGGGTGCTCTCGGTGATCCGGGGCAGCGCGGTCAACAACGACGGGCAAGCGACCCGGCTGACCGCACCGTCCACCCTGATGCAGCAGGAACTGTTCCGGGACGCAGTGCGCAGGGCGGGGATCGATCCGGGTGAGGTGGGCCTGGTCGAGGCACATGGTCCCGGGACGCAGGTGGGCGATCCGGTCGAGTACACCTCCATCAACGCGGTGTACGGGCGGCAGGGTCGGGGCCGGTGTGCGCTGGGTTCCGTCAAGACGAACATCGGGCACTGCGAGCCGGTGTCGGGGATCGCCGGCATGATCAAGGCGGTGGAGTCCTTGCGGCGGGGCGTGGTCCCACCCAACCAGAACTTCCGGGAGTGGAATCCGGGCATCGACCGGTCCGAACCGTCGCGGCTGTTCGTACCTTTGGAGTCGGCCAACTGGCCGGTGCCGGGCAAGGGACGGCTGGCCGCGGTGTGTTCGTACGGGGTGAGCGGCACCAATGCCCATGTGGTGCTCGAAGCTCCGCCCGGCGCCCGCCGTCGCCGGGCGGGCGCCAGGAAGTCCGATGCGGGGCACGGGGCGTGGCTGTTCCTGCTGTCCGGCAACTCCGCCGAGTCCCTGTCCGGAGCGGCGGCGCGTCTGGCTCGCTGGGCTGAGGGCAGCGGTGCACAGGTGGCGGCGCAGTCCGTGGCGCACACGCTGGCGCTGCGGAGGAGCCATGCCGAGCACCGGCTGGGGATCGTCGCCCGCGACTTGTCCCAGCTGGCCGAGCGGGCGCGGGCGTTCGCCCGTGACGAGGGTCCGCAGGGCGTGGCCGGCGGGGTGCCGGTGCTGCCGCCCGAGCACCTGGGCCCGGTGTTCGTCTTCACCGGGCAGGGGTCGCAGTACCCGGGGATGTGCCAGGGGCTGCTGGCGGTCGAGCCGGTGTTCGCGGCGGCGGTCGACGAGTTGGAACCGCTGATCCGTGCCGAGTCGGGCTTCTCGCTGCGCGAGATGCTCATGGAGCCCGAGGGCCTGGTGGGCGTCGCTCGCATCCAGCCCGCCCTGTTCGGGGTGCAGGTGGCCCTGGCCAGGCTGTGGCGGTCCTGGGGTGTGGAGCCGGCCGCGGTCATCGGGCAGTCGCTGGGCGAGGTGGCGGCTTCGGTGGTGGCGGGGGTGCTGACCCCGGCCGACGGCGCGAAGGTCATCTGTCGCCGGGCACGGCTGCTGGCCACCATCGCGCACGGAGCCATGGCCTCGGTGATGCTCAGTGCCGAGGAGACACAGGCCGCGATCGACGCGGCGGGCGCCGACGGGGTCTCGCTCGGTGTGCTCACGGCACCGCGCACGACGGTGATCTCGGGTGACGCGGCGCAGGTGCGTGCCCTGGTCGACGCCTGGAACGCGGTCGGCGCTGCCGCCCGCATGGTGGACGTCGATGTGGCCTCGCACTCCGCCCAGGTCGACCCGGTCACCGACGAACTGCACGCGGTCCTGTCCGGCCTGCCCGCGCACCGCCCCCAGGGCATTGCGTTCTACTCCACCGTCACTGAGGACCCGCGTGATCCCGGTCCGCTGGACGCCTCGTACTGGGTGCACAACCAGCGTGATGCCGTGCAGTTCCAGCGCGCGGTCAGCGCCGCCCTGGCCGACGGGCACCGGCTGTTCGTCGAGTGCACCGCCCAGCCGCTCGCCTCCCGCCCCATCGCCGACATCGCCCAGGCGGCCGGGGTCCACGACGTGGTGGCCGTCGGCTCGCTGCGCCGCGGCGGCGAGGACCAGGAGGCGTTCCTCACTCACCTGGCTACCGCGCACGCCGCCGGTCTGGACTCCATCGACTTCGCCTCGCACTATGCGGAAGGGGAACTGGCCGAGGTTCCGGGCACCGTGTGGAACCGCACCCGACACGGGGGAAGCCAGCCTCCGTTCGCCCTTGTCGCCGCGCAGTTGCCCGCGGCTACCCAGCATCCGCTGCTCGGCGGTCACCTCCACGACCCCGACCACAGCGGCCGGCACCTGTGGCAGACGCCCGTCGGCCCGCACCGGCTGCCGTGGCTGGGCGACCACCAGGTCGCCGGGGTCCCAGTGCTGCCGGGTACCGGATTCGCCGAGATGGCGCTCGCCGCCGCGGCCGAGGTGTTCGGCACCGATCGGGTCGCGGTCACCGACCTGCGCATCGAGGCGCCGCTGGTCCTGGATCCCGAACCGGAGGCCACCACCCGCCTGCTGGCGGATTCGGACGGTACGCGCGCCCAGTTCCAGATCCTGACCCGGACCACTGACGGGCCGCTCATTCACGCCCGGGGCACCGTCCAAGCCCTGCCCGACAGCGCGACGCGCCCAACCACCCCGGTGACCCTGTCGACAGACTCCACCTGGGCCGACTTCGACCCGGCCGACCTGTACCGGCACTTCCGCGAACGCCACAATGTCTTCCACGGCCCCGCCTTCAGCGCCATCGACCGCATCCAGATCCACTGCGACCACGGACGCGCCCTCGCCCGGCTGGGGATCGCCGAGAGCGCCCGGGTCTCCGCCGCGCGACTGCGACTGCATCCGGCGCTGGCCGACGAGTTCGTGCAGACTGCGGTCGCCGCCTGGCTCGACACCTGTGCCACCAGCCCCGGCCCGGTCGTCGTCGCCGGATTCCAGGAGATCCGCCTGCACGGCCCAACCGCCCATGCCCGGCTCGCCTCCGTTGAACTCCAGCACGCCGACGACCTGTCCTGCACCGCATCCGGCACGCTGGCCACCGCTGACGGCACTGTCGTCGCCGAAATCCGCGGGCTGCGCTTAGCCAACATCACACCGCCGGAACAGCGCTACGCCGACCGCCTCTGCCACCTCGCCTGGGTCCCCGAACAACCGGACCGGTCCCCGCAGGGCAGCGACCAGCGGTGGCTGGTCCTCGCCCCCGAAGCCACAGTGTGGAGCGGACAGCTACGCGCCATGCTCGGCAAGCGGTCAGCAGGCGCCCGCCTACTGGCCTACGTATCCGAGCGCCCCCTGGACCCCGGGCAACTGACCGAAGCCCTGGACGACACGACCGAACCGAACCGAACCCACGTGCTGCTCACCCTGAACGGGCATCAGGGCACCTCCGACGCGCCCGCCCGCGCGTTGGCCGACGTACACCGCACCCTGGCTGTGCTGCGGCAACTGGCCGAACGCGCGACACCGCCCAGATTGTGGGTGATGTGGCGCGGAGACGACGCCCTGGCCGCCGCAGGCGTCCGTGGCCTGCTCAGGTCCGCCGCCTACGAACACCCCGAACTGCGCCCCAGCTCCCTCGAACTGTCCGGCCACACCCCGCTGGAGGCGGTCCTTCCCGATCTGCTCAGCGAGGACCAGCCCCTCATCGAGATCGCCTGGCGGCACGGGATACGGTGCGTGGCCCAGGTGCACCCCGGCCCCGAACCCGCCACACGCGCTGCTGTCGGCCTGCCCGCCCTGGCCCAAAGCGACGGCAGCTACCTGGTCACCGGCGGCCTGGGCGGGCTGGGCCTGCGGACCGCCCGCCGTCTGGCCGAGCGCGGCGCCCGCCGGATCATCCTGTGCGGCCGCACCGCCCCCGACACAACTGTTCTGCACGAACTGGACGAGCTGCGCACCGCGACCGGTACCGAGGTCGAGGTCGTCCTCGGCGACATCGCCCAGGACGCCACCGTCCAGCACGCCCTGGCCACGGCCACCGCAGACGGCGCCGTACTGCGCGGCATCGTGCACGCCGCCGGCGTCGTGGAAGACGCCGTCCTGGCCAACCTCGACCACAAGCTGATGGAACGGGTCTGGCGAGGCAAAGCCGAAGGGGCCTGGGCCCTGCACCAGGCCACCCTCGAGGCGGAGCTGGACTTCTTCGCTGTCTACTCCTCCGTTGCCTCCCTGCTCGGCTCCCCGGGCCAGGGCGCCTACGCCGCTTCCAATGCCTTCCTGGACGCCCTTGTCGCCCACCGCCTCACCCAGGGGCTGCCCGCCACCGGCATCCACTGGGGTCCCTGGAGCGAGGTCGGCCGCGGCCGGCACCTCGCCGAGCGCGGCTTCGTGATGATCTCCCCCGACGACGGCACCGACGCGTTCGAACGCATCCTCACCGACGGCCACCACCAGATCGCCTACTCACCCATCGACGTGGCCCTGTGGACCGCCCCCTACCCGGCCCTGGCCCGCTCGACCCTCCTGGCCGACCTCCTCTCCAACACACCCACCGCCGACACCGGCACCTCGCCCGTGCGCGAGGCGCTCCTCGGGACGGACAGTGCCGCAGAACGCCGCCCGCTCCTCCAGGAGTTCGTCATCGGCCAGGTCCGTGAACTCCTCGGCAACACCAACCGGCACATCGGCCCCCACACCAGCCTGGTCATCCTCGGCCTGGACTCCCTCGGCGCCGTCCAGCTCCAGCAGCGCCTCAAAAACGCCCTGCACATCGACATCAAACCCGGCGTCATCTGGGTCAAACCCAGCCCCGCGGCCCTGGCCGACGCACTCCTGGAGCAGATGGGCCTGCCCACCGCGACGGGAGGACAGAGCTGATGGGCCGATACTCCCGCCTCCGGTTCATCCGAACCCTCGATCCAGACCGCGACCACGAACGCATCAGCAACATGGTCAGCCGCTACGAGTTCCCCTTCGACTACCGGCTCGGCTTCGAGTACGCCGTCATGATCGACAACGCCGTGCCCTCCATCAGCGGACTCCTGGTCAAGACCGGCCAGTTCCGCGACCACGGCCAGAAACGGTTCGACGACACCATGCTCTTCGAGTACGAACTCAAGCGCGCCGGTCTGGACTCCCCGCACGGCCGGACCGCCGTCCGCGCGCTCAACACCATCCACGGCCGCTACGACATCACCAACGACGACTACCTGTTCATCCTCGCCTCGCAGACCCTGGGCCCCATCGACTGGATCAACACCTACGGCTGGCGCCGCCTGACCGGCCACGAGGCCCGCGCCCTGGTCAACACCAACCGCCGCATGGGGGAGTTGATGGGTATCAAGGACATCCCCCTTGACCTCACGGGCTTCCGGACGGTCCTGGAGACCACCCTGCGCGACCGTGCCCGCTATCAGGACACCAACCGTCAGGCCACCGAGTCCGTCATACAGACCATCGCCCGCTGGTACCCCGCCCCACTGCGTCCGCTCATCCCGCACGCCGTCACCGCACTGGTCGCGCCGTACCTGCGCCCTCTGCTCGGCCTGCCGGACCCTCACGGCCCCCTCGAGTACACCGTCCGCACCGCTCTCAAGGCCCGCGGACGCGCCCTGCGCCTCGCACCACCGCGGCCGGCTCACCATCCCTACACGCCCCACCCCAACTCGTACCCCGCAGGCTGGACCATCGCCCAACTCGGCCCAGGGCACGGCGGGCGCTCCACGGAAAGCCGGTGAAGGCAGTGACCGCACCCAGCGGACCTCACAGCGGTGGTCACCGCCAGATCCACTACGCCGGATACGCGGGGATGGCGCCCATCCCCGCCCTCGGCCTGACCCTGCTGCTCAGCAACGACTACTCCCACGCCCTGCCGCGCTGGGACTACTCCACGGACCGGCTCGTCGCGTACTTCGCATCCGGCGAGCACAACGCGGTCCTCCAGTGCTTCGTCCAGTTCTTCGCGATCACCCTGGTCCTGCTGTTCATCGCGGGGCTCACCGAGGCGCTCCGGCCCTCTGGACGGCCCGCCGTGTTCGCCGCTGCTATCCGGCCCGCCGCGTCCGTCGTCGTCGCCCTGTACCTTCTGTCCACCATGCTGTGGCTGATGACCGCGATCGGAGCCGGGCACCACACCATGGACGCCACCCTGGTGCGCTTCACCTACGAAGCCTCCATCTTTATGTGGCAGCTCACCCAGCCCGCCGTCGCCCTGACCGTCTTCGCCACCGGCATGGCACTGCGCGAGTCCGCTGCCTTTCCCCGCTGGACCGTCCGCTACAGCTTCGCCACCAGCCTGCTCGGCCTGCCCAACACGTTCCTCGTCCTCACCGACAGCGGCTGGCTCTCCCCTGGCGGGTGGCCCAGTCTGGGCCTGTACGCCCTGTTCTTCGTCTGGACCGCCGTCCTCGGCGCCCTGATGACCCGGATACCGGCCGAAGCACCCACCGCCTGCCCCGACCCTCGGCCCAGCGTTGACGTCCCCTCATGACCGGCGAATGAACGGGGTGTCATGAGCCATACCGATCCGGCTCAGCCGGCTACGCAACAGCCTTCTTCCACCTCGGCCGCCACTTCTGGGTCTCAGGCCCTCGTGTCCCCAGTCACGGTCACTGCTGCACTGGGCGTCGCCCTGCTGCTCTTCCAGGCCTGGATCTACACTCGGTGGATTGCCGCAGGTGACGCCCGCCCCATCCCCTCCGGCGACTACACCATCTCACCGGGCCGTTCGGCCGTCGCGTGGGCCGTACAGGGACTCGTCGCGCTCGCCGCCGTGCTGATTGTGTGCAAGGTGCTACGTGACAGCCTCCGTGCGCGTGCGGTAACACTGGACGCAGCGCTGGTCCTCGGCTTCGTCTGCTCCGGCTGGCAAAATCCGATCTTCAACTACGACCGGCTGACCCTGCTCACCAGTCAGCACATGTGGAGCCTGCGGAGCTGGGGACCCTACATTCCCGGATGGAGCAGCCCCCACCCTGAATACCAGGCCCAGAACATCTTCAGCCTGTCCTTCGTCGGCATGACGACAGTGATCGTGTGGCCATGGCTTCAGGGTTGGATCACTGCGCAGGTCGTCGCGCGGCGCCCGCTCTGGGGATGGGGACGATTCCTCGCCACCACGCTCGCTGCCGGCCTGTGCGCGGACACCGTGCTGGGAGTGACGTGGATGCAGACCGGGGCCTTCGCCCAGATCTCTGCAGACGGGCCCCTCACCCTGTTCCCCAGACACTGGTACGCAGTGTCCTTGCCGTACGTGCTCTGCGTCGTCGTCGGCTTGGCCACTCCAACCGTCGTGGTGCAGCACTACGCTCGCAAACACGACACGGTCCCCCTGATCTTCGGCGGCAGCCACAGGCTCGGGTGCCGGAGACAGAACATCCTGAAACTTCTCGCCGGCATCGGATGGGCCAACCTGACAGTATTCGCCTACATCGGAGGCTGCGCGCTGATCGGGAGTCTGGTAGCGGCACCCATGCCCTCAGATGTGCCGAGCTACCTCTGGCCACCTCAAGCGCCATAGTGAGCTGCCCTCTTGGAACCCGATCGGACAGGGGCGCTCCTCTAGCCGTGCAGGAGGGACAACCGGCCCCCCGGGCTCGCGAGAACGCTACCCGGCCCACGCTTGCGTGCCCAGCCTGGCCCAGTCGTCGGCTGCGCCGAGCTCCTGCGGGACCGGCTTCACGTAGGCACGGGCACTGCCTGGAGGCAGGCTGACTCCTCCAGTCAGCGTTTCCGACGTCGACGTCTCGCCTGTGCGGACGTATCCGTTCGGCCTCTGTCACCCGTACGGACCGTTATGCCCGGGCTGGAAGTCGGACCACAGGAACACTCACCAATACGTCGGTTCATCGGCTGCAGGCCGCTCCCGCGACGTTCGGCTGGGCCCGCGTGCCGACGACATCGGGGGTAGCGTTTGGTCTGCGCCGGTCCTGTGCCGATGAGCGCGAACGCCGGGTGGTGCCACAACGTGAGGACTCACTGTGGGCAACGTCGACAGGCAGTCCCGCCCCCCGTCCATACCGCGGCGTGCCGCTGGACACGCCGAAGCAGCATCCGGGTACGATCCCTGGACGCTGCGCTACCAGGGCTACGATGCCGCTGAGGAGGGGCTGCGCGAGGCACTGTGCGCCGTGGGCAACGGCTACGTGGTCAGCCGGGGAGCCGCCCCAGAGTCCATCGCTGACGGGGTGCACTACCCGGGCACCTACCTGGCCGGCTGCTACGACCGGGCCACCTCCTTTGTCCAGGGGCGCAGCGTGGAAAACGAGGACCTGGTCAACGTCCCCAACTGGTTGCCACTCACTTTCCGGGCCGAGCAGGGTGCCTGGCTCGGTGCTCCCGGACCCTGCGATCAGGCCGCCGGGATCCACGACCAGCAACTGGAGCTCGACCTGCGCCGAGGCGTTCTGACCCGGCGGGCCACGGTCGTGGACGCGTTCGGGCGGCGGACCGGCCTGGTCCAGCGGCGCATCGCGCACATGGGCCAGCCGCACCTGCTCGCGCTCGAGACGGTTCTGGTGCCAGAGAACTGGTCCGGCCGTCTCGACATCCGGTGCGCCATCGACGGCACGGTGGCCAACACCGGAGTGGCCCGCTACCAGGGCCTGGCCGATTCTCATCTGCATCCCGTCGACCAGGGGGCTGACGGTTCCGTGCTCTGGCTCCAGGCCCGCGCCCGGGGATCCCCGCTCTGCATCGCCATGGCGGCGCGCACCGAGATGTTCCAGGCAGGGTGCCCCCTGCCGGTCGCCCGCGCCGACAGCGCACGGGACGGCTGGGTCGCCCAGGTCATCACGGCGACTGCGGTCGCGGGCGAGGCGGTGACGGTGCAGAAGATCGTCGCGGTGTTCACCTCCAGGGACCCGGCGGTCGACGACCCGCTGCGCGCCGCGCGGCGCCTGGTCACCCGGGCCGAGGACTTCGAGGCACTGCTGAGGTCCCACACGCTGCGCTGGGCGCAGTTGTGGCGCCGCTGCCGGATCGAAGCCGACTTCAGCGAGACCGGCCCGCTGCACCTGTATCTCTTCCACCTGCTGCAGACCGTATCCGAACACTCCGCCGACCTCGACGTGGGAGTCCCGGCGCGGGGGCTGCACGGCGAGGGGTAACGCGGGCACGTCTTCTGGGACGAACTGTTCGTCCTGCGGGTGCTCAACCTGCGCCTGCCGGACCTCAGCCGGGCCGTGCTGCACTACCGCTACCGGCGGTTGGACGAGGCCCGCCAGGCGGCGCGCGACCTGGGCCGCCTCGGGGCGATGTACCCGTGGCAGAGTGCGTCGGACGGCACCGAGGGGACCCAACGCCTGCATCTGAACCCGGTCTCGGGCAGGTGGCTGCCGGACCACAGCCACCTGCAGCGCCACGTGGGTTCCGCGATCGCCTACAACGTGTGGCAGTACTACCAGGCCAGCGGGGACACGGCCTTCCTGGAGGCGTGCGGTGCCGAGATGCTCCTGGAGATCGCCCGGTTCTGGTCCGACACGGCCGTCCACGACGCCGCACTGGGACGCTTCAGGATCCGCGGGGTGGTCGGGCCGGACGAGTACCACGAGGCATACCCGTGGGCGACGGCTCCGGGCCTGGACGACAACACCTACACGAACGTGCTGGCGTCCTGGGTGCTGGCCCGGGCCCTGGAGACGCTCACGATCCTGCCGCCGCGCCGCCGCGACGAACTACTGGAACGACTCGGCCTGAAGCCGGCCGAGCTGGAGCGATGGCAGACGGTCAGCCGCAATCTGCACATCCCCTTCCACCAGGGTGTGCTCAGCCAGTTCGACGGATACGAGCGGCTGGCCGAACTCGACTGGGACCGGTACCGCAGCCGCTATCCCGACATCCGCCGCCTCGACCGGATCCTCGAGGCCGAAGGCGACAGCGTCAACCGGTACAAGGCGTCCAAGCAGGCCGACGTCCTCATGCTCTACTACCTCTTCTCGCCCCACGAAGTCCACGACCTGCTGCGCCGCCTCGGCTACCGCGCCGGCCACGATCTGCTCCGCACCTCCACGGACTACTACCTGCGGCGCACGGCCCACGGCTCCACGCTCAGCTCGGTCGTCCACGCCTGGGTGCTCGCCCGATCCGACCGCAGCGCTTCCTGGAAGTTCTTTCGTGACGCCCTCGCCAGCGACGTCAACGACGTCCAGGGAGGCACCACTGCAGAGGGGATCCACCTGGGTGCCATGGCCGGCACCGTCGACCTCCTCCAGCGCTGCTACACCGGACTGGAACTCCGGGAGGACGTGCTGTGGCTGGCCCCGCGACTACCCGGGCCACTGCACCGGCTGGAGCTCGATCTGCGGTACCGGGGCAGCTGCGGCCTGAACGTCGTCGTGGACCGCGGCCAGGTCACCGTCCGGATGGAGGAAGGGAACGCGAACCCGGTGACGATCGGCCATCGGGGCGACCTGTTCACACTCCGGCCGGGAACAAGCGTCACACTGCCCCCGTGACCTGTACCGGCTGCGGTCTCTGATCATCGTGCCGGATGCGGCACCACGGCGACCGGGACCTTAGCGTGGTGGAGCACCGCATGGGCTGGCGCCGCAGGCGCAGTGGGCTCGGGCCTGGTCCAGAGTGGGCCAGCCACGGTCTCCAAGACCATGGAGGGAGGCCTCTACGCCCCGCTTCGGCCAAGGCCGCCATCGAGCTCGCCCGCGATGCCCACAGGCTGCCCTCGCCAGGGGACCTCGCCACCGCAAAGGCCCTGGCTGACCTCGACCAGGTGTACGACGTCCTCGCCTTCCCTCGATACCCAGTCCGCGACCCGCACCAGAGGCGAAGATGATCACCGAGGCACCTCCGTCCGGGAACTTCTCTGGGGTCAAGCATCGGCGAGTTCCGCGGTGCCGGGGGATCGCGTGAGCCAGACGCGTCGGGGGGTAGCCGGACCGATGGACACCCCGCGATGATGGGCTCATGAAGGCTGCATGTCGCGCCTGGGAACAACTGGAGGCCTGGGCCGACCTCACCGCCGGGCCGGCCAGCTGCGGCCAGGGCCAGGCCCTGGTCGCCGATGGTGGCGACATCGCCCACCTCCACAATGACCATGACGCCGACCTTTACCTGACCGACGAGGCCATCGGGCGGATGCGCATCGAGCTGGAGCACTCCACCGCTGTACGCCTGTACCCGGGCACCGGCTGGGTCACCCTTCGTCTGGACTGCGACCAGGACGCCGAGTTGATGGTCTCCCTGGTCAGCGTCGCCCTGCAGGCGCATGCCCGGCATCGGCCGATGCCGGCGGCAAGCCTGTGCAACCGCGGGCGCATCACGATCATGCCCACTGGGCAGGGATCCCCCAGCGCGGAGCAGTCCGAACTACCGAGGAGGATCCGTGTCCCTCGACTTACGCGAGGACGAAGCCGTTCGCAAGGTCAGCGAACGGCTTAAGGCCACCTACCGTCACCAGTACCAGCCGGACAGGGTCGAGGCCACGGTCACCGCGGCCCGCGAGCATTTCCTCAGCTCGCCGATCCGCGACTTCATCCCGGTCCTGGTCGAGCGCCGAGCGCGGGCCGCCCTGGACAATCACCCCCGCGGAACTGTGGCAATGATCTGAGCCGGCCATGCTGAATGCTTGCGTCTGAGCCCGCCCCGCCACATAGCCGGCGACGGCTTCCGGACCGGGTCCAGGCACCATCGGGGTGTCCGACGGGGGACTGCAGCAGCATGGTCCCGGTTCATCGGTTGAGCATGTAGCTGGGATAGTCCGGGATGGGGCCACCGAACTGTGTGACGAGGACTTGGAGGGCGAAGTAGATGACGAATGTGCCTTGCAGGTAACCCGATACGGCCAGCCATCTGAGGAGGGCCTTCAGGCGCGCCGGAACCGAATCGGGAATTCCCCGTTCCACAGGGGAGAGTCCGTCGTCGCCGACGTAGTAGTAAAGAAGCCCTGCGGGCAGGAACCACAGCTCACCTATCAGCAGGAGATAGAGCGGTATCTGGAAGGGTTCGCCACCCCAGAGCGACAGTGCGTGGACGGCACCCGGATAGGCGGAGATCTGGAGCCTGATCATGGCGCCTTCGAGCACCAGGTCGATCAGTCCGGTGGTGAGCGCGGCGAAGAGGATGAGACCGGCGTTGCCCGTGTGTGGCCGGTGGCGCTTCAGCCAGCGCATGATCCCCCGGACCATGAAGGCCATGACGGGAACGAGTGCGGAGTAGCCGATGGTGAGGATCAGTGGGAACGGCTGTCCGTTCGTGGGGTTCTGCCAGCCCGGTATCTGGTCGCCCCACGACCTCACGTGGATGAAGTAGGAGTTGTTGAAGTAGCCCGGACGCAGGTAGTTGTAGCAGGCGTCCATCCAGAGCATCGTGGGCACGCTGAGGAAGAGCATCGCCTCGAAGGAGAGCCTTCCCGCACGCCGTGAGGTCCGGACGGCGAGCCTGAGGCTCCAGAGCAGCAGAACGAGGTAGAGCGACTCGTAGACGCGGACCGCGACTTTGGCGTAGGTCGGTTCCGGGTCGGGGCCGGTGGAGAAGTGATGGGGTCCCCCGACGATGAGCCAGCGTGCAATGGTCCAGAAGGTCAGCCCGAGGCCGAGGGCAGCCAGCCCTGCGTACCAGTAGACCGGGCGCTGCCTGTGCAGCGGCCCGGGCACTGCGGCAATGCTGCCGACAGGCGTCTCGTGGCTGGTCCGGCCGGTCATTCTGCTCCCTCGGGGAGGTGCTGTGGACCGAGGTCTTCGATGGTCCAACCCAGGGGGTAGCTCCGTGGCCGGTGGCGGTACGGGCGGGCGTGGGGCCTGGCGGGTAGGAGGCGGACCAGTCGTCCGCGTGCGCGCAGGGCCCGGCGGACCCAGATGGTGAACCATTCGGGAGGGTCGTTCAGGCCGACCAGTCGGCGTACGGGCGGCTCCACCAGGGCGATGATGGCCGTGCGCAGGAGCGGACGCGTGAATCGGGGGAACCAGGACTGGACTATGCCGATCAACGTGTCGGCCATGGCGCGATTGGCCTGTGCGTACTGCGCCCGATGGGTCAGTCCGTCGTCCAGTAGCGCGAGAAAGTCCTGGTAGGTCTCGGGGACGCCTTTGACGCCCATGAGCTGGCCCAGCCGGCGATCGGTCTCCACCATGGCCTGCACTTCGATGTCGGTGAGCTTGCGCCAGCCGTACTGGTTGATCCACCGGATCGGGCCGGTGGTCCAGGACGCCAGGACGAACAGGTAGTCGTCGTTGCTGATGTCGTAGCGGCCGTGGACCTTGTTCAGGGCCCGTACCGCCCGGTGGCCTTGCGCCGAGTCGAGACCGGCTCGTTTGGCCTCGTACTCGAAGAGGACGGAGTCGTCGACACGCTTGTCGCCCGCGGTGGCGAACTGCCCGGTGTGGACGAGGAGGCCGCTGATCGAGGGCATCGTCATGTCGGTCATTCCCGCGATCTTGAACGCGAGGTGGTAGTCCCAGGGGAACTCGTATCGAGTGACCAGGGAGAAGATTTCGGCGCAGTCCTTGACCGGGTCGAGGGTCCGGATGTAGCGGAGCCTGTCGTAGCGGCCCATCAGTGCTCCTCCTCGGATTCCTGGAGGCCCATGTGCTGGAGAAAAAGCCATTCGGCGAGCCGGGCTGCGGTGGCATTGACCCAGATGACGCCGGGCAGGATCTGGGTCTTCAGCGCGTTCTGGAGGCGTTGCTGGAGCTGGAGGTGCCGAGCGAGTCCAGGCCTAGGACGACGAGGCTGGTGTGCGCGCCGATGTGGCGGGCGGTGCCGCCGAGCAGCTCACGGACCTGCCCGGTGATGAAGCCCTCCCTCTCCCTTATCTGAATGCCGAATCGGGAGAACCGGGACCGCGCGCCCAAGGCGTATGGCTGCACAGACAAGGGCACGTCTTCCCAGGACTACCACATCCCACCATCGACAGTCAACTTCCGTGGTGGATAACGCATTTATGCCGACGAGACCAGGCGTAATGAGGCTGCCGTACGTCCGAGATGATGCTGCAATCGGCCCCGCCCGCGTCGTACACCGCGGCCATCGAGTAGTCCGCACCGGAACAGGCATGGCGAAGTCCTCCGCACGTACGTGTTCAGGGGTGTTGGCGGTCGGGGCCGGCGTGACGGCAGCAGCCATCTCCTGACAGGTCAACGCACCTTGACGAGCCGGTCCCGGTCGGTCAGGACCCGCGGGATGCGCTGGTAGTCCGTCTGCAGTGCCGACCAGGCCGACTCCGCGCGCCAGGTCGGCACCACCGACTTCGGCTGCGCCGATTCTTTCGGCGGCTCGACCGCGGATCCGGATCCTGCAGGTCCTGGAAGGCATCCGGAACGGCGACATCGTCGGTGCCCCGAGGCCCGCACCTCGCCCACCCGCGAGCGGGCAATGGCCCACTCCTTCCAGTCCTGCTCGGCCGCCTCTACGCCCGACCAGCGAAAACGCAATCCTCAAGACCGGAAAAGACAACAGCGACTGAGGATTCCGAACGGGTCATTGCGCGCGGTCATGGAGGAGGCGGCCCGCAGGAGGTCGGAGGCCGCCAGTGCTGGGCGCCTCCGCCTGCGCCACCCCCGTGCCGCCCTCGGTCGGCACGGCCGCGCCGGCTGTGTTTCGTTGGATGCTTCGGTCCCCGTCAGCGCCGGCGGCCCCGTCGGGTGACACCGGCCAGCAGGAGTCCGCCTGCCAGTAGTGCGCTGGACACGCCCAGGAGCCACCTCGACGCGCCGCCGCCGCTTTTGGCCAGTTCCGTGCCCGTGGGCGGGGCGCTTCGTACCGGGCCGGGGCGGTGCGTGGGGGTCGGATTGTGGGTTGGCGTCGGGGTGGTCGGCTGCGGTGTCGGCGTGGGGGCTGGCTGGACGCAGAAGACGAACTCGCGGGAACTGCTCCCCTCGGTCGGGTCCGTGACCTCGATGGTGGCGGCGGTGGTGCCGGTCTCGGTGGGTGTGCCGGTGATGGAACCGTCGTGATGGAGCGTCAGCCCATCCGGGAGCGCCCCTGTGGCCAGGCGCCACGTCAAGTCTGGCCTCCCGGCCGCGACGTGGGCGTCGAGATGCAGTACGACGGGTTCGTCGACCGTTACGCAGGGCAGGTCTGCGGCAGTGGTGATGCAGGGAGCCTGGGTGGTGTTCCTGAGGTTGTGCTTCCACCCGGCGAAGGTGTTGCAGATCAGCGTGGTGTACGGGCGCGATTCGTCGGTGACGTTCACGCCGTATCCGTAGCTGTCCTCGAAGCCGGGGCGGTCTTCGGCGCTCCGGTCGATCTTGTTGTAGGCGATGGTGATGTCCGTGTTGCGGCCGAAGAAGCTGACGCCGATGTCGGTGCCGTGGCCGGAGAAGGTGTTGTGGCTCACCTGCAGGTGTGCCGCGCCGGCGAGCAGCAGCCCGGTGGAGGCCGCCGCCGGTCTGCCGTAGGACGAACCGATGATCGTGTTGCCGGTCAGGCTCCCGGAACTCGGCGCGGCGAGCGCCGGGGATCCGATCTGCACTGTGTTCTGGGCCACCCCGCCGGGATTGGGGGTGAGGGGGTCCGGCGGACCGAAGGTGTTGCCCGAGGCGTGGACGGTCACGTCGCCCTGCACCAGCAGCGCGGTGCGCTGGAAGATCGAGACGGTACTGCCGGTGACGTTCACTGTCTGGGGGCCGGCATCGGCACGCAGTTGAACCGAGTGGACGGTCTGGCAGGTGGAGTGCTGGGTGATGTCCAGGACCTTCACGTCGGTGATCGCGCCACTCGCGTTGTTGTAGAGCAGGCCAACGGTCGGGGTGGCTCCGGCGTTGCAGCCGAACGAGGTGAACCCGGTGCCGCGGACCGTCAGGTTTCTCAGGTTCATCGTGGTGCCGGCGTTGGTGACCACCGGTCCGTCGAACAGGCCACTGGGTCCCGCGGCCGGGTTCGGGTCGTGCGCCGTGATCTCATGACCGGCACCGATGACGGTGAGCCCGTTCGGCACCGTCAGCGTCACCGTCGTGTCGCAGTTCGCACTGAGCGTGAATCTGGCTCGGGCCAGCGTCCCCTGACACGCTGTCGTGATATCCCCGCCAGCGGCATGGGCGGCGAGGGTGCCCGCAGCCAACTGCCCGGATAGCGCCACGGCCACGGCAATCGCGAGCGAACGAGTGGACATGGATACCCCCGGAAACGTATATAAATGGACGAATATCACCAGAACATACGCGCGAGGACCCGGGCAGCCGAGCAGGCGCCAGGACGACGCGCGAGCCTTGCGGTCGAACGGGTGTCTGCCGGGCCCGAAGTGATCACCGGAATCCGGCTCACGACCTGACCCGAAGCGACATCACAATCGATACTTCCGGTACCTGGCCGCGGTCTTGGTGCTGTCCCAGTTGTGCGCGCAGGAGGGCCTGTTCACCGCGGCCGGGGATCTGGTGGCCAGGGCTTGCCGGGGCAACGCCGACACCACACCTCTAAACTCACGCTCGCCGCGTGACAACCAACGGCGTGTCCACCATCACGGGCGAAGGCCCTCCACCCCGGCCGTCTTGCGTCCGGCATTGCCTCCGTCACCCGCCGCACGCTGACCAGCGTGTTGCTCAGGCTACGGAGCACCAGCTTCTGCAGGTTCCTGGCCTTCGGCAGATCCCCTTCCCTCGATGCCGTGAAGATGCGCTGGCGCAGTCGGCGTACGTTCTCCTGCGCGCGGTCCCAGTCGATGCTGTCCCAGTCCGCGAAGGAGCCGCCCTCCGGTCCGTTCACCCCGGCCAACGCCACGGTGTCCAACTTGTCCTTCGGTGCTGCCACTGTTGCCATCGTTCCTCCCCACAAGCTCACCCGGCTCACGTCTGCGTCCTTTCAGACCCGGGCACCGGCCCGGTATCCAGCGAGTTGGCCAGGACGGTGACGGAGAGGCCGTCCCTGTGCTGTCCCGGTTTCCTCTGGCCTTTCGGCCCGCTGGCCTTCGCTTCTTGAGCCATCCTGTCCCGCCGCAGACGTCAGCCTTCCTCACGGTCGGCCCACCACTGCCCTGCCGGACAGCGGCCTGTGTCGGGGTTTCCACGTTCCGCGCATGCGAGATGCGGCCGGGGTGGGCGCCCTCTATGCCCCGGGGCGGTGGTGTCCACCCGGGTGGCATGAACCGACCGCCCAGCGCCTGCCGCCTTGCAGCGGCCCCCCGCTCCTGCATCCCACCGGCGGGGGCTTTCCTCACGAGACGTCAACGAGGGTTCACTGGTGTTCGCCCGTCCAGCCTTCTCCTTGCCTGTCGCCCCTGGGTGGAACAAGGGCTCTTGGGCTTCTCCCTTGAGCTTCGCACCCCGCCGTTACCAGCGACGCACGTTCAGGCGGAGACGGGTCATCGGACACGAACCCGGGACTACCCTGACATCGGCGACACCGCCGACCCCCTCTCGAAGAGCATCCACTCAACACACACGACCTCGTGTCGCACGCTCATCTGGAGAGTGCTTCTTTCCTCGTAACGGTCAGGAACCTAGACAAGTCCCATCGTTGCAGGTCAGCAGCACTCTGCACTTGTTTGATCAAGGGCCGAACGGCTTCGCACCCGACGACAGGGCGTGGGAGGTGGTGCGCCGGCCATATCGAACGCCGGGCAGCGATCAATGGCGGTGGCTGCTGTGTCACGCTGTCGGCCATGGAGCATTTGACGGTCCGTGGACTGCCCCTGTCTGGGCGGCTGACGTCCCTTCTCGCCCAGGGCCGGTGGCGCCAACCCGACCCGGTCACACTCGCGAAGGTCATTCCGTGGTTCGAGGACCCGCTCAACTTCCTGACCAGTACGGCGGCGATGGAGCAGCAGTCCCGTTCGATGGACATGTTCGCCGATGACCCCTACTGCGCCTTCTTTCGTGAGACGCGGGGAAGTATTAGCAGCACGCCGGTGGAGCTGCCGTGGCTGGACGTCGAGCAGGCAGTCCTCATCGCGGTGAACCTCATGCCTGGCGACGATGTAGCCCTGGCGCTGGACTACCGGACCGACCCCTTGGACCCCCGTGTGGTGGGCAGTGACTTCTGGACGAACCCGAGTCTGTGCGAGTGGCGCACAGTGGCCCCTGCATTCTCCGTCTTCGCCGCCGACCTGGGCTTCTAGGGTTGGCGCGGGATCCGCCATCGATGCGCGCCGCACCCAGCAGGTGCAGGACCAGAACCCACTGCCGCCGCTAATAGGGAGCACATCAGGCGAGGTCGGCGCACAGCCTAGCCTCACTGACGCAGGCGGCATCCAGCACTCGCGAAAGCCCGGGTGAACTCAACCGGTCAGCGCAACAGTGCTGTGATCCTATCGGCTGGGGTGTCGTAGTCGAGGGTCTTCCGGGGGCGAGTGTTGAGGCGCTCGGCGATGCGGTCGAGGTCCTGCTGGGTGTGGCCGGCCATCGTGGTGCGCTTGGGGAAGTACTGGCGCAGGAGGCGGTTGGTGTTCTCGTTGGTGCCACGCTGCCAGGGGCTCTGCGGGTCGGCGAAGTAGACGGCCAGGCCCGTGGCCGCGGTCACGTCCTTGTGCGCGGCCAGCTCCATGCCGCGGTCCCAGGTCAGGGTCTTGCGCAGGTGGGCGGGCAGGGTCAGCATCGCGGCGGACACCCGTGCTGTGACGGTGGCGGTGTCCCGGCCGTCCAGTTGGACGAGCAGGGTGAAGCGGGTGGTCCGCTCGACGAGGGTAGCGATCTGGGTGACTCCGCTACCCATGACCAGGTCTCCCTCCCAGTGCCCGGGGACGAGGCGGTCGCGCACTTCGGCGGGCCGCTCGTGGATCGGAGTCGCTTCCTTGATCTGCGAGCGCCACTGGCCGGTGACGGTGTTGTGGATGTTGCGGCGGGTCGGGCGTCCTGAACGCAGGTGCTGCTGCAGGGACTTGGCCAATACGCCGCGTGTTTGCATGAACAGGGATTTGTAGATGGTCTCGTGACTGATCCGCATCCCGGAGGCATCGGGATACGCCTTCGCCAGATGGCCGGCTATCTGCTCAGGCGACCAGTCGTCGGCCAGGCGAGCGGCAACCACCTCCCGCAGGGGCTCGTTCAAGGCCAGCAGGCAGAGCTTGGGGCGCCGGGCGCGTTGCCATGCCCGGTCCTCCGCATCGACGGCCCGGTAGTGCTCAGTGCCCTTGTTGCGGCTGATCTCACGGCTGACGGTGGAGGCAGCCCGTCCCAGGGACCGGGCGATCGCGCGCATCGAGTCCCCGCGGGCCAGGCCCCGGGAGATCAGCTCGCGTTCGCCGTCGGTCAGGAACCCGGGCCGACGCGAGCGGACCGGCGGGACGTAGCCGCCGTTCGACTTGAGGATCGTGAAGACCGAGCCGGGTGCCCGACCCAGGGCTCTGGAGATCTCACTGATCGACTCGCCGGCCTTCCAGCGGTCCCACAACTCACGCTTCTGTGTGTCCGACATCCCCGGACGACCCATCCTTGCCATACGCCACACCCTCTCCTACCTGGGGTGTTGCGCTGACCGGTTGAGTTCACCCGAGGTTAATTCGACACTCCCGCTCGACCAGGTCGAGGACGCCATGTGGCCGTCGCTGTCCGAGCATGAGCGCGGTTCGACGCCAACGCGGAGTAGGTGCCGACAACGTCCGCGACCTCTTCGCGGCGTCTCACTGATCAGTTCAGCCGTCGTCACCAGCGCGGCGTCGACGCTTCAGCTGCGGGCCGAAGCGGAAGGCGGCTGCGCCCGCGGTAAGAATGCCCGCTGCCAGGAGGATCAGGCTCCAGGTGTCGTGGCCGCCGCTGGTGGTCGTACTCGTCGCCGCAGCGTTGATCGTGGATCCTGTCGGGCCCGGTGCAGCGATGGTGGAGGGCCCGGCGGTCGCGGTGCCGGAGCCGTCGGGCGTGGCTGAGCCGGTCGTGGTGGGTGTGGCGGTCGCCGGGGCCGTCGGCTTCCCGGCGCTGGCGGTGCGGGTGCCGGGCGTTTCCGAAGGGGCTGAGCCGGGCGCCGCCTGCGTCCCGGTGATGTCGAACGACGTCACGACGTTGTTCTGTCCGGTGTTCAGCTTGCACGGCACATTGACCCTGCCCAGGCGTGTGATGTTGCCGTTGGCGTCCTCCGGGATGAGGTGCAGGGTGAAGTCGCCAGCGGTGATCCTGGCGCTGCCGGGTTTGCTGAAGCTGAGTGTGGGTGCGGTGCCGGTCGCCGGGATGTTGAAGGAACCTGTCGGGATGCCGGTCCTGGCGATGGTGAGGTGCACGGGGACGCGGATGTCGCCCTGGGGTGCGGTGACGGTGGTCCCGGCGTCCAGGGTTCCTTCGATGATGCTCACGCCGAGGACGTAGCGGAGTCCAAGCGCGAAGCCCGTGTTCACTGCGGCCGCCGCGGTGATGGCGAACGGCCGACTGGACTGGCCGACCGTGATCGAGGTGGGGATGTCCGTGGATATCGTCGCCGTGATGGGCTGGCCGCCGATCGTCGGGAAGGTGCAGGTGTACTTCAGCATTGCCGAGGCCGGTTGTGCGGCAGCGGTTCCGGTTCCGAGAGTTCCCACGATTCCGCTCGCGGCTCCTAGCGCTGTCGCAACTCCGAGGACAATCATCACCTTTGGTCCTCCTGCATTCTTCCTGGGGTTCATGGTCCGTTCTCCATTGCGCGTTTGTGTCTGTCGTTGAACGATTTCTGCGGATTCCAGGGATCGGTGCTGCGCTCCGGTCATGTGACGCGTCTTGGATCCGTGCTACCCGGCGGTCCCGGCCGGTGTGGCTCGTGGCGTTCCTGGAAGGCCTGGCTCAGGTGGCTCTGGATGCGGGCGTGGCGGAACTGGTACACCGCGCCGGCCTGGCGGAGCACTCCTCGTTGGTGGGCGTCATCCAGGAACGCGATCAGTGCCCAGGGCAGTCGCCCGGTCAGCGGTAGCCAGATGCGGCACAAGGCCACCCACTGACCCCACGCGGTCAGGCTGAGCCCGTACCCGAGCCCGGCTCCGAACGCGGCTTCGAGTCCGAACACGGTTCCGACTTCGAACCCGCGCAGGGGCCCGTACACGATCCCGTTGACAAGTCCGACTTCGAGTCCGATCACCAGCGCCCAGGCGAGGAGGTGGAAGACCACGTTCCGGCGGTCCATGCCCAGCAGTTCAGCGGGGCTGACGACCGACTCGGGCCGGACCGGGGCTTCGAGCAGGGAGATGAGGCCGAACACGAGCCCGCTCGCCAGAGCGATCCCGAGCAGGAACACGAACCCGGTCATGAGCCCGCCGCTGGTCTGGCCGTCCCCGAGCCCGAGCGGTTCGACCACCCGCTGGTCGATGAGTGCCAGCATCAGCATGACCGCCAGCCCGCAGCCCACACCGACCACGAACCTGGTAGGCACGTTCCCACGTGGCTGCCAGGTCCCGGGGAAGAGCCTGATGCGCACCGGAGAGGGTTTGAAACCCTCGCGCTGGGACGCGAACCAGTACACGAGACCGAAGAGCAGTCCGGCCGCGAGCCCGTGCAGGAGCCCGACCACGAGTCCGCGCACGATCGCGAACCCGAGCCCGTGCGAGGTCGCGACCAGGTCCACCGGCAGGTTCCCGATCGCGGTCGTGACGCCGAAGGCCAGTCCCGCCAAGAACCCGATGAATAGCGTGCGCGAGAAGCGGCTCATGCTGGTGCCCAGTTCCCACCAAGCGAGGTCTCTGATTTCGCTCTGGCCATCTTGGCGAAGTAGGTCAAGGTGGCGAGCGAGGTAGCCGAGCCAGTACGCGGCACGATCGGGGTCCCAGCGCCGCTGACGGCAGCGGCCGGTTTCGGCGTCGGACTCGGATTCAGATTCGTAGGCGGCGGGGATGAACGCCGCCAGGAGGTGCCTTTGGAGGGCCTCGGGGGATTTGAACTTGCCGATGTCTAAAAGTTCCTCCGGGCCGTTTCCACTGATGTCACGGTAAGCGGTGCGGGCCAGGGCGACCATTAGGGGGGTGGCGAGCGCTTCGGCGACGTTCTTCGCGCCCGGGCTCGGTGAGTCTCCGCCGAGCTGAGCCAGGACCGGCTCCCAGGTGGTGCTGTGCAGTTTGTCGTCTGCCCCCGGTTGGCTGGTGCGGCGCAGGTAGTCGGCGAAGTCGCCTGGCCTGAGGGGGTCCAGCTTGATGCCGGCGGCGGCGCTGAGCACGCTCATTTTCGCGGCCTCGGCGTATTCCTCCGGGCGGCTGGTCATCAGCAGCGGCAGACTAGTCGCGTTGAGCCTTCGGAGCGCTGTGGGCTGCAGGTCGCTTGCTATCTCGTCGAACCCATCGAGGACAGGCAAGATCCGGCCCCCTTTGACCAGGGTGCGGGCCAGACTCGTTCCGTTCGCGGCTGGCGCTGCCAGGCCGGGGTAGTCGCGCACCAGTTGGTCGCATAGCCAGGCGCGCAGCGTGGTGATGGCCGGGTTCCAAGAACCGAGGCCGAAGATCACCGGTACACGGTCGCCGGGGACGCGGGAGCGCAGCAGGTCGAGAACCAAACGCATGGCCAGGACCGTCTTGCCCGACCCGGCCTCACCGAGCACCACCATTCGGCCGGACGGGACAGATCGGTACGCCAGCGCGATCTGCTCGACCCGGCCGACCAGTTCGAGGGGCGGTGGGTCCGTGTCGGGCGGGGTGCCACGGATGTTGGCCCAGTGGTCGAAGCGACCTACGTCGGCGTTTCGGAAGCTCACGGCGAGCGAGGAAGAAGAAAGGTGCAGACCTCGCCGCTCCCACTCGTCACGCCACTGTTCTTCCACCCTCGTGGCAAGTAGCTTGGACGCCTCCGATAGCCCTGACGCACTGTCCGGGCGTGGGAGCTGTTCGAGTTGGTCAGTGGTAACAGGTAGGCCGATCAGCTCGTTGAGTTCCTTGATTCGCTCTGGAGCCATGAGTTGGTGCCAGCGGTCCACCCGGCTCGCAGCGAGCATTCCGGGCCCTTCGGGGTGGTGCTGCTCACTGACCAGTCCGATGACGCACCCGCCGCTCCACACCGCTGCCCCGGACATCCCCTCCCAAGGAGAACCGTCCCCCTCCAGGACACCACCGGGAGATGCCTCCACAGTGATCTCCAGGCGGCCCTGGAGCAGGTTCGACCACGGCCTGGCGCGGCCGAGTGCGTGGTGAGAATCCCGGTAGCGCTTGGGAACATCGCGGCCTGACGAAGCGGAATCAAGGCGCAGCTTGAACCTTGGGAATCCCAGCGCTTCACAGTCGACCACGTCCGTGACGCGGGCGAACCGTGCCGGCGAGACGTCGGCGGTACGCAGTCTGTCGATGCTCGAGTAGTCCACAATCTTGATCACTGCGATGTCGGCGGTGAGGTCCTCCCAGACCGAATTTCCGGGCAAATCCGTCGTATGACCGTCCCTGGTGACGAAACGCACCTGAACTGATACCGCGTCATGCACAACATGTGCGGCCGTGAGCACGGCGTTCCCCGTCACCAGGTAACCCGACCCGCGCCTGCCCGCGGAGCCTGCGGTCAGCGTGGTGATGACCTGCACTGCTCGCACTTGCTCGAGCCCGCTCGGCTCCAACGTGCCGTCGTCCGCGATGCTCATCGCTCGTCTGCCTCGGCGATGCCGGACACGAATGGCGGATTGTTCGACTCCCTGAGGGTCGGCTGCAGTACAAGCTTGATGCGCTGCGTCGCGGTGGTGTCCACCGCCGCGTCCACACCGGATTCCACCACCCAGAACCGCACCTTCGCCCCCGCGTGTCCAGATCGCTCCAGTGCGACCGAGACCTCCAGCTCGATGGGCCCCAACTCGAAACGCAGCGCCTCAGCCGATGCCGCGGCAATCGCCCGTTTCAACTCCTCCCGCAAGTCCCTGATGACACTGGCCAACTCGATCACTCGAAACTCCCTTGCTGCTTATCGTTTACCCGCTGTTGCAGTCTCTCGGATCATCTTCAATGAAGCGGGGAAATCGCTGTCTCTGCCATCCAGTGCTGGACGGATAGGATTTCTGGGAACCATTATTCGATTTCGATCGCTGACGTATCGCGTTTCATTAAGATTGCCCATTTTGGCGATCTGGTGACACGCATGAGCCGTATCGGTGTGCAGGTGCTTCACTTGGATTAAATTGCCGCCTGGCGTCAATGAGAGTGTTCTCGAGCATGCCCCCTTCTTAATGTTTGCAATCAATAGTCTGATTAATAATCAGCTAGTCAAGGCATCGAGATAATACAAAAAACGTACACGAATATACTTCCATATATTTCAAGGGGGCCGACATGGGAGCGGTTGCCTGCTGGGCGGTTCGGCGAAGGCGTGCCATCGACCAGCTGGAAAGAGCGTCCTGGATGCGCCGATATCCCTCAGGCGGGTACGCGGTGTTGATGGGGCGCGTCCTCTCCATCGACACCTGCCCGGGCCTCTTGCGGGCTGACTGTACATCAAGTCGCCGTGCACGTGCACCTGATTCTGCATTTGCTCATGCTGATGCTCGTGCACCGCACTGACCACGGGCGGGAATCGGAGGGCTACGACGGCACCCGCCTGGCCCACGTCCTGGCCGACCTGCCGGTGGAGATCGTGGTGCGGATTCGTTCGGACCGCGTGATGCTGCGCGACCCCGGCCCGCCCCGTTCCACACCCCGTGGCGGCCGCCCGCGCCGCCACGGCGGCGTGCTCACCCTGGCCAAGCCCGACACCTGGCACACCCCCCACGCCACCGCCACGACCCAGACCACCCGCTACGGCCAAGCCGAAGTCCTGGCCTGGGACCGGATGCACCCCCGCCTGCAACGCCGCGGCCCGTGGCTGGAGTACACCGACGCCGAGCTACCCGTCCTGCATGGCACACTGATCTGACTACAGGTCGAGCACCTGCCGGGCGAACGCGAAGCCAAGCCACTGTGGCTGTGGTCCTCCGCCACCTCGCTGACCAGCACGGACGTCGACGTGCGCTGGCAGGCGTTCCCGCGGCGCTTCCCTGGGCTGGACCCGGCCCAAGATCCGCCGCCCCGACACCGCCGACCTGTGGACCTGGCTCGTCATCGCCGCACACACCCAGCTGCGACTCGCCCGCCCGCTCGCTGCCGACCGGCGACACCCCTGAGAACGCCCGGTCCCGCAAGGGAAGTTGACCCCCGCCCGGGTACGGCGCGGGTTTCGGCACATCCGCCCGAAGACCGCCCTGCCGGCAGCCGTGCCGAAACCACCGCACCCCGGCCCCGGACGCCCACCCGGGTCGACAAACCGCAGACGAGCCGCCCGTCACGACGTCGGAAAGACCGTCAAACGCGAACTCACTCTCGAGGCCCACCTACAGAAGCTGGCAGAGGCTAGTTAAAGATCAAGCTAAGAGGTCGCACAGATTGGCGCGGTGGTGGCACCCCGGCAGCAGAACAGGCACAGGTCTTGGCGATCATGGAGTTGCGACGCTCTGTGATCACCGGGGAGACCTGTGCCTGTACTGCCATCATGGCTGACCGAACCACTCTGGAGCCAATTCGCCGCTCTGCTGCCAGAGCGGTCGACCTACGCGCCGACGCATCCGCTGGGCTGCCACCGCCCGCGCATCAGCGACCGGCTCGTCTTCGACAAGATGCTGCAGCTCCTGCGGTTCGGCTGCTCCTACCAGGCGATCGCCGACACGACCTGCTCGGCCACCACGATCCGCAACCGCCGCGACGAGTGGATCCGGCTCGGCGTCTTCGCCAAACTCAAGCAGATCGCGCTGGAGTCCTACGACCGGATCGTCGGCCTGGTCCTGGACCAGATCGCCGTCGACGGCTCCATCACCAAAGCCCCCGGCGGCGGTGAAGTCGCCGGGCGGTCACCGGTCGACCGCGGCAAACAGGGTCTGAAACGCTCGGGCATGACGGATGGTTACGGCATCCCGCTGGGCCGCGTGCTGGCCGGAGCCAACCGTCACGACTCCCCGCTGCTCGCCCCGACCCTGGACCGCCTGGAGGACCTCGGGCGTGAGTAGTTCCGGTACAGGAATTCACGACGAGAAGGATCATGGTCGATCCGCACTACCACGGCGTCGTCTCGGGTTGACGAAGTTCCGACAATCTTGCCTGGGTCACATAGTCGGGCGGCTACGGTCCGCGCGTGCCAGTCGAATTCCTGAGCGATGATCAGGCGGGGTCCTATGGGGCCTTCACAGAGGTGCCGACGCGCCCTGAGCTGGAGCGTTTCTTCTTCCTGGACGACGACGACCGCGAGGTGATCGCGTTGCGCCGGACGGACACTCACCGTCTCGGGTTCGCGTTGCAGATCTGCACGGTGCGCTACATCGGGCTGTTCCTGGCGGACGATCCGCTGGCGGTGCCGTGGGAGGTCATCGACTACCTGGCCGCGCAGTTGGGTATCGAGGACTCCTCGTGCGTGAAGCGATACACCGACCGCAAGCCGACGGCCTACGACCACGCAACAGAGATCCGGGAGCGGTTCGGGTACCACGACTACTTCGACAGGGAGTGGGCGAGGCGGTTCCGGACGTTCCTGTACGGGCGGGCGTGGACGCACGCTGAGGGGCCGGTGGCGCTGTTCAACCACGCGGTGACCTGGCTGCGCAGGAACCGGGTGCTGCTGCCGGGGGTGAGCGTGCTGGCCCGGCAAGTCTCGGAGGCCCGGCATGCGGCGGACCGCCGGTTGTACGAGGCGGTGGCGAAGGCGACCGGCCGGGCCGATCCCTCGCTGGCGGCGGCGCTGGCCGGGCTGCTGGTGGTGCCCGAGGGCAAGCGGGTCTCGGAGCTGGAGCGGCTGCGGACGCCGCCGACGAAGTCGACGGGGACCGCGATGCTGCGGGCGCTGGAGCGGGTGGAGGAGATCTCCGCGTTCGATCTGAGTCGGGTGAACCTGTCGCGGGTGCCGGTGAACCGGTTGACGACGCTGGCCCGGTATGGGCAGCTGAGCAAGGCACAGACGATCGAGCGTGCGCCGGAGCCGAGGAAGATCGCGCTGCTGACGGCGGTGGTGCGGAACCTGGAGGCGGCGGCGGTCGATGACGCGCTGGACCTGTTCGCGCTGCTGATGGCCACTCGGTTGATCAGCCCGGCGCGGCGGGCCTCGGACCGTGAGCGGCTGTCGATGCTGCCGCAGTTGGAGAAGGCGGCGCGGACCCTGGCGAAGGCGTCGAAGATCCTGGTGGAGGAGCTGGACCGGGTCGAGACCCGGGAGGCGGACCTGGACGTGGCCGCGCTGTGGGCGGCGGTGGAGGAGGCGGTGCCGCGCGAGCAGGTCTCCAGCGCGGTCGCACTGATCGAGATCCTGGTGCCGCAGGACGACGGATCGGCGGAGAGCGCGCTGCGCGAGAAGCTGGCCCTGCGCTACAACACCGTCCGCCCGTTCCTGTCCCTGATGGGCGAGTCCACCGCGCTGGACTGCGCCCAAGGCGGCAAGCGGGTGCTGCGGGCGGTGCACGGCCTGCCGGCGCTGGCCCGGCGCCGGGTCAAGGAGCGTCCGCTGCTGCCGCGCGAGGTCGACACGGAGCTGGTGCCCCAGATCTGGCGCAAGGCGGTGTTCTCCAACACCAAGCTGCCGCAGGGAGCGGTGGACCGCGACGCCTACGTGGTGTGCGTGCTGGAGTTGCTGCACAAGGCGCTGAACCGGCGCGACGTGTTCGCCGCACCGTCGAACCGGTGGGCCGACCCGAGGGCGCGGCTGCTGGACGGGCCGCGGTGGGAGGCGATGCGCGCGGACGTGCTGGCCGGCCTGAGCCTGACGGAGGACGTCGGCGAGCACCTGGCGGAGCTGGCCCGGGGTCTGGACGCGGCGTGGCGGCAGATGGCGGCCCGGCTGGAGGAGGCCGGGGACGAGGCGAAGGTGGAGATCGTCGTCCCCGAGGGCGGCGGCCGGGCGAAGCTGAGCGTGGACAAGCTTGGCGCCCTGGGCGAGCCGGAGTCGCTGCGCAGGCTGCGGCTGACGGTGGAGGCGATGCTGCCGCGGATCGACCTGCCGGACCTGCTGTTCGAGGTGGACGGCTGGACCGGGTTCCTGGATGCCTTCCGGCACGTCTCGGGCCGGGCCGCGCGGATGGAGGGGCTGCCGGTCAGCCTGGTGGCGCTGCTGGTGTGCGAGAGCTGCAACATCGGCATGGTGCCGGTGATCAACCCAAACGTGCCGGCGCTGACCCGCTCACGGCTGTCGCACGTGGACCAGAACTACCTGCGGGCCGACACGATCGCCGCGGCGAACGCCACCTTGATCACCGCGCAGTCCCGGATCGAGCTCGCGCAGATGTGGGGTGGCGGCTTGCTGGCGTCGGTCGACGGCCTGCGGTTCGTGGTGCCGGTCAAGAGCATCAACACCGGGCCCTCGCCCAAGTACTACGGGTACAAGAGGGGCATCACCTGGCTGAACGCCGTGAATGACCAGGTCGCCGGGATCGGCGCGATGGTCGTGCGTGGCACCCCGCGCGACAGCCTGTTCACCCTGGACACCCTGCTGAACCTGGACGGCGGGGTGCGTCCGGAGATGGTGGCGACCGACAACGCCTCGTACTCCGACATCGCCTTCGGCCTCTACAAGATGCTGGGCTTCCGGTTCGCGCCGCGCTTCCGCGACCTGGCCGACCAGCGGTTCTGGCGCGCCGAGGTCCCACCCGTGCCGGACGGCCAGGAGAGGGCCGGGGACTACGGGCCGTTGGAGAAGCTGGCGGTGAACCGGGTGAATCTGAAGCGGATCGAGACCTGGTGGCCGGACATGCTGCGGGTGGCGGGGTCGCTGATCACCAACCAGGTCCGCGCCTACGACCTGCTGCGGATGTTCGGCCGCGAAGGGCACCCCAGCCCGCTGGGGGCCGCGTTCGCCGAGTACGGGCGCATCGACAAGACCATGCACCTGTTCGCGGTGGTCGACCCGGTCGACGACACCTACCGCCGGCTGATGAACCGCCAGCTCACCGTCCAGGAGTCGCGCCACCGCCTGGCCCGCGCGATCTGCCACGGCGGCCGGGGCCAGATCCGGCAGGCGTACCGCGAGGGCCAGGAGGACCAGCTCGCCGCTCTCGGCCTGGTGCTGAACGCTGTGGTGCTGTGGAACACCCGCTACCTCGACGCTGCAGTCACCCAGCTCCGCGCCGAAGGCCAGGAGGCCAAGGACGAGGACGTGGCCCGGCTCTCGCCGCTGAAGGACAGGCACATCAACTTGCATGGCCGCTACGCCTTCGAGGCCACCTCCCCGTCCGCCGGCCTGCGCCCGCTGCGCGACCCGGACAGCCCGCAGGACACGGACGAGGAGCACGACGACAACTGACCCGCTACTGGTACCGGGTCAATGGCGTGCCGGGTTCGCGGCCGGGCTGTTCGATTGCCCGGCGCGGGGCCGGGGTGGAGTGGGAAGCTGACGGTGTATCGGATGGCTAGGGGACATTGGGGGAGGCCATGAGTACGGGCACGGGTGGTGCGCTGGAGGGGTTGGACTTGGCGGACGCAGTCACGCTGCTTCGGGACCAGGTTGTCGAGGCCCGGCGGCGGCTTGCCGACCCCGCAGGCCCCGGCGCCCAGGGGGTCGAGTTCACGCTGGGGGACATCACGTTGGAGCTGGGTCTGGAGCTGACCGGCACCAAGGGGGTCAACGGCGGGCTGAGCTGGAGCGTGCTGAGCCTGGGCGCGAAGAAGGAGAGCACCAGGCAGGCGACCCACACGCTGACCGTGACACTGAAGCCGCACCACACCGGCGGCGGCGACGTCAACGTCCGCGACGTGGAGTAGTCCGCCGCCGGAACGTGTTCCGCACCGGGGTAGAGAGGGCAGAGGGGGGATTGTGGTGGAGCTGGACCGACGTGTGCAGATCCGAGTGAGCCTGGCGGGTCTGGACGGACGGGGCTTCGGGTCGGGGTACCTGGTAGCGCCGCGGCTGGTGCTGACCGCAGCCCACGTCCTGGACGATATGGACACCACCGCCCCGGGCGCGGTCACCGTCTGCCGGCCCGACACCAGCGGGCAGGAGTTCACCGCCACCGTGCGCTGGCAACGCCAGGACGAATCGGTGGACGCGGCACTGATAGAGGTCCGCGAGGGCCAGGACTGGCCGGTCCCGCAGTCCCTGACGGACGTGCTGACCCGCCCGCCGCAGCGCTACGGCCTGCTCATCGGCACCCGCACCCACCCGGTCACCCTGACCGGCTTCCCCCGCCTGCAGAAGGACCCCGACAGCGGGCGGCGCCTGGACGAGCAGGTCACCGGCAGCATCACCCCCGGCACAGGCTCCCTGGACAACCGCTACGAGATCCTCAGCACGGACCCCCTTCCAGCCGCCGACACCGCGCCCAACCATCCCAGCGGCTGGTCGGGCATATCCGGCGCCGCCGTGCTGGCCGGGAACAGCCTGGGCGAGGACCTGCTGTGCGCGGTGGTGCGCCGCGACCGCCGCGCCAGCGGCGGCACCCGCTTGACCGCCACCCCCGCCGCACTGCTCCTGGCCGACGACGACTTCCGCACCGTTGTCACCGAGCACTCCGTCTGGGAGCCGGTCCTGGAACCCTTGGAACCCGCCAACCTGCTGACACCAGTCGCGGCCGCCCGCGACCTTGACTCCCCGGCCGCGTTGCTGCGCGCGGATGCCGAAGCCGTGCCATTCCACGGCCGCGCCGGCGAACTCGCGGACCTGCAAGCCTGGTGCCACACCGGCCCTCCCTCCATCGCGATTCGTGTGCTGACCGGGCCCGGCGGGCAGGGCAAGACCCGCCTGGCCCGCCGCCTGACTGACCTCCTCAGCCACCAGGGCTGGGTCACCGGACACCTGCGCTCCGACCTGACTGACTACGACACCCCACCCGACCTCACCACCCTGAACACCGCCCTGCCCCTGCTCCTGGTTATTGACTACGCCGAAACCCGCCCCCGCCTGCTCCGCCGCCTGATAACCCACCTGCACCGCACCCGCCACCCCGCCCGACTACTGCTCTTGGCCCGCTCGGACGGCGAATGGCGCACCGACTCCCTCAGCGCCACCCGGCCGGTCAGCGCCCTGCTCGCCGCTGCCCCGGTCACCGCCCTGAACCCGCTGATCCCCGGCAGTCGCCCCGCCTCGGAGCGTCAGTCAGCGTTCACGCGGGCAGCGAACGGCTTGGCCCGGCTTCTGCCTGCGGTCCCCACCGTGCCCGCGCACGACTGGCAGCGTCTCGCCACCCGCCTGCAGCCCGCCGACGACTTGGGCGACCCCCGCTTCGACAACGCCCTCACCCTGCAACTGGCTGCCCTGGTTGCCCTGCTCCAGCAGGGACCGTGGCCTGCCGCTGTAGTGCCCGGCACCCCGGCCGAGGAGATCCTGCTGCAGCATGAAAAGCGGTTCTGGGAGGATAGTGCCGAGGCCCCCGCCTTCAAACTGGGACTGCCCACCACCACCCTGGCCGCAGCCGTCGCCGTGGCGTCCCTGGCCGGGGCCGCCGACCAGCAACAGGCTGTCACCGTCCTGCGGACAGTCCCGGTGCTGCCCGGCGACAAGGCGATCCAAACCGCGGCCTGGCTCGCACGCTTGTACCCGGCAGACGGAGAGCGCTACTGGGGCTCCCTGCAACCCGACCGCCTCGCCGAATACCACGCCTCACACTACGTCACCCACGGCACAATCCCGTTGCAGGTCCTTCTCGGTGTGGCCAGCCCCGAACAGCAGGCCCAGAGCGTCACCGTCCTGGCCCGCTCCGCCATCGCCCACTACAACGGCCGCCGCACCGCCGATAGTGACCACGTCCTGCAGACCCTAGACACGGCCCTGGACACCGTTCCCCTCACCCACCAGGCCCTGCAGTCCGCGGCAGCGGCACTCCCCCACCCGTCGCGCATCACCAACTCCCTGGCCGTGCGCCTCACCACATCCCTTACCCACGCCGACAAGCAAGCAGCGGCCGACAATCCGGCCGCCCACGGGCCCGCCCTCGCCGGCTCGCTGTCCAACCTCGGTATCCGGCTGTCGGAGGCGGGTCGGCGCGCTGAGGCCCTGGCCGTCACCCAGGAGGCGGTGGAGATCTACGGTCGGCTCGTGGCCGACAGCCTGGCCGACAGTGCGGCCGCCTACGAGCCCGCCCTCGCCGGCTCGCTGTCCAACCTCGGCACCCGGCTGTCGGAGGCGGGTCGGCGCGCTGAGGCCCTGGCCGTCACCCAGGAGGCGGTGGAGATCTACGGTCGGCTCGTGGCCGACAGCGCGGCCGCCTACGAGCCCGACCTCGCCACCTCACTGTCCAACTTTGGCACCCGGCTGTCGGAGGCGGGTCGGCACGCTGAGGCCCTGGCCACAGAACAGGAGGCGTTGGGGATCCGGCGTCGGCTCGCGGCCGACAACCCGGCCGCCTACGAGCGCGACCTCGCCGGCTCGCTGTCCAACCTCGGCATCCGGCTGTCGGAGGCGGGTCGGCATGCTGAGGCCCTGGCTGTCACCGAGGAGGCGTTGGGGATCCGGCGTCGGCTCGCGGCCGACAACCCGGCCGCCCACGGGCCCGACCTCGCCGGCTCGCTGTCCAACCTCGGCATCTGGCTGTCGGAGGCGGGTCGGCGCAGTGAGGCCCTGGCTGTCACCGAGGAGGCGGTGGGGATCCGGCGTCGGCTCGCGGCCGACAACCCGGCCGCCTACGAGCCCGCCCTCGCCACCTCACTGTCCAACCTCGGCATCCGGTTGCCCGAGGCGGGTCGGCATGCTGAGGCCCTGGCTGTCACCGAGGAGGCGTTGGGGATCCGGCGTCGGCTCGCGGCCGACAACCCGGCTGCCCACGAGCCCGACCTCGCCACCTCACTGTCCAACCTCGGCATCCAACTGTCGGTGGCGGGTCGGCGCAGTGAGGCCCTGGCTGTCACCGAGGAGGCGGTGGAGATCCGGCGTCGGCTCGCGGCCGACAACCCGGCTGCCCACGAGCCCGACCTCGCCACCTCACTGTCCAACCTCGGCAACCGGCTCCCCGAGGCCGGGCGACACGCTGAGGCCCTGGCCGTCACCCAGGAGACAGAGGAGATTTACCGTCGGCTCGCGGCCGACAACCCGGCCGCCCACGAGGCCGCCCTCGCCGGCTCGCTGGCCAACCTCGGCATCCGCCTGTCGGAGGCGGGTCGGCACGCTGAGGCCCTGGCCGTCGAACAGGAGGCGTTGGGGATCCGGCGTCGGCTCGCGGCCGACAACCCGGCTGCCCACGAGCCCGACCTTGCCACCTCACTGTCCAACCTCGGCATCCAACTGTCGGAGGCGGGTCGGCATGCTGAGGCCCTGGCTGTCACCGAGGAGGCGGTGGAGATCCGGCGTCGGCTCGCGGCCGACAACCCGGCTGCCCACGAGCCCGACCTCGCCACCTCACTAACCATATGGGCCGTGCTCCTAGCGACCGGAGGCGATCTGTCTGGGGCGCTACGTGCCATAGGAGATGCGGTGGAGTCCTACCGGCGTCACATCGCCGCGATGCCCTTCTTGCTTCCGCAACTCCACACGGTGTTGGGCCTTCAGTCGCAAGTTCTAGACGCACTCGGACGCCCGCAGGACGCGGTTGTGGTGCGGAACTGGATCGAGGCGAATCCGCTGCCGCCTGACTCTCACAATTGATCATCTGTGAGAGTTCTGCGACGGACCCCGGAGCGATCACGTTTCCGCAGGTCGCTGTTCGCAAAAGTCCTCTCGAAACCTGCGTGTTATGCGAGGCACTTCTGAGAGACTTCCGCCCATGGATTTGACGCCCGATCAGGCCGCGCTCGCGGTTGAACGCCACGACTGCCCGAACTGCGGCGTGCCCGCCGGCAGCGCCTGCCGGACCCGCGGCGGGAAGACCGCCGCGAAGTACCACACCCCCCGCTTCGTCCTGGTCCCCGCGCTCCGCGAGGAACTGGAGATTCTGGTGCCAGCCGACCGGCAGCCGGGCCGGACCTGGAAGGCGGCCCCCGCCCTTGCCGTTGTGCCCGCGCCTCCCGGCGAGCGGCCGATCCGGATCGGGTACGCCCGGACATCGACCGCACGCCAGGAACTGGCCAGTCAGCTCGAAGCCCTGCGCCGGGTCGAGTGCCACAAGGTCTTCTCCGAGCAGATCAGCACCAGGGTCAAGGTGCGCCCCGAACTGGAGAAGGCACTCGCGCTGGCCCACCAGTTCAAGGAAGCCGCGCCCGAGGCGCCGGTCGTCTTCACGGTCCACGAGCTCAAGCGTCTCGCGCGCAACGCAGCCGAGCTGATGACGCTGTCCGCCCAGCTCCAGGCCGGTGGCATCCAACTCGAACTCCTCACTGGCCCGCTCACCGGCGTCTATGACCCCAACGGCATGGGCGCCATGTTCTTCGCCGTGCTCGCGGTCGCCGGGCAGATCGAGCGCAACTACATCCGCGAGAAGACCCTCGAAGGGCAGGTCATCGCCGCAGCCAAGGGCAACCACGGCGGTCGGCCGAAGGTCATCGACGACGACATGCTCACCTTCGCCGTCGCGCTCAAGGACAAGGGCATCCCCGTCCCGGAGATCGCGAAGAAGCTCACGATCAAGACCGGGAAGAACGCGGGCAGCAACCCATCAGTCGCCTCGCTGTACCGAGCACTCGCCGAAGCCGAAGCCACCCTTTCGGGAACGGATGGGCCAGCCCAGACACCTTGATCCTTCTCATCGTGAATTCCTGTACCGGAACTACTCACGCCCGGACCTGGGACCGCTGCCCGACGACATCACCGTGCACCTGGACGCCGGCTACGACTCGGACAAGACCCGCACCCTGCTCGACGAACGCGGCCTGCACGGCCGCATCGCACAGAAGGGCGAGAAGGCGCCGATCCAGGCAAGCCAGAGGTGGCACGTCGAACGGACCCACGCCTGGCAGAACGCCTTCCAACGACTCGCCCGCTGCTATGGAACGCAGGGCCACCGTCATCGACGCCTTGTTCGACCTCGCCGACACCATCATCACCGTGCGCAGCCTGATCCGACAGGCATGGACGACCCACCGCTGGGACGAACGCCCGAACCGCCGCCCATGAGCACACGCCTACCTGCGCGACCTCTAAGCCAAAACGGCTTGGAGCATCAGGGTTTTGACGTACACCAGGCTGGACCGCAGGATCCGCGGGCACAACGCGGCCATCTCGACCTCCTCTCGGCGGTCGGTGGAGATCTCGCCGCCCTTGCCGTAGTAGATCACTGCGTTGGCCCGGTTCCAGGACTCGATGACGTTCAACCCTCCTCGATCTCGCGCTGCAGGCCCCGTCATCGGGTGGTCCTCGCGGGCCTACCGCCCTTGACCTGCCGGTGGCGGGGTCTGCAGATCAGATGACTCCGCTGGTACGTGTCAAGAACCGTCGATCGGCTCCGACCCCACAGTGACGATCCACGTCTCACCACCGTTGTCGACAACACAGGAGGAACACGTGGCTCAGCTGCTGAGAGTCCAGAACATCACCGTCTCGAGTGACGGGATCGGTGCCGGGGAGGACCAGACCCTGGAGAGGCCGTTCGGTCATGTCGAGCCGGAAATGCTGTTCGCCTGGGCCGGCGCCACGGCGAGCTGGCCCATGCGCACCGACCCCGGGGGCAGCCGGGGCCTGGACGACTACTTCACGCGGGACTACGCCCGCAACATCGGCGCCGAGATCATGGGCCGCAACAAGTTCGGTCCCCAGCGCGGGCCCTGGCACAACCACCAGTGGCAGGGCTGGTGGGGCGAGGAGCCCCCGTTCCGCACCCCGGTGTTCGTCATGACCCACCACAAGCGTCCATCGTTCACCCTCTCCGACACCACGTTCCACTTCGTCGACGGCGACCCGGCCACGGTCCTGGAACAGGCCCGGGAGGCAGCGCAGGGCAAGGACGTCCGACTCGGCGGCGGGGCTACCACCATCCGGCAGTTCCTCGACGCCGACCTCGTCGACACCCTGCACGTGGCGGTCTCGCCGGTGAAGCTCGGCTCCGGAGTACGACTCTGGGAATCACCCGATGAACTGCTCGACCGGTTCCACCTGGAGGTCGTGCCCAGCCCGAGCGGGGTGACGCACCACTTGTTCTGGCGCAAGTGACCGGCCCTCAGGGCGGTCCTGGCCGGCTGCTTTGCCGGCCAGGACCGCCCTGAGGCGGGCCGCGAGCGATGGCTACTCGGCTCTACTTGTCGGGCTGCGGCAGGACCCGTCGCCTTGGGGCCCCGCCCGGCCTGCGGCGGAACAGCGACGCCGACGCCGACGACGGCATCGGCTGAGTCCTCCAGGCCGCCGAGCAAGCGCCCCTTCCGGGCCCTCGACCTGCCGGGTAGGAGCGCTTCGTATTCTCCCTTCCAGGTAGTCGGTTGCCGCCACCCCCTGGTCAGGGCCACAGGGGCGTGGGTGAGCCGTCCGGGTTCAGTCCGTGCGGCCATTTCTCGGTGAACAGCCGTCCCTCCACCGAGATGAGATTGGCCTACGCCGAGGCGGCGGGCGTCCATCGCGGCCTCGAGCAGGGCTCTGACGGTAGGGGTGCCGTATTCGTAGCGGTGCAGGGAGTTCGGGTGCGCCAGCGAGGTCCTGGGTGACCCGCCCGTGTCCACGCGCACGGGTCAGGGCGTCGGCCAGCAGCAGGTCACCGTCTTGGGCCAGGACGGCCGCGGCAGCGATTGCCTGCGTCGGTGGAGCGGTAGGTCAGCGGCGTCCGGCATCTCAGCTTGACTCTGTCGGATTGTGTCCTGAACACGAAGCACCGACCCATTGCGTGTGTGCCGCGCGCGTGCAGTCCAAGCGCCGGGCGCGCGCTGCGGGTGCGCCCCTTGTACGGCCTGCCGCACAACCCCCATCAGGGTGTTGACTGAAAGCTGCTTCTGTGCAGTCGGGACGCCGCCGGCAGGGGCACGGGGAGCCGCAGTGCAGTCGGCCTCGGCTGGCCGACTGAACGACGAGCGAGGAGCCTGCGACGATGCACCATGCCCAGGACCGGCGCCTGCCGGAGATCCAGGTAGTTGACAGTCCGCGTATCGATCCGTATCGCGACAAGGTCGTCTACACATACGACGACCCGCCGCACATGTGGCACAAGGCGCTGGGGGAGGGGAATCTGCTGTTCCAGTTCGGTCTGTTCGACGCGGCCGAGCTTGCGCGTGGGCCGACGGCGGGTTCGGTGGGCCCGTCGGAGGTGCGGCACTTCGGGCGGCAGCTGGAGTTGGCGGGGCTGGTCGGCCCGAGTCGGCCGCAGATGAACCGGATCCTCGACTTAGGGTGCGGGTGGGGGTTTATCAGCCGGTATCTGGCGCGACGCTTCCCGGAGTGCCGCCGCATCGATGCTGTGAACATCAGTGAGCGGCAGCTCGGCTACTGCGCCGAGAAGGTCGCCGAAGAGCAACTGGGCGACCGGATCGAGCTGTTCCTGTGCGACGGGCAGGACGTGGACCTGCTGCCCGACCCGGAAGTCCCGTACGACCTGGTGGTAGTGCGCGGGGTCTACACGCACTTTCTCAACGACGTGTTCGAGGCGTCGGTGAGCGCGGTGGCCAAGCGGTGCGCGCGCGGCAGCACGGTGGTGATCTCCGACACCCTGTACAAGACCGATCTGACGTCGTACCGGCCCGCCATCGAGGACACCGCGGACCGGCTCGCGTGCGGCAACCGCAAGTCCCCCGGCCATTTCGTCCGAGCTCTGGAGGCGCACGGCCTGGTGCTGCAGGACATGCGGATCATGCCGTCGAACGCGGAGGTCGTGCACTGGTTCCAGAAGGTGCGGCTCAACATCGAGCGGCACTTCCCCGACGGGGTGAGCGGGCCGATCGAGGAGTTACGAGAGATGGCGATCAGCTTCTCGGTCACGTTGGAGCAGGACCAGGCGTCGGTGTACAGCATCGTCACCCGCCGCGCGGCCTGAGAGCAGAGGGCTTCCACTATGACCACCGCACCCGATTCCGCCGACGGCGAGGGCAGTGTTCCTCCGTCGGCCATGTCCGCCACCTGCTGTGCGGGGTCCGACGAACTCCTCTTGCGGGCACGCGACCTGACAACACCCCTGCTCCGCTCTGGCGTCGACACCCTGCCGGGCACGATGCGGCAGGTCTTCGGCTACCACCCGGGCTGGTGGGACAAGGACGGCACCCCTGCGACGCGCGGGCAGGAAAGGCCCTGCGCCCGGCACTGGCGTTGGCCGCCGCTCGCGCGACCGGGGAAGAGGACCCTGGGCCGGTACGGCCCGCCGCTGCGGCGCTTGAACTCCTCCGCGTTTTCACGCTGCTGCATGACGACGTCATGGACAAGGACCCGGTACGACGCCACCGGTCGGCCGCGTAGCGGGTGTTCGGTACCGCCGACGCGATCCTGGTCGGCGACGCGCTGCAGGCCCTGGCCTGCTCGGCCCCGGCGCATGCGTACGCCTGGCGGCCTGCGTGGCCGAACTGTTCGAGGGGCAGCACGCGGACTGCGCCTTCGAGCGGGAGGACGTCGCTGTGGCGCAGTGCCTGGCGATGGCCCGCTGCGCATCGCGGTCATGGGCTGCGTCGTCAACGGCCCCGGCGAAGCACGCGAAGCCGACCTTGACGTCTCCTGCGGCAACGGCAGAGGACAGATCTTCATCGCCACCGTCCCCGAGTCGAGGATCGTCGACGCCCTGCTGGAAGAGGCGCTGACCATCGTTCCTCCCCCGGACACCGACGTACCGCCGCAGCATCCGTCGCAGGAGAGGACCACCACATCATGACCGACCAGCCCACTGCCGCCGACGTCGCAGCCATGTACGACCATTTCACCGACCTCCTGGAACACGCCCTCGGCGGCAACATCCACCTCGGCTACTGGGACGACACCCAGGACACCGCACCGATCGGCCAGGCCACCGACCGCCTCACCAGGCTGGTCGCCGAGCGTCTGGCCCCGGCCGCGGGTGACCGGGTCCTGGACCTGGGATGCGGAACCGGCAAACCGGCCGTCGACATCGCCGCCGCCAGCGGCGCCCGCATCACCGGCATCACCGTCAGCGCACACCAGCTCGATGGCGCCCGGCAGCGCACGCCCCTCCCTGTCGGCCGAGGCAGTGCCACCTTCGAGCTCGCGGACGCGACGGCGCTTGCCTTCGAGGACGCCTCCTTCGACGGCGCCTACGCCATCGAGTCCATCCTCCACATCCAGGACAAGAAGACGGCGCTCGCCCACGTGACACGCACATTGCGGCCCGGCGGACGGCTGGTCGTCGCCGATATCTTCAGGAAAGGACAGTCCACAGCCGCTGAGGCCGAACTCATCGAGCAGGTGACCGGTCTCTTCCAGATGACCGTCATTCCGACCCAGGCCACATGGCACACACTCATCGGACAAGCCGGACTGAAACTGACCGAGTTCACCGACATCGCCGACCACGTGCGCAGGGGCTTCGACTCGGTGGTGGCCCTCTTCCGCGACACGGCCCAGGCCCAAGGCGGGCATACCGCCGACGAACTGACGTCCGCCGCCGATCTGGTCGAACGCTTCAGCCGCCTCCCGCAGCTTGGCTACGTCCTGCTCACTGCGGACCGTCCTTGAACAGCTCCACCCCACTGGTCTTGAGGCAGGGGCACGACGCTGGGACCCCGCCCCGAGAACGGACGCCGTTCGGACACTGCCGACCTCGACGACAAGGACCCGTGTGATGACTGCCCCTCCGCGCCCCGGAACCGGCCCATTGGACATTCCCACAGCTTCCGGCGGGCTGCCCCTCATCGGTCACCTGCACCGTTTTGCAGCCAACCCGCTGCGCGCCTTCGAGGAACTGCGTTCGGCCGGCCCCCTGGTCCGCATCCGGATCGGGCCACGCACCGTGTACGTCGTCAACTCGGTAGAACTCGTGCACCACATGCTGATCACGGGCCGCGCCGACTACGACAAAGGCGGCTCGTACATGGACCCGCTGCGCGAACTGATGGGCGACAGCCTCGCCGTGTGCTCCGACGACGTGCACCACGTCCAGCGGCCCTTGCTGCAACCCGCCTTCCACCGCTCCCGCCTTCCCGGCTACCTGGAAGGGCTGGCAGAGGTGGCCGTACAACAGGTCGAGTCCTGGCATCCCCAGCAGGTCCTGGACGTCAATGAGGAGATGGACCGGCTGTCCACGGGCGGGCTGACCCGGTCGATCTTCCGCGACCCGGTCGCCACGCGCAGTGTCCAGCAGTTCCAGCGCGATCTCCCCCTCGTCCTGGACGGCTTCGCCCTGCGCGTCGCGCTGCCCGCTCTGGGCCGACTGCCACTGCCGGTCAACCGGCGCTTCGACCAGGCCGTGCGACGAAGCCAGGAAGCCTTCCGCGAAATGATCGCCCACCGCCGCGCACACCCGGGAGACCACGACGACCTGCTCACATTCCTGCTGTTGCCCGAGCATCACGACAAGGGACTGCTCACCGACGAGCTGGCGGCACTTCACCTGTGGGGATTCATGATCGGAGGAATCGAGACCACTGCCTCACTGCTCTCCTGGACCCTCCACACCCTGGCCACCCGGCCCGACCACCACCAGCGCGTCCGCGAGGAGATCGACACCGTCCTCGGCGGAAGACCTCCCACCTACCAGGACACCGCCCACCTGCCCTACGTACACAGCCTGTTCACCGAGATGCTCCGGCTGTACCCGCCGGTGTGGCTGCTCAGCCGCACCACGAGGCGCGCCACCGACCTCGGTGGCCACCGGCTGCCCGCCGGCGCGGACGTCGTCTTCAGCATCTGGACACTGCACCGCGACCCCACCGTGTTCCACGATCCCGGCACACTCGCACCCGACCGCTGGCAGGACAACCGCCCGCCGAACGCGCACCGCCCCGGATACCTGCCCTTCGGCGCCGGCTCACGCAAGTGCATCGGCGACTCCTACGCAGTGGCCATGGCAACCCTGACCCTCGCGGTCATCCTTCAACGCCACACCCTGATCCCGGCGCCGGACAGCAACCCCACCCCCCGCGCCCGCATGGCCCTGCGTCCGGCCGGCCTGCGACTGACCGTTCAGCCCCGTACCCCGGTGTGATCCTTCCTACCCACTTCCTGCCTCCACGGAGAGACACATGCCCGACATGCCGACGAACCTCCCGCCGCTCTACGCGCCCTTCCCCTACGCGATCCACGACGCCGCGGATCACGTCGAAAAGGGCACCGTGGAATTCCTCGACCGCTTCCAGCTCTACTGGGACGACGCCCAGCGCACCCGCATGGTGGAGATCCGCAACGGCTACCTCGCCGCCATGCAGGCACCCGAGGGCCCCGTCGACCGACTGCAGTGCCTGGCCGACTTCTGCACCTGGGCCTTCGCCTGGGACGACGAATACTGCGACGAACGCCCCATCGCCCACCGGCCCGGCGACTACGCTGTCGCCAACGCCCGCCTCCAGCGCGCGATCGAGATCGCAGAGTACCCCCTGGACCCCACCGACCGGTACGGAGCGGCCCTCCACGACATTCGGATCCGCCTCGACGCCTGCGCCGACCCCGGTGCAGGCGAAGACTTCACCGACTGGGTCCTAGCCTATCTGCGCACGGAGATCCGCAGGGTCACACTCGCCGCCGCCGGACTGCGTGAGGACCCCAGCGCCTACGTACACACCCGCCTCGTATCCGGCGGAGGAATGGTCTTCCCCCGGCTCTCGGCGACCGTCACCTGCGGTTCCGTCCCCGGCTCCTACCGCACCGACCGCCGCGTGCGCGCACTCACCGAGATGTCCGCACTCCTGGTCGACGTGGAGAACGACGTCTTCTCCCTCCCGAAGGAACTCGAACGGAACCTCGACGGCAAGATGGAGAACCTGGTCATCCTCCTGTCCACAGAGCAAGGTATCCCGGTTTCCCAGGCCCTCGACGAAGTGGTCTCCCTCGTCCACCGCACCGCGGGTCTCTACATGCGTCTGCACGACAACCTCCTCTCCGATGCCCCCGCGGAACTCGCCCGGTACGTACGGAGCATCGACAGCTACTGGAACGGCTGCAACCGCTGGCAGCGCGACAGTCCCCGCTATCTCCACCGAGACGGTCCTGACGGAGACGTCCAGCCTCGCGAACTCACCGAAACGCTCACCGGTGCGAGCACCGGAGCACCGCCGCTGCCCCACATCGCCTGGTGGTGGGAGTACGACCCGGCCCGTGGTTGAGGGAACTCCTGCACCGCGTCGTGTGGATGGGCGAGGCAATCGGCGCCCCGGGGAACATGGACCTCGAACGCTTCGGCAGACACTGGAAGCAACTGGGGGCTCGTTCGTTATTTGGCCGCTGCTTCTGTTGCAGGTGGTCGTTGTTGCGGTACGGGGTCCTCGGATGAATCCGACGTGGATGTCGTTTCGGCCTCAGCCGCAGCTTGTCACGCCTGTGCGGGCGGAGTGTCGGTCCGGGCTTCGTTGAGGCGCTGCTGCTCGGCGGCAGCGAGGTATCGCTGGGATCCGGAGGGGGTCATGCCGAAGAGGTCCCACACACGACGCACGTCGCCGCCGGTGGCGAGGGCTTCGTCGAGGATGCGGTCCTCGCGGATGGCTCTGGCCGAAATCCCCAGCACACCGGTGGCCCAGACGTTGCTGGTCGGTTCGGTGTCGTAGGCAGTCTGATGGTTGATGAACAAGTGCGGCTTCGCGGTCCGGGGCCATCTTTGGGCGCGATAGTCCAGGTAGTCCGCGAGTCGCTCGCGCACGGGAGCGGCCAGGAGGATGACCCGGTGGTCCTGGTGGAGGCGGCCGTCGTGAATGTCGGTGGTCAGGACTTCGCGGAGGTCTTGGACGCTGAGCGCGTGGAAGGCGATCAGCGCGCCCAGGACGGCCCGGACGGGATCGGGGTCTCGCAGGCGTTCCTCCACGAGATCCGGGGCGAGCTGCTGGGGAACACGCCGGACGATGACACTGCCGAGCTTCCTGGTCGGGTTCTGGAACACCAGTTGGTGGGCCTTGAGGGCGCGGAACAGGGATCGGACGGCCGTGATGGCCGCGGCGTGCTGGGCGCCCTCGGCGGGCAGGGCGTCCAGGATCTCCTGCTGGGTGACCTCTCGGAGGAACTCGTGGCTGGTGGCCCAGATCTGGGCCAGGGGCACGATGGCGCGGGCGTAGTTGCGTATGGCCGAGTGCGAACGCAGTGGTTTGAACCGCGGGGGCGTGGTGCGGCCGTTCTGAATCGTCTCCAGCCACGTCCGCAGCTCGTCGCGTACGTGCTCGGGGAGTTCCGCGGTCTTGTCGGCGAACCAGGTCTCGGTGCCGTTGCGCGGCAGGTCGTCGTCGAGGAACCCGGCTTCGGCCAGGACAGCGGTGGCGTGTTTGACCGTCACACCGTTCATCGAGGCCAACGCCTGGACGTCGCTCGCCTTGATCGCGGCGCCGGGTGTGTCCTGCATGGCGACCACGGCGCGAAGGGCGGCGCGCACGGTGGCCTGGACCTGTTTGCTCCATCCCAGCCGCTGCGCGCGCTCACGCGAGAGGGCCGTCAACGCCGCCACCAGTTCTGTGTCGACCGCATCGGGCAGGCGCCCAGGCTTGCAGACCTCCCAGTCACGGTCCGGTGTGAACAGCAGCAGTTGCTGATGCACTGCCGGGACCAGGGGCCATCGGTAGTCGGGCGTCCTTGTTCTGAGCCGTCGATGTTCTTGGCGGTCCCTCAGCGGCACCGAGAGCCGGACCCGACGGTCGCAGTCTCCGAAGAAGAGCTGCTGGCCGTGGCGGTTGGAGCCCTCCAGGTCCAGCTGATGGCCGTGCTTGCCGGCCTGCACGAGTCGGGCCTGGCGGCGGCAGAGCCGACACACCTCGTCCATGAGGTTGGCCGTGCGCCCGCAGATTCGGCACGGCCGCCGATCGGGATGGCGCTTGCGGAACATTCGACAGGCGAGGCAGAACCCCCGGCTCTGGTCGAAGACGCCCCAGGCCAGGCAGTCGGGGCAGGAGGAGGCGAACGCCGGGCGCCCGGGGTGGCACCACAGGCACAGGCCGGCGCTGAAGTAGTTCTCCGTGCTGCCGCAACGGCGGCACGGAGGTGGTGTTCGCGGGCCGCGGGGGTGGCACTGGTGGCAGAAGTCGACGTTCCATCTCATCACCGGTCTGGCGAGGCAGACGGGGCAGGTCCTCGGCTCTTTCATACAGGCGGTGCCGTCCGGTTGCGGCCCAGACGGGGCGCGGGCAGGCAGCTGACCGACCTCGTCGATCTATGCGGATATCCGCATAGATCGACCTATGCCGAGACCGCGACTATGCCGAGGTGACCGTCAGCATGCGTGATCGCGGGCGGCGCGGCGACTGTTCTGCTCGGCATAGTCGCAGGCGGGAGGATCTATCCGGCCCAGGGGTTCGGTCCCTGCTTGAGGATGACAAGCTCGCGTGCCTGGTCGGCGGGCCAGAGGTCGATCCGATAGAGAAAGTATTCGCCAGGGCCGCCGTTGGTGTTGATGTCGGGCGCTTCAGCCGGGATGTAGGAGACCCGGGCTCGCAACAGGCCAGCGGGAACGGTCATGCTGGGCCCGTCCTCCGGGTGGACGCCCGGGCTGGATACTGTGAGTTGACCGGTCGGGACTTCCAGGTCTGTCTCCGCGATGTGCTCGGCCGTCGGCTCGATCATCGGTTCGGACTCATGGACGATGATCAGCGACTCGACCATGTCGTCCCGGGCGGTGCCGACGGAGATCGAGTGCGGCTCCACCCCGATGCGATGGATGTAGACCGCTTCCTGGGTCCAGCCGGCTGGCGGAAGGTCCGGGTCCGTCGCGTGGTCAGCCATCCATGCGTCATAGGGCTCCAAGTCTTGGACGTAGAACTGCCCGTGATCGGCATCGATCAAGAACTTCAACGAAGCATCAGTCACCGCCGCAGGCTATCTGTCGGAGCCGACAGTGCCGATCGAGCTGGGTCTTTGTCTCGGAGACCTCCAGCCCGAGACTGTCTGAGGCTCATGCCTCACAGGCGGTCGAGGAACGCGAGCACCTTGTCGGTGGGCCGATAGCGGCCCGGCCTGGCAGTGACCGGTGCGGTGAGGGCGAGAGCCTGTTCCTTGATGGTCATGTCGGCGTGGACGTAGGCGTCGGTGGAGCGGACGCCGGCGTGGCCGAGCCAGAGCGCGATCACGGTCGTATCGACACCGGCCTGGAGCAGGGACATCGCGCAACTGTGCCGTAGGACGTGGGGGTGGACGCGCTTGTCCAGGAGGGCCGGGCAGGCTTCAGCGGCGGCCTGGACTTGGATTGCCAGGCGCTGATGGCGATATTTGAATTCGGCCACCCCCCGCTCAGGCTCCGGGCAGACCTGCTCACTTCGGTTCCCCACCTGCAGGCCGTTGACCTGCGACGGAGCGTCAGACCTCCGGAGTCGCCCGTTGGACAGCTGCTCTTGAGGGTCGGGGTGACCTGTCCAGGGTGGGCGAAGCCCATCGCGCAGCGACGCCGAAGGCGCCCTTGACGGGGCAGCCCGACCCGGATTCTTGGGAGACGGGCGACTCCGACCAGCAGTTGCACGATCAAGGAAGTGGGATGAAGAGCAAGGGTGGTCGAAATCGGTGATCCCCATCAGTTGCCGCCGCCTATGGCGACACCACGCTGGTGACCCGCGTCGGCGCCGTGCACGCTGACCACGCGGCGGCGGATTCCTCGGTGATCGGAGTCCCCACCTCCTCGTCCACGAACCCGGGACTGGTCACGGCCATGTTCCGGCACGGCCGGATGTCCCACGGCACCAGGCTGATGGACATGGCCACCGGGTCCGGCTACAGCGCCGCCCTGGCCGCCTACCGCCTCGGCGACGCCAACGTGACCACCATGGACATCGATCCCTACCTCACCGAGGCCGCCACCGAGCGTCTGCACAGCATCGGCCTGCGGCCGCAGGTGATCACCGGCGACGGCGCCGGCGAGCTGCCCGACCAGTACGACCGGATCGTGTCCATGGTCTCGGTGCCCCGCATCCCGGCGTCATGGCTCAGCGCGCTGCGGCCCGCCGGACGGCTGGTCACCACGCTGGCGAACACCGGACTCATCCTCGCCGCGGACAAGCAGCCCGACGGCGGGGCCCTGGGTCGGATCGAGTGGGACCGCGCGGCGTTCATGACCGCCCGCACCGCTGCCGACTACCCGGCGATGTTGAACAGCATGTTCGCCGAGGTGCGCGAGCGCGACGGCGAGGACATCTCCCAGAGCCCCTACCCCGTGATCAACGTCCCGCAGGCGTGGGAGGTGTGGTCGATGCTCACGGTCACCGCGCCGGGGATCGAGCACCGGTTGCAGTTGGACGAGGACGGCCGGATCACCGCATGGATGCTGCACGCTGACGGGTCCTGGGCCCGCGCCACCATGCCCGCCGGGGCTACCGGTGCCACGGTGCACCAGGGCGGACCACGCCGGCTGTGGGACATCCTGGACCAGATCCGCCGCCGATGGCTCCATGAAGGATCACTGCCTGTGTACGGCGCCAAGGTCACCATCACGTCCGACGGAGAGACGACGCTCCGCCGCGGGCAGTGGGCGGTCACCCTGTGACCCCCGCAGGCAGGCGTCCCAGGTGGCACCCGCCCACGACCACGCCGGCCCCGCGGGCCGAGCCCTACCAACTCCCCGACGGCCGCAGGTTGGTCGCCCCGCAGCCCGTCCAGACCGCAGCCCTCCAGCTAGGAATGTGGATCATGCTGGACGGTCGGCCCTACGAGATCACCGACATGCGCTCCCGCCCAGAGGGCGGCCGAGTGATCCACCTAGCCAGGCACCCACCACACTCCATGACCAGCCTGGAAAGCGTCCCGGTCTACACCGTGGCCCCCGCGATCCAATCCGGTCGGCACGAGGAGATCCCCACTGGGCCGGAACGCGCCAGCGCCCCAACCCCGGCAGCATGATCGATCTCGGCGCTCCCGACCCCAAGGAGAAGCCCTCGGGCGCGGAGGAGGAGCTCGCCCCCAGCCTCAGGCCGGGCGCTCCTCCGCTGCCGGGCCGTCATGCCTCGCGCACCCTCCGGGCGGACCCCGGCCGTGGCCCGCCCGAACCCCGGAGCCGCGCCCAACCCACCTGCATGTGGCTGGCCTTCGCGGTGCGACCGCTGGTGGCGCTGCTCGCTGGGGTCCTGGGGACCGTGACTGGGCTGCGACCGACGCTGACGTGATCACCGGGCTGCTGGTGGTGCCCATCTGGATGCTGTGGCGCTCCCGATCCGGCACCTGCCCGAGCTGCCCGGAACGAGCACACCGATCGAACCCGTGCGCGCCCCGGCGGCCCGGACCACCGCCTCTCGACCGCACCGAGCCCCTGGAGGCGTGATGACCAGCAGCTCCCCTGCGCAGCCCTGCGCCAGTACGCCGACCCCGGCCGCGGATGTGGCGGACAGCCGTACGGCCCGGGCGGTGCTTTTTGCCGACTCGGCCGTCCTGACCGTGCCCCCCGAGCAGCCGTTCCTCCGGGTCCGGCAGGCGAACTCCGGCTGGGCCGTCCTGCCCGGCGGCAAGACGGAATCCGGCGAGTCCCTGAGGGACATCGCTTGGCGCGAGGCCAGGGAAGAGACCGGTGTCGAGGTCGAAGTGCAGGACCTGCTGGTCCTGAAGTGGCTCAGCGCTACGGCGGGTCCGCCGGCGGGCAGGGAGCACCTGTGCTTCATGTCGACCTTCGCCGCCACCATCCGGGTGGACCAGTTCGACCAGCTGTCTGTCCCGGCCGGGGAACTGCACGAACACCTCTGGTGGACGGTCGAGGAAGCGGCGCAACCAGGGCGAGTCAAACCCGTCGTCCGGCGCAACCTGCGCGCCGCCGTGGACGCGTGGACCGCTGGTATCGGCGCCGTCTACTCGTAGACCTAGCCGGCTGCCGCCCGCACCCGATCCTTACAGCCGACGCAACCCAATGGAGCTCCCCGTGTCCGACAGCGCCTCCCCCCACCTGGCCGATACAGCGACGGCGGATTGCCCCAGCGACCGGGTGCTGGTTGTCGTGCGAGGCCCGAGCGCGGTTGGGAAGACGACCGTCGCCAAGGGATCCGGGCAGCCTACGCCCGACGGCAGGTGGCCCTGGTGCACCAGGACGTCGTGCGGCGGGAACTGCTGCGGGAGCGGGACGTCCCCGGAGGCCACAACATCGAACTGATCTGGCAGATTACCCAGTTCGCCCTTGGGCACGGCTTCCATACGGTCTTGGAGGGCATCCTCGACGCCGACCGCTACGGCGGCATGCTCGCTGACCTGAGTGTCGCCCACACCGGCCCCCAGCACTGGTTCTACCTGCACGCCCCCTTCGCGACCACGGTCGAGCGCCACAGCACCAAGCCCCAGGCCCGCGAGGTGGGCGTCGATCAGCTCAGAAGCTGGTACCGGGAGCTGGACCTGCTGCCCAACGGCGCGGAAACCGTCATCGGCCCGGACAGCACGGCCGAGCAGACCCTCGCCCGGATCCTTGACACCACCCAACTGATGGACCACTAGCCATGACCCGACACCTGACCCGCCCAGAACCCCGCCCGCCGACCTGGCACGGGCCCTCCCCGACACCCGCCTGCCGGGCAGTCGCCACACCGCGACCGCCCGAGGCCCTGCGCCGGTCGCCGGCGCAGTGGACCGCCTGCTCGGACAACAACACGCCCGGTGCACCACGTCCGCTGCAGGATGGCGGTGGTCGCGATGACCAGCGCTGAGGCCACTGGCGTGGCGGTCCTGGTCAACGGGTTGCCGGGTGCTGGAACGTCAACGCTGAGCACCGCCCTGTCCCGGGCGCTGGGGCTTCCGCTGTTCAGCAAAGACGTGATCAAGGAAATCCACGCCGAGACGCTGGGCAGCCATGCGATCGGCTACTCCCAGCGGCGGTGGAACTCGGCTCTGGGTGCCGCCGCCAGTACGACTATGTGGGCACTGCTCGCCCAAGCCCCTGCCGGAGCGGTGCTGGAGTCCAGTTGGCGGGCGGACGTGCGAGAGCTGGCACTGCAGGGCCTGAGCGGTGCCCCGCATCTGCGGCCTGTCGAGGTCTGGTGCCAGGTACCGCTGCAGGTGGCACGGGCACGGCTCGAAGCGCGCCTGCTGCGGCATCCGATCCACGGGGAACAGCCCGGCGACACCGAATGGGACAGCTGGCACGAACTGGCTCGACCCCTCGCGCTGGGACCGGTCCTGCGCGTGGACACCACCGCGTCGGTGCACATCGCTGCCGTTGCGGCCCAGATCGCCGACCTGGCGCGCGAAGGACCCGCCGGCCGCGCGAACACCACATCACCGCGCTCCTGACCCTTTCCCTCTCCTCCCGGCACATCACCCGCAACGATCACGGAGGCACCTGTGGCACCGCCCAGCACCGCCCAGCACGGCACCCCGGCCTACTGGTCCGCTCTGTACGACAAGGGCCACCCCTTCGCACCGCTCACCGAGGAGGAGAAGGCGCTCCTGGCCGCCTTGGCCAGCACGCCGGGGACAAAAGCGCTGGACCTGGCCTGCGGCACCGGCAGCGTCACCCGATACTTGGCTGAAGTCGGCTTCGACGCACTGGGGTTGGACTTCTCCGAATCGGCCATCGCCAGCGCCACCGCCGCGACGCCGGAGGACATGGGCGCCACCTATGTGTGTGCGGACCTGGCGGATGTGCCCGATCTGGTGGAGCCCGGCTCGCTGGCGCTGGTGGTCTGCCGACTTGCCGTGGCCTTCCTCGACGGACCCCTACTGCTGGACCGCGTCCGCCACTGGCTGGAGCCCAGCGGCACCTTCATGATCGTGGTGCCCGACCGCCAGCACCTGGACCCCACCCGGCGCACCATCTACCTGGACGAGACGCAGCTCGCGGACATGACCCGCGGCTGGGCCACCGTCGAGCGGCACCACACCGGGCGGCTCCTGATCCTGGTCCTGCGCAATTGGGCACCCACCCATCGCGCCGCCGAGAAACGCACCCCGAGGCCCAACTCCCTGTTCGGGGTGGCAATCGTGGTGCAGGACCCGCAGACCGGAAAGATCCTGCTCGGCCACTCCGCCCGGTTCCCCGGCCTGCTGGAAGCCGTCGGCGGCAAACTGGAGACCGGCACCGTGGTGGAGGACCTGCGGCACACCGCCGCCCGGGAACTCGAAGAGGAGACGGGACTCAAGGCAGATCCCGCCGATGTTCAGCTGCGGTCGGTGCTGATCGATCAATGCGGCGTGCCCAGGGTCACGGTCGCCGCCTACATCAGCAAGTTCAGCGGGCAGCCGCGCGCCACCGAGCCGGACCTGATCGGCGCCTGGGAATGGTTCCCGGTCGGCGAGCCGCTGCCCGGGGGCGTGTTCAAGCCGACGCTGGACATTCTGGCGACCTGCTTCCCCGAGCACTTCCACGCCGACCGGCCCGCGCGGCGCTACGACCTGCACCACTCCTATACGACCTTGCCGGCAGCACGCATACCTGCGGCACCCGGGGAACTCAGCCCGGAGCACTACGCTGCCAGCCGCTCGGCGACCTGGTCGTCCTCCGCGGTCCTGTTCACCGACCCGCACGGCCGGGTGCTGCTGCTGGAGCCCACCTATCGGCCCTCGTGGGTGCTGCCCGGCGGCGGCAATGAGATGGGCGAGCATCCCGACCAGGCAGCCAGCCGCGAGATCCGCGAGGAACTCGGCCTGGAACGCACCTTCACCCGCATGCTGGTCATGGACACCGTCCCGCCCAACACCCCGGAGGCCAACCCGCGCTGGGCCTTCCCCGGCGCCACGCACACCGTGTGGGACGGCGGCGAACTGAGCGAGCGACAGATCGCGGACCTTCGCATGAGCCACGAATCGGTGGCGGCCCGGCTGCTGGAGCCGGCGGACCTCCCTGACCGGATGACACCGGGCGAGGCCCGCAGAACGATGGCGGCTCTGCGCGCCCGCATCGACTGCACCACTGCGGTCCTGCGCGACGGGCACCCGCTCACCCCCGGAGTCCTGGACCGCTACGCGGCGCTACGCGAGCCCAGGCCCCCGCGCCGGACCTGGACCTGGTACCCCGGTGAAGCCGTTCCCGAAGGGCTGACGGTGCGCCAGGGCTGGGGCTGGTGCGTGGGTGATGACGGCCGCGTCATGGTGCTGCTCGATCCCGAAACGGGCTTGGCCTCGCTGCCCGGCGGCACGCTCGACGGAACCGAGGACGCTGCCGCGGCCCTGCGCCGGGAGGCCGCCGAGGAGGCACAGATCCGTATCGCCGATCCGGTCATCCTGGGCTACCTGCTGGACGCCGACGACCCCCACAACCCCATTGCCCGGGTAGGGATGGCAGCCACGGTGCGCAGCGTGCTACCCACTGCCCCCGACCTCTCCAGCGGCCGGCAGCTCGTTCGTTTGTGGGCCAGCCTGTCCCAGGCGGCTCAACTCCTGGGCTGGGGACCGGCAGGCACCGCTCAGGCCCAGGCCGTAACGCGGGTGGCTGCCACGGTCTACGGACTGCCGATCCCGTTGCCCAGCCCCGTCAGCGAAGTACCCCGGGACGGGGTGGCCTTGTGAGCCGTCCAGCCGAACCCGGCGCCGAACGGGCCGCCCGCCAGGACCTCCTGGCGCCTCTCGGCGGCATCGAGCCGACCGGCGTCGTCGAGGAGCAGATCTGGACACGGCGCGTCTGTGGGTGAGCAGCGGGGCACCGCTGTGGCGCACACGGTCGCTGGACGAGCCGTCGATGCACTTGGTCAGTTTATGTGTGCCCGTCGACCGGCGCACCGGCGCCATGCTGCTGGCGGCTACCCCACCAGGTACTCGCGGAAACCGCGGCGCTGTGCCAACGTGGAGTGAGGTCGGCCCAGGGCGCCCTGCTGGCGTTGCCGCCAATGGGTTTCCCCGGACCGCCTCCCGCACCCGGCGTGCCTGTCTCCAGGCACCGGGC